>JANNBZ010000138.1:0-15690 GCA_031386065.1 Burkholderiales bacterium
AATCACCGCGAACGACCCGTCGAGTGCGCCGGTGAACACGTCCTTCGATCCACCCGGGCCGGGCACGAATTCCTGTGCCAGCAACTGGCCGCCGCCAGCCAACAGCAGCTTCGCGCCGGCCTCCACATTCACCGACTGCCCCGGCGCATTCAGCACGATGGTTTTCTCGGGCGGGGCCGACACGGCCGCGCCGTTGAACGACCACGCCGTGCCGCCGAGCAGGCTGCCGAACGGAACCGCGAGGTCGGTGCCCGCCACCGACGTGACGCTGCCCGGCCGCAAGGTGACCGACTCGGTGGCATTGAAGGCGATGCTGCCGAACGGCACGCGCACGACACCCGCTTGCACGATCTGCGCGGCGTTCACGCTGAGTGCGCCGCCAGCCGACAACACCGGCGCGGCGCTCGCATTGCCGCCGGTGAACGTGACCAGCCGGCCGGACGCGTCAACCACGAAATCGGTGCCGGTGGTGACGCCAGTTTGCGGCGCACGCAGCAGCACGTCGGCGCTGGTGCGCAGCGAACCGGCACCGCGTCCGCCGCCGGTGTTCGTCGTGGCATCGAACTGCAGGCGGGCGGTGGCGGTCACGTCGAAACTGTCGATGCCGAGCAAGGTCGTTCGGCCGGTCAACGTGACCAGACCGCCGTCGATCCGCAGCGACCCATCGGGCGGGTTCAGCGGCGGCGGCGCGGGTGGCGCACCCGACGGCTTCTGCGCACCCAGGGTCACGCTGCCCAGCGCGCTGACACGCACGTCGGCACCGACACCCACCGACAGTTCCGGCGCCTGCAGGCTGATGTTTCGCCCGGCCACCAGCGTGGCACTGTCGGCGAAGTGAATGCGGTCGGCCGAGCGCAGCGTCACGTCGGCGAACCCGCCGGCGCGAATCGTCTTGGCCGAGATGGCGGCTACGCCGAATTCGGGCGGCGTGGCCAGCAGCGGTGCGTTGCTGACCTCGACCCGGTATTCGCGCAGCAGCGGGTTGGTGTCGCTGGCGCGCGCCTCGGGCAGTCGCAGCGTCAGGCTGCCCGCGCTGGCGGTGCCGCCGCCGCTCTTCGCGCTCAAGCTGCCCGCCACGCGCGCGCCGCCGTCGTTGGCGTCGATGTCGATGCGCCCGCCGGCGCTGGCCACTTCGGTGCGCGCCGTTTGCGTGCCGGCATTGCTGCGCGTGGCGATGTCGAGCACATCGCGTGCGCCGTCGGCGCGCAGCGTGGCGCCGGCGGCGATGTCGATGGCGGCGTCGCGCGGAGCGGCAGCGATGGCGCCCAGCACGGCGAGCGAGATCGAGCCGCCATCGAACACCCTGCCCTGCCGAAGGTCATTGGCCGACGGCTGCAACACCGTCTTGCCCGACACATCGACAGCAACCCGGTCGCGAAGCTGGAACGACGGGGCGTAGACAAATTTTTCGTCCAGGGCGGCATTTCGGCTCAATTCCAATGTCACCTTGCCGCCGGGTGCAACGATGCGGCTGGCATCGTCCAGCATCAGCGAGCGGCCGGCCGACAGCGTGACACTCGCGCCCGCATCGGTCTCGATCGACGCACCCCGGCCCAGCGTGAGGTCGCCGCTGGCCCGGCCGCCGACCAAGCCGCTGGACGCCAATCGAATGCTCGCGGCATTGCGCTGACCTTCGGGCAGCAGGCTGCTCGTCAGCACGTCAGCGGGGCGCGTGCCGGTGGAGGCAAAGCGGGATGTCGCGGTGGCCACCCAGCGCTTGGCCTGCGGCGCGATGCGCGTCAGCGGGTCGACACCCAGACGCTGCGCACCTTCGATGTCGAAGCTCGTGAAGCCGCCGAGCGAGAAAAAGCCGTCGTCGATCACCAGCGAACCCGGCGTGTTACCATCGCGAACCGGTGGGCGTGGCCCCAGACGTTGCTGGTCGCGAATGTCGATCTCCGACGTGCGCAAGCGCAGCGTGCCGCCGCCCGCCAGCGACTCGCCGCGCAAGGCGACCCCGATGTGAATGGCCGATGGACCGGAAAGTCTGACGTTACCCGCGTTGGTACCGATGACCAAACCAGTGTTGCTCACCGTGGCACCACCTGACACGTCGATGGAACTGCCGTCTTGAAGATCCAGTCCGCTGGCCGACAACAGTTGAACGCTGCCACCCGACACCGCGCTGCCGGCCCGCGCTCCGTCCAGGCTCTGATTGACCCAGTCCCCGCTCACATCGATGTGCCGGCCGGCGCGCAAGGTCACGCCGCCCGAAAGTAGCGGGCCTCCGGAGGGCGGCTTGCCGTCCACCGTCTGCACCACCACCGAGCCGCCGCGCGCCGTGATGTCACCGCCCAGCCGAACGCCTTCAGCCCCGGCGGCGTTCAGCTCCAGGCTGCCGCGTTTCGGCAGCGTCAGCGTGGCACCGTCTTCGACCACCAGGCTGCCGTACGAGGTCAGCTTGACGCTGCCGGCACCGCTGTCGTTCAGCGTGGCGGCGGCCACCCAGCCGCTAGCCGGCAGCGCGCCGGGCAGGTCGAGGTTGAACAGGTCGGTCGGCAGCACGCGCGGCTTCGCGGTGACCGCAAAGTCGCGCAGCATGCCGGCGGCATCATTCGTGCTGGACGCGAACGGGTTGCTGTCGGCCGTGCGCGTGCCGAGTTCGACGGCGCCGTTGCGGGCCACCGCGTCTAGCCCTGCGCGCTGGCGTTCGCCGACCAGTGCAGCGGCGGCGATCTGGCCACCGACCAGCGCAATCGGCGTGGTGATTTTTAGCGTGCCGGCGTCGCGCCCTTCCACGTAGCCGAGTTCCAGCCGCTCGCGCGCCGGGCCGAACTGGACCACGCGGCCCCAGCGGTCGTACTGGCTCGCTGCGCCGCCTTCGACGGCGCTGTAGCGGATGTCGGCCGGTGCGTCGTTGGCGTTGAAGCGCGCGCCGTCGGCCGAGATGAGCGTGCTGGGCCGCACCTGTGCATCGGTGTAGGTCACGCGCCCACCCGACACATCGACCTTCGACGTCGCATCGGTCACCACGGCACCGGTGGCCGACAGCGTGACGGTGCCGCCGCGCGACAACTTCTCGTCCACGCTGCGTTGAATGCCGTTCAGGTAGCTGCTGGTGTCGCCGAGGATGGGCACGCCTTTGCGCACGTCGAAGGTGATGCGGCTGCGGTACAGAGGGCCGGTGCGCTGCAACGGCGAATCTTTCAGGTCGTTCGAGCCCAGCAATTCGGTGGTGACGAAGTTGCGCGCCGCCGAGACTTGGGTGGCGGTGGTGCCGGCCACGTCGATCAGCGCGCCGGCACCCAGCGTCAGGCGCGCTGCGGCATCGGCCGCGCCGATGTTGCCCTTGGCAATGTCGGCCACAACGTACTGCGGCACCGACTCGGCGCGCAGGTTGACGATGGCGCCGGGCGCGATCACCGCAGCGTCTTTCAGAAAGTCGATGCGCTGGCCCGACATCTCGACGCGCGAGGTGGTGAATGCGGCGGCCGAATCAGCGGTGGGCAAGCGGCCCTTAGCGTCGAGCGTGGCGTCGGGCGCGATCTCGGTGCGACTGGCTTCGCCCAGCGTCAGTTGGCCGCCAACGGTGGCGCGCTTGACGACGCTGCCACTGTCCACGCCCTGCGTGCCGCCGCGCGCCGACAGAAAGATCGATCCGTTCTCGAACACGCTGGTGGTGGCCGAGATGCGACCCGACTGGTTCACCGCCATGCCCACCAGCGTGGCGTTGCCGCGCGGCACCTCGATGACGCCGGTGTTGCCGACACGCCCGCCCGCACCGCCCACTTCCACCAGCAAGCCACGCAGGCCGGGGATCGACTGGTTCACCTCGGATGCGTACAACTTTTCGTTCGACGGGTCGTTCAAAAACACCTGGCCGCCACCGGCCAGCACGGTCTGGCCGCCCGGCGTGCGAATGGTGCCGGCGTTGTCGACGTTCTTCGCAAACAGAAACACGCGGCCGCCGCTGACGGTTTCGATCACGGCGCCGGTTTCCACCCGCACGAAGTTGAAGTCGCGGCTGTTGCCGAAAAGGTCGGGCCCGCCTTCATACGCGAATGTCGGCGCGGTCGAGCGCAGCGACGCGTCGAATCCGCTCAGGTAGTCGGCGTCGCCCACGTTCAGGGTGGACGCAATCAAGGCGCCGGTGTTCACCTGCGCGTTGGCCCCGAACAGGATGCCGTTGGGGTTGATCAGCATCACGGTGCCGCCGCTCACCACCGACCCATTGGCACCCGGCACGGTGGACGCGAGGCGACCGAAGATCTGGCTCGGCGCAATGGTGCCGGTGACACGGTTCAGCGCGCTGCCGTCGGCCGTGCCGAATCGATAGGTCAGGCTGCTGCCGGAACCGATGTCGAACGACTGCCACTGGTAGATGGCGCGCGGGCTGGTCTGCGTGATGACGGCGTCTGACTTTTGCGGGCCGGTGACCGGCGCCCACGCACTGCCGGTGCCATTGACGCGCCAGCCGATGGGAGACGGCACCGGCAGTGCGTTCGGTGGCACGGCAGGCAGCCGTGTGCGCACCTGCGCCTGCGCCAGTGAATGGCCGAGCAACGGCAGCGCGGCCACGAGTGCCAGCACCAGCGGCTTCAGTGCGAACACATCGACGCTGGCGCGGGTTGACGCGGCGCGGATGGCGGTGGTGCGATCGATCATGGTGTCAGTACTTCCAGCCCAGCCGAACGTGGATGCGCGAGTCGCCACTCGTGGTGGTGGTCGCAGTTTTGTGGGCCATCGCCCAATCGAAGCCGAACGACCAGGCCTTGCGCCCGGCCACCCGCAGACCGGCCCCGGTCGACAGCAACGGTGAGCGGCGGGCCTGCCCGGGCAGCGGCTGGCTCAGTTGGGTGCGCCCGACATCGGTGAAGGCGAACAGCGTCAGTTCGCCCAGCTCCACCGGCGCGGCCGACTCGAACATCGAACCTGCCGCACGCGCCCAGTTCGGCGAGCGCAGTTCGGCCGAGCCCACCACGCCGTGGTCGCCGGTCGCTTCGCCTTCCAGGTAGCCGCGCACGGTGTCGACCCCGCCGATGGCGAACTGCTCGCTGCTCGGCAGCGGCTGCGTGGCCAATTGGCCGGCGATGCGAAGCGCCACCGTGCCCCAACCGAAATTCATGCTGTGCTTGGCACCGAGCCGCAACGCCGCAAAGCTGCCGTCGGCCCCGAAGCGCTTGCAGCTGAACTGGTCGACCGGCTCAGTGCTGCCCGGGCACACCACCTTTCGTTTGAACAGCGACTGCGACGCCGCAATCACGCTGGCCGTCAATGCGGTCTGGCTGTCCTTGCCGTCCCAGGTGCCGCTGTACGCGGCCTGCAACGGCAGGTAGCGCAGCGGGGTGCTGAAGTTGTCGGTGCCGAACAGCACCTTCTCGTTCAGGTCTTTGTAGTCGGCGCCGAGCGTCAACGAATGCAACCCGCCGCCGCCGTCGAATGGAATGGCGTAGCGCAGGCCCAGCGTGGTGCCGTCGCCCAGCACCGAGGTGCCACCCAGCGTTTGCACCGCGCTCGACGAGTTGACGGCATAGGCGATCAGCGTGTGGCCATTGTCCAGCGGCACGCTGTAGTTGAGGATCAACGCGCGGGCCTGCGACGGCTCGCGCGGCGCCAGCGACAGCGTGGCCGCCAGGCCGTGGTCGCGCTGGAACAGGTTGTCGTAGCGCAGCGTGGCCTGCAGCCGCCAGGGGTCGGTGTCGGGGGCGTGCTGGTTGTTCAGTTCGACGGTGCCGGACACCGGCAACTGGTCGGCCACCTTCAGCTCCACCTCGACCGTGCCCGGGTCACGCCCCGGCTTCAGCACCGGCTGCACGCGCCGCTGCTCGGTGCGGTTGACCAGCGCCAGCTCCTGCTGCGCCAGGTTGAAATTCGGCACCGCACCTTCGGCGAACGACGGCAGCTTGTCGCGGATGTAGCCCTGCGAGTAGTAGCGCGAGCCGGTCACCGCCGTGCGCGCGATGCGGCCTTCAAGCACCTGCAAGCGCACCACGCCTTCATCGACACGCTGCTCCGGCAGGTCGACGAACACCGTCAGATAGCCTGCGGATTGATAGGCGCGCTCCAGCGCCACGCGCGCCGCTTCCAGGTCGGCCAGACTGCGCTTCGGGCCCAGAAAGGGCGTGACCGTCTGCTCGATCACGCGCGCCGACAGCACGCTGTTGCCTTCCACTTCGATCTCCATCACGTCGATAGGCGTGGCCTCGATGGCGCTGGTCGCTGCAGGCGCGGGCACCTGGCCCAGCACAGGCGGTGCAGCCAAAGCGAAGGCAAAAAGCAGCCCAGCCCGCCGCGCGGGTTTCATGTGCGAATCCATTGGGGAAGAGTCTCAAGCCCGCGCATGAAGGGGTGGTGAGAACGGCCTTCGCTGGAACAGTCCGTTCGGACTACGGCTTGCGGTTTCGGCACGGCTTGCGCGTGCGAGCGCAGAACGAAAACGGGGCCCTCACGGGCCCCGACAAAGCATCAGCACATCACCCTGCCGGCGTGCCGGCGCGGGTGACGCGCATCGCGATCAGCGGAAGAAGGCTGGGAACTCGGCCGAGTTGCCGTTGCGGGTCACGCGCGAGCAGAACTTGACTTCGTTCGCGGTGCCGGTGCCGAACGGATCAGGGCAGATCGACGGATTCGCCATCACGCCGTTCTGGGTTGCGGCCGAGAGTTGAGCCAGGTTGTCCGGCTTGCCGGCACCGTTGAAGAAGCTCGTCAGGAAAGACTTGACGTTGGCCGCCGAGGTCTTGCTGATCTGACCGGTGGACTCGAAAAAGTAGGCATAGCGACCGGCCTTGGCTTCGTCGCGGCTGGGCTCTTGCCCACCGACCTTGACGAACTTCCAGGCCGCAGTTTCTGCGTTCTCGAGCGAGATGTGGCCGATGGCGAAGCCGTTGGCCGTGTCGGCTGCGGTCATGCAGTTACGCGAGTCGGCGGTGGCCGAGTTCTCGACCACGAACAGGCTGGCGGCCGTGGTGCCGTGAGCCACTGCCGTGGAATCGGCAGCGATCGACGGCTCCTGAAGAGCCCCTTTGTTAAACGGATACTCGAGGAAAAAGCGGTTGGCAGACGCTTGCGTGCCCGAGCCGTTGACGCGGCGGCAGATCGTGACTTGGCTGTTCTGCGTGCCGTCAAGGGTGTTCGGCAACAACAGCTTCCAGGCGATCGTGTCGAAAGCGAAACCGCTGCGAAGCATTTGACCTACGGCGGCCTGAGACACCGTCGGACGCACGGTGGCGGCGATGCCCTGGTCGGACTGCAGCTTGGCGTACAGCTTGGCGGTCACAGCCACACCGAAGACGGTCTGGTTGATCGCCTGGCTGGTGGCGTTGCTGCCCACGCTGGTGCCGACGAATTCGACCGGCGTGTTGGCCCCGGCAGCGAACATCGCCGGCTCGACATCGGACACGCCACCATCGGCAGCCTTCAGGAACAAGGACGTGCAGGTGCCCGTGCCCGAGGACGGGCCGGTGCAGGTGGTCGGGTTGATGAAGTCGATGGGCGTGTTATTCGCCACCGGGTAGACGCCGATGCCCGAGCCGCCGGCATCGCGCTTCTGGAACATGATGTTGCGCTGGGCCACCGTGCCGGTGATGCCGAAGTCGTTGACCGGCAGCAGGGTGCAGCTGTAGATCGTGCCGAAGGTGGCGGCGCCGGTCTGCTTGTAGTCGGTGCGCGTAGTGGCGTCGCAGTTCTGCGTCAGCAGGCCGCCGATGGCTGCCGACAGGGCCGAAGCACCGCCGACATAGACCTTCAGCGTGGCGGCAGCGTTCATGTCCGTCGGCGTCAAGGCGTGGGCCTGGCTGGCGATGAGCGCAGCGGCCGCGAAAGCGATTGATTTCAGTTTCATGGGGTTTCCTTTGAGCAAAGGGGATCCCTTGCACGCGGCACAGCCGCGTACAGGAATCATGAGAACAAAAAGAAAGCTGCGGGCGGATCAGCCCTGACGGCGGCGCAGCGACAGGAAGCCCAGCGCGCCGAAGCCCGCCAAGGCCATCACGATGCCGTCGGCCTCAGGCACCGCAGCGACGCTGTAAGCGGCCGTCCAGGCACCGTTGCTTTGCGTCACGTTCCACAGGCCCGCGAAGTCGGTCTTCAACGTCTGGGTGCCGCCCGCGGTCCCCACCGTTGAGAAGCTGCGAAACACAGCTGCGGTGCCGACGAGCACGCTGTTCGTCCAGCCGCCTTGTGCGCTGTTCAGGAAGGTCGAGCCGAACTGGGTTCCGAAATAGGCTTCGTTCGGATTCACGTCATAGCTGGTGCCATTCACTGCGGCCGGGCCAGCGTGCGTCGTGTTTGCCGACACCGTCACCTGGTTGTTGGCGAAGGCGTTCAGGTAACCGGTTCCCGAGGTCAGGTTGCCGTTGTTGTACGGGGTAACGACGGAGTCCACGGTGGTGAACAGACGCTTGGTGCCCGCCGAGTCGGAACCGATCACGGCAAACTTGATGTCGGTGGCGGTGGTGTTTGCGACGCCCAGGAAGCCGGCGAAGTTGGCATCGCTGAGCGCGTAGCTCAGGCTGCCGGCACCGTTGAAGTCGTTCAGCGTGACGCCGAGGTCCTTGACGTAGGAGACCTTGTCGCCCTCGTCCCAGACGACCAGGAACAACTCGCCGTTGCCGGTGTTGCCCAGCGCGATGCTGGCCATCGCAGGCGCGGCCGACACAGCGACCAGAGCCGCTGCCAAAATTTGATTCAGTTTCATGCTTGTTTCTCCGAAGAAAGTTTGAAGTGCACAGGGCCCCGCGGCGCGGGAACCCGTTTGACTGCGAACCACCTAAAGAGCCCATCACTGGCATCTCGCGCGTGACGCGGGTTGCGGCGAAGACATCGGGCAGCCGGGCCATTGCCGGCCCGCGTAAAAGAACGAACTGCTGTTTTCGCAGTGTCGGCAGTATTTCTGCGCAACGTGACATGCCGGTTCATGCGATTGCCCGCTGGCGCGCCGAACAGACTACGCAACCCCCACAAACAAGGGGGCACCTCAAATGAGATGGCGCTTGCCGTCGATGACGGCCGCCACGCGCCGATTGCGCAGCGAATTCACGAGTGAAATCGTGGCCCCGGCCAGCAGCCCGGTGATCTCGTTCCAGTAAGCCGACACCGCAGGTTGTCGGGCAAAGCCCAGCGGGTCGTCCCAGGCATACCAGACCACGCGGTCAACGCCGCTGCCCAACGCCAGCAGCAGGCTGCGGGCAATGAAGTCCTGCTGATGCGGCACCACGAAGCTGCTCAGCTGCGGCGTGATCGCACTGGTTTCGGTGATCCAGATCGGCCGGTCGCCCAAACCGCGCAGTGCCATCACGGCGCGCACGTTCGCCACCATCTGCGGAATCGCGAACAGGTTGTTGTAGCCGTCGTGCGAATAGCTGTGAAAGGCCACCACGTCGACCCAGTCGCGGCCGGTTCCACCGGCACCGTCAGACGCGGCCATGAACAGGTCGAGGTGGTCGGTGCCCGAGCGGTCGCCGCTGACCCACGGGTACTCCAGGCCGGTCGGAGCGGGCGACAGCACCAGCGCGCCGGGGTCGACGCCTTTTACCGCCTGATACACCGCGCGGGCCATGCGCGCCAGCGCCTCGGCCGTGCCGCTGAAGTAGTTGCCCTGGTTCACGCCGCCGCCGCCGGCGTACTTGGGTTCGTTCCAGACCTCGAACGCGGTGATGGGCGTGCCGAGCGCGCGGTAGCGCGAGCACAGGGCCCGCGCGAACGCGGACAGGTCGTCGCTGTTCGCGGGCTCGGCGTTGCCGCCTGCGTTGTAGTGGCCAGCCTCGGCCGGCCGGGCCGAGGCCCAGCTCGGCGTGCCCAGAAAATTGAAGATGGTTTCGCGACCGGCGGCCGCTGCCGTGGCCATGAACACGTCGAGCGCGGACCAGTCAAACACGCCGCGCGCGCCGGGCTGCACGCTCCACCACATGCAGCCCGGCAAGTCGACGTTGCGGGCCACGGAGTGGTTGATCGTGGGCACCTCGCGGTGGTAGTGCATGCCGGCGAACTTGCGCGGCACCACACGCGGCGTGGCCAGTACATTGGTGCCCAGGTGCGGCGCGATGTCGGGCCGGAAAAAGTCGTCGGGGGTGTCGAACACATAGCTGTTCGCCGCCACCTTCACGCCAATGCTGTCGGGTGGCACGAACTGTGGCGTGACGATGTTGCCGGTTCGGACAACCGGTACGTTGACGGGCATGGTGTGAACCGGCGCTAGGCCATCAGCTCGATGCTGAACCAGTCGAGCACCTGCTGGTCGTCGGCGCTCACCGAGGCGGAGTTGTTCAGCGCGCCGAAGCCAATCGTCACGTCCTGCGAAAAGTCGATGCCGGCTGTGGCGAACGGATTGCCGCTGGCGCCGAAGCCGTAGTCGATGGGGCGGATCTGGTTGACGGCCATCGCGTTGCGGTTCTGCAGCGTCACGTTGAGCAGGAACGACTTCTGCGACGAGAACTGGCCGCGCGTGTCGAGCAGCGGCGTCGCGCTGACCGCATAGGTGCCCACACCGAAATACGCGCGCACCTGCGGCGCCTTGCTGGCCGTGCCACTGCCCGGAAACGAGAACGCCGCCGTGATGCGCAGGCCCGACGCCGGGCCGAGCAGGTAGGCGGGAATCGTGTGGCTGTCGAGCAGCACGTCGGCATTGCCGCCAACCGACGCGTCCATCGCCGCATTGCTGAACTTGCGCACCAGCACCAGCGGGTTCGACACCGGCACCCAGGCCACGCCGTTCGACAGCCACAGCGAGCCGCCCACACCGACGTCGGGCACCAGGATGCCCAGGCCCGCCGCGCTGGACGCCGCCGGCCGCGCGGCCCATGCGCTGATGGTCGAGATGCTGGGTGGCGTGGGCGGCGCTGACGATGGCGGCGGTGACGGCGGCGGCGCGGGCGCTGCCATGGCGGAACCTCCGCCGCAGCCCGGCAGCGTCACCAGTCCGACAGGTGCTGCCCACAACAGCTTGCGGCGCTGGGCGCTGGCGGGAGGTGCGCGGTCGTCGGTGGTCAAGGTGGATGCCCGTTCGGCAGTCAGTCAGGCGCTCGATGATCCCGGCCTTCTGCGACGGTCTCGTGAAAGCGCGGGCATAGGCCGATCAGCCTGCGTAACAGCCGGTGGGCGACACCAATGCGTCAACCTGCGTGCCTACCCTGCTTCCATTGCCCGTTGGCTTGCAGCAGGGCGCCATGAAAGTTTCAAACATGCGTTTCATTTTTAGGACACAGCCCGCAGCCGCCGCCTTGGCAGCGGTCATCGCCGCGCTCAGCGCGCCCTCCCCCGCGCTGGCCGAAACACCCTGGGGCTACAAGGACCTGGGCTCGCTCGGCGGCACCTTCATCGGGCCGGTGCCGCCGTCGGTCACCGGTGCGGCCGTCGGGCAGGCCTTCGCGGCCAAGGGCGGGTCGGGCTCGTTCAGCTATTCAGGCGAAAGCATTGCCGACCTGGGCAACCTGGGCGGCACCAGCACCTACTTCGTGAACGCGACGGGCGCGGTGGCCGGTCACGCCAACAACGGCGGCAGCAGCGACAACCGCGCCTTTGTCTACAACGCCGGCCGGTTGACCGACGTGGGCACGCTCGGCGGCAACAGCAGCCACGTGACCGGGCTGAATGCATCGGGCCAGGTGATCGGATATTCCGACACCGCCGGCAACACCAGTTCGCGCGCCTTCCTGTACGGCAGCGGCAAGCTGACCGACCTGGGCACGCTCGGCGGCTCGTACAGCGTGGCCTCCAGCATCAACGACGCCGGCCAGGTGGTGGGCAATGCGTACACCACGGGCGACGCCAGCAGCCACGCCTTTCTGTACAGCGCCGGCAACATGCGCGACCTCGGCACGTTGGGTGGCAGCACCAGCTTTGCCACCGCCGTCAACAACGCCGGCTATGTGATCGGCGACTCGTACCTCGACGGCAATGCCGCGAACCACGCCTTCCTGTGGGCGAACGGGCAGATGAGCGACATCGGCACGCTGGGCGGCAGCCGCAGCACGGCCGTGGCCATCAACCGGGCGGGCCAGGTGATCGGCAATGCCTACACCACGGGCGACGCATCGACCCGCGCCTTCAGCTACAGCGGCGGCAAGCTGACCGACCTGGGCACGCTGGGCGGGACCAACAGCTTCGCGCTGGGCATCAATTCATACGGCCAGATCATCGGCACGTCGGACGTGGCGGGCGACACCGCGCGTCACTCGTTCCTGTACAGCGACGGCAAGATGACCGACCTGAGCCTGCTCTTTCCCGGCCTGACCAATTTCGTGGCCGACGGCATCAACGACGCGATGCAGATCATCGGCACTGCCGTGTCGAAGAGTGGCCTGGTGCGCGGCCTGATCGTCACGCCCGTGCCCGAACCCGAGGGCGACTGGATGGCACTCGCCGGCCTGGGCGCGCTGGGCGCGTTGGCCTGGCTGCGCCGTCGCGCTGCGACGGTGCGCAGCGCCGGCTGAATCAGCGCCCCAGCAACTGGCGCATCGCGGCCAGCACGAACACGGTGTTGGTCGACAGGTAACGCCGCCACAGCCGTCGCGGCTCGCTGACCAGACGGTGCAGCCATTCAAGCGAGAGGCGCTGCATCCAGCGCGGCGCACGCCGCGCGGTGCCGGCATGGAACGCGAACGCTGCGCCCACGCCGACCATCACCGCCTGCACGCGACCACGGTGCTGCGCCATCCACAACTCCTGCTTCGGGCAGCCCAGGCACACCCACACGGTGGTGGCGCCACTGGCGTTGATCTGGTCGACCACGGCCTGGTCTTCGTCGCTGCTCAGCATGCGGTACGGCGGCGAATGCGTGCCGGCGATGCGCAGGCCCGGGAAGGTGGCGGTGATGCGCGCACTCAGACGAGTCAGCGTGTCGACCGAGCCGCCGTACAAGAAGATCGACTCGCGGTACACCGCCGCTGCCGCGAAGTAGCGCCACATTAGGTCGGGCCCGCTGACGCGCTGCTGCGCCGCAACGCCCGACTGGCGCATCAACCAGGCCACCGGCGCGCCGTCCGGGATCGCCATGTCGGCACCGCGCACCGACGCGGCCAGCGCGGCGTCGGTTTGCGCGGTGACGACCGAATGCACGTTGCAGGCACACACGTAGCGGCTCTCGCCGGCAGCGGCCCAGCGCAGCAAGGTGGCCACGGCGCCGCCCCAATACACCACGTCGATCGGTGCGCCGATCACGTTCTGGCGTTCTCGGTGGTCGTTCATGTCAGCACCGCCCGGCCGCCCGAAGGTGGTGAGGCGCCCCAAGGGCCACGAGGTGGCCCGTGCCGTGCCACAGGGGCAGTGAACATAGTGCGCGTGGGGGTTTCATTTCACGTTGTGCTTCGGGTGTCGTCGATTGCCGAGCGGTAGATCGCCAGCAATTGCCTGTGGTTGATGTCGGGCGTGTAGTGCGACTCGTAGCGCGCCCGCGCGTTGGCACCCATCACCGCCATGTGCTGCGGATGCGCCTGCGCCCAGCGCATCACGCGACTGAGATCGGCAGGGTCACCGGGCTCGAAGTGCAGGCCCGTCTTGCCGTGCTCGACCAGTTCTGCCAGGGCGCCGATGCGGCTCGCGATCACCGGCAGTCCGCAGCCGAAAGCTTCGACGAGCGTGCGCGGAAAGTTCTCGTAGCAGATGCTGGGCAGCACCAGCGCCGTGGCGCCGGCCATTTCCGACAGCACCTGCGCCGGCGCGCGCGGGCCCAGCATCTGCACGCCTTGCAGCGAGGCCAGCAATGGCGCATCAGGGCCGTCGCCGACGACACGCAGGCGCAGCGGAGTCGGGCCGGGCCACGCCCGGCGCAACACGTCGATGCCTTTCTCGGGCGCCAGGCGACCGACGAACAGCAGGCCGCTGCGTGGCGCCCCAAGCTGCATTGGCGTCGCGTCGACATCCGCAAAATTGGGCTTCACCACAATGCGTTCTGCGGGCAACCCGGCCTGCACGAACTTGCCTCGGCAAAACTCGTTGAGCGCGATGTAGCGCGTGACCTTGTGCTGGAAGGTGCGCAGCGTGCGGTGCACCGCCAGCATGCCCACCACCACCGCCGTCTGCACGCGGGAGTCGCGGTAGCAGCCGTGCAGCAAGGCCGGCAACGGCGTGCGGCCGAGGCAGCGCTCGCAGACCTTGCCTTCGCGCAGGAACATGGCTTGCGGACAGGCCAGGCGAAAGTTGTGCAGCGTCTGCACCACCGGCACGCCGACGGCAGCGCAGGCCCAATAGATCGACGGCGAAATCAGCGGCAGCGTGTTGTGCACGTGGACCACGTCGGGCCGATGCTCGCGCAGCAGCGCCAGCGCGTCGCGGTGGGTGCCGCACGACCACACCGTTTGTGCGGCCAGCCTGGGCCGGCCGATGGCGGCGACCTCGTGGTTGTCGCGCCGCATCTCGATCACCCGGTGGCCATGGCGGCGCAGCAGTGCTGTCTCAGCCGCCACCACGCCGTCTTCGCCGCCGGCCCACTGGTAGGCGTTGTGAACCATCAGCACGCGCAGCGCGCTCATAAGGCAACCTTGTGCTGCGCACTGCGGTGTTCGCCTTTCGGGCGGCCGGGCAGGCTCACCGAACCACCCCTGCTGTGGCGAGCGCGCGCTGGCCCAGGCACTGCTCGATACCGTCGCAAAAACGCTCGGCCATGCGCTCCAGGCTCAGCTCGCGCGCCTGCAGCATGCCGTTGCGCGCCAGCGCGTCGCGCCGCGGCGCATCGATCAACAGCGCGATCACCTCGGCCGCGTAGGCCGGCGGATCGGCAGGCGCCACGATACAGTTCACCGCGTGCTGAAGGTAGGCGAATTCCGGCCCGTGGCCCGCACTGGCAGTGACCACCATCGGCACGCCGGCGGTGAAGCTGTCGAGCACGACCAGACCGATGCCGAACGGGTTCAGCATCAGGCTGGCCACGCGCAGGCAGCGGGCCTTGTCGAGCGCCTGGCGCACGCCCACGCCGTGCACCCAGGGGTGCACGCGAGTGGCGGCGTCGACCAGGCGCCGATCCGGTCCGTCGCCCACCACCAGCAGCTGAAATTCCGGAACCGCCGCGCGCACCAGCCGGGCCGCGTCGAGCACAAAGGCGATGCCCTTGCCCGCATACAGCGAGCCCATCACCAATGCCACCGGCCCGCGCGTCAAGCCCAGCATGCTGCGCAAGTGGTCATCGTCGACCTGCGCCAGCGACTGCAGGTCGGCGGCCAGCGCCGAGGTGTCGATCGCGTTGTTCAGCACGGTGATCTTCTGCGGCGCGAAGCCGATCACGCGCACCACGTCGGCCGACAGCGTGGTGTAGGCGAACCACCAGTCGGCATGCCGACCCAACAGGCGCTTGATGCGCTCGCGCAGGCCGCTCGGTGCGGTGGACTGGAAGTTGCGCCCGTGGCCCCAGAACGCAAGCGGTTGCATGAATCGCAACAGGCCGAGCAGGTGGTTGAGCAGCAGCTTGTTCTCTTGCGTGACGATCACCAGATCGGCACCCCGGATGCGCGGCCACGCCCACTGCCAGCACAGCCTGCCACCCAGCGCGTAGTGACAGCGCACGTGCTGGCCCCAGGCCAGCACGCCACCGTCACCACGCTGAATTTCATGCGGCATCGGATCACCGTAGACCACGCTCAGTTCAACGCCGCGCGAATTCAGCAAGGCACGCATGCGTTCGAACAGCGGCACGCGGTAGTGCGTCATTCGCCGCTGCACCAGCACCACGCGGGGCCGCGGGATTACAGATGCTGTCGCCGCAGTCGCCACCCCAGCAGCGTGCTGCGTCGCGTGCACTACCGCATCGGCCAGGCCGAGGGC
>JANNBZ010000143.1:0-6944 GCA_031386065.1 Burkholderiales bacterium
CACGTCTTCGAGCAGCATCGGGTTGCTGTTCTGCAGCCGCAGACCGCCGCCGCAGCGCATGCCGCTGCCGATGCCCGAGTGCCCGCTGTGAAAGATCGCCGGCAGCTTGTACTCGGCGATCACTTCATACAGCGGCCAGGCCATCTTGTCGTAGGGCTCGAAGCCCTGCACCGTGGGGTGGAACTTGAAGCCCTTGACGCCGTGTTCCTCGATCAGCTTGCGGGCTTCGCGCGCACCCATCTTTCCCTTGTGCGGGTCGATGCTGCCGAAGGCGATCATGATGTCCGGGTTGGCCTGCGCGGCCTCGGCGATCTCTTCGTTCGGGATGCGCCGGCGGCCCATCTGGGTTTCTGCATCCACCGTGAACATCACGAAGCCGATCTTCTTCTCGCGGTAGAACGCCAGCGACTCGGCCATCGTCGGCCGCTTGCTGGAACGGAAGTACTTGTCGGCCGCGCGGTCGTACTCCTCGCCGTAGTTGTCGAACGGGTTCCAGCACGACACCTCGAGGTGCGTGTGCATGTCGATCGCGATCAGCTCGTCGGTGTTCACGGCCTCAACTCCTGGTTCATTCGCAGACGAAACTCGACGCCCGCTCGGGGTCGCCGCTGCCGGTGTAGCGAGCCGTCTTCGGATAAGCGCACAGCGGTCGGGTGCGCGTGGGCCAGGCCTTGGCGTCCGGGTTGGCGGCACGCGCCGAGGCCTCGATGCGGTCAGGCGCCACGCCCTTCTCGACCCAGTTCACCAACGCGCCCAGGTGGTCGAAGCTGTCGGTCGCCGGGCCGCCGGCGCAGTGGGCCATGCCGGGCACGGTGAACAGGCGGGCGAAGCTGGCGGCCTCACCGCGCTGCGCGGCGTTCAGCGCCTCGTACCAGCGGATGGTGTCGTTGACCGAGAACACCGGATCGCTGTTGCCGTGCACGATGATTATCTTGCCGCCGCGCCGCTTGAAGGCGTTCAGGTCGGACGGTGCCGGCGGCGTCATGAAGCCCATCGGCGACTCGGCATAGGCGCCCGCCGCAGCGAACACCTTGGCCGCATCGGCGTCGAAATTGAAGCCGAGCAGGTAGTCGATCACGCTGGTGCCCGCACCGTCGAGCGCCGTCGGCGGGGTCGAAAAAATATACGGCAGCGAGGCGCCGCCCATGGTGCCGATGATGGAGTTCGGCACCGCCGTCGGCGCGGTGCCCAGCTTCCAGAGGCGCCAGCCGAAGGCGCCCACGCCGGCATCGAACGGCCAGTCCGAGTACAGCGCTTCGCCGCGGCTGTTGCGCGGGCCGGCGAACACCTTCTGCAGGCTGGCGACCTGCGGCGCGCTCAGGCACTGCGCGGTCTTGTCGCCGCTGCACGTCAGCTCGGCCAGCGTGAACGCGGCCTTGCAGGCCGGCGGGTTGTTCACCATGCCGTCGGCCAGGCCGTCGAGCGCATCGCATTTCTCAAGCACCTTGGCGGCCACCAGCGCCATGTCGGCTGGCGAGAAGGCCTGCGAAATGATGGGCTTGCCGTCGGCGGTTTTCGGGGCCACCGCCGCAAAAGCCTGGTTGTCCCAGGCGTGCTGGATGGCGGCCTTGGGCAGGTTGAAGCCAGGGTTGCCGGCGACGATGCCGTCGTACTCGGCGGCCAGCCGCGAGGCCGCCACCATGCCTTGGCGCCCGCCGTTCGAACAGCCGACGAAATAGGAGCGGTCGGGTCGCTTGCCGTAAAAGCGCTCGAGGATTTGCTTCGAGGCCTGGGTGACGGCGGTCACCGCGTTGTGCCCGTAGTCGAGCCGGGCCTGCGGGTCGAGCCCGAACAGCGCGCCGCCGACGATGGGCGCTGCCTCGGCCTTGTGGCCGGCGTCGGTGCTGACCACGGCGAAGCCCTGGCTCAATGCGTTCGAGGGCGAGCCGCCCTGGCCGAAGAAAAGGTTGCCGAAGGCCTCGCGGATCACGCCGTCGTTGCCGCCGCCGCCCTGGAAAAAGAACTTGCCGTTCCAGTCGAACGGCATCCGCAACTCGAAGCCGATGGCATACGCCTTGCCGTCGACCGGGCTGACGCGTGGGTTCAGCGCGCCCACCAGCTTGCAGTGCGCGGGCAGCGGCAGCGCAGCGCCGGGCGGCGTCAGCGTGCCCACCGGCACCAGCACCGCCTGCACCGCCGACAGGCCCGGCAGACCCAGGCTGGCCGCCGTCAGATCGGGGCAGCCCAGCGTGGCGACCGGCGGTTTGACCGACGGCCGCTGTTCGTTCGCGCAGCCGGCCAGCAGGGCCAGCAGGCCCGTCCCGGCGGCAGCCCAGAGGTGTGAGTGGGGCGTCATGGATTCTCCAATTTTAGTTAATAAATTTAATCAAAGTACCGCAACAGGACATCCGGGCATTCCCGCAGCATCCCGCCTGAAAAGCATATGCACAGCCACCCGCAGAACACAGGGTTAACCCGGTTCAATCTTTCCTGCATTTACTTAAAGATTGCAATCTTTTGGCGACAAGCAATTTCATGTCATTCGATGCCTCCCCACGTCCCGAAGATGCCGCCCTGCTGACCATAGAGCGGCGCGGTGCGGTGGCGCACCTGCGGCTGAACCGCGCCGCCAAGCGAAATGCCTTGAACGACGCCCTGATCCGCCAGTTGCACAGCAGCTTCGTGTCGCTGCCCGACGACGTGCGCGCGGTGGTGCTCAGTGGCGACGGTGACCACTTTTGTGCCGGCCTCGATCTGTCGGAGCTGGGCGAACGCAGCGTGGCCGAGGGCATCCTGCACTCGCGCTCGTGGCATGCCGCGTTCGAGCAGATCCAGTTCGGCCGCGTGCCGGTGATCGCGGTGCTGCACGGCGCGGTGGTCGGCGGCGGGCTCGAATTGGCGGCCACCGCGCACATTCGGGTGGCCGAGGAAAGCACCTTCTACGGCCTGCCCGAGGGACAGCGCGGCTTGTTCGTGGGCGGCGGCGGCTCGGCCCGCATTCCCCGGCTGATCGGCGTGGCGCGCATGGCCGACATGATGCTGACCGGCCGCGTGTACGACGCCCGCGAGGGCGCGGCGGTGGGCCTGTCGCAGTACGTGGTCGAGGCCGGCCAGGGCCTGGTGAAAGCCTTCGCGCTGGCCGACAAGGTGGCCGCCAATGCGCCGCTGTCGAACTTCGCGGTCATGCACGCGCTGCCGCGCATCGCCGACATGGGCCAGACCGAAGGCCTGCTGACCGAATCGCTGATGGCCGCCATCGCGCAGGGCGACCACGCCGCGAAGGACCGCATGCGCGCCTTCCTCGACGGCAAGGCCGGCAAGGTCGCCAAGTCATGAGCAACGCCCGCTACCGGGCGCTGCCGCTGGGCGGCTCGCTGGCCGCGCACTTCGCGCAGCACGCCGACGGCACCACGGTCGTCACCTCGACCGAGCCTTTGCAGCCCTTTCCCGAGCGGCTGACCGACCGCCTGCTGCACTGGGCCGCCGTCACGCCCGACCGCACCCTGGTCGCCAAGCGCCACCAGGGCGGCGACTGGGTGAGAGTGGGCTACGCGCAGGCGCTGCACAGCGCGCGCTGCATTGCGCAGGCGCTGATCGACCACGGCGCGTCGGTCGAACGGCCGGTGGCGATCCTGTCCGACAACGACACCGAACACCTGCTGCTGGCGCTGGGCGCCATGCTGGCCGGCGTGCCGTACGCGCCCGTCTCGGCGGCGTATTCCACGCTGTCGCAGGACTACGGCAAGCTGCGCCACATCCTGAACCTGCTGACCCCCGGGCTGGTGTTCGCGTCCAGCGCGTCGGCGTATGCGAACGCCATCAACGCGGTGGTGCCGGCCGGCACGCCGGTGGTGCTGACCAGCGGCCACATCGAAGGCCGCGCCACGTTGAGCTTCGACCAGCTGCTGGCCACCGCGCCCACGCCGCAGGTGGATGCAGCGCACGCGCGTGTCGGCCCCGACACCATTGCCAAGTTCCTGTTCACCTCGGGCTCGACCCAGCTGCCCAAGGGCGTCATCAACACGCAGCGCATGCTGTGCAGCAACCAGCAGATGATCCTGCAGTGCTTTCCCAGCCTGGGCAGTTCGCCGCCGGTGCTGGTGGACTGGCTGCCGTGGAACCACACCTTCGGCGGCAACCACAACGTCGGCCTGACGATCTACAACGGCGGCACGCTGTACATCGACGACGGCAAACCGACGCCAGCGCTGATCGGCGAGACGCTGCGCAACCTGCGCGAGATCGCGCCCACGGTGTATTTCAACGTGCCCAAGGGCTTCGAGGAAATTGCCAACGCACTGGAAACCGACGCCGCGCTGCGCGACCGATTTTTCAGCCGCGTGAACATGCTGTTCTTCGCCGGCGCCGGCCTGTCGCAACCGGTGTGGGACAAGCTCGACGCGGTAGCCGAACAGGCCTGCGGCGAGCGCATCCGCATGCTGACCGGGCTGGGCATGACCGAGACCGCGCCGTTCGCCGTCTGTGCCAACGGCGCCGAGGTGAAGTCCGGCCACGTGGGCCTGCCCGCGCCCGGCATGGCGCTGAAGCTGGTGCCGGTCGACGGCAAGCTGGAGGTTCGCTACCGCGGCCCCAACGTCACGCCCGGCTACTGGCGCGCGCCGCAGCAAACAGCAGCGTCGTTCGATGCCGAGGGCTACTACGGCAGCGGCGACGCGTTGAAGTTTGTCGACGCCGCACAACCGCAACTCGGCTTCGCGTTCGACGGCCGCATTGCCGAAGACTTCAAGCTCGCCACCGGCACCTTCGTCTCGGTCGGCCCGCTGCGCGCCCGCGTCATCGCTGCCGGCGACCCGTGCGTGCAAGACGTGGTGATCGCCGGCATCAACCGCAACCAGATCGGCGTGTTGCTGTTCCCCCGCTTCGACGCCTGCCGCGCACTGGCCGGCCTGCCGGCCGGCACGCCCACGCTCGACGTGCTGAATGCGCCCGCGGTGATGCAGTTTTTCCAGACCCTGTTGAACGGCCTCTACGCTGGCGGCACCGGCAGCGCGACCCGCGTGGCGCGCGCGCTGCTGCTGGTCGACCCGCCTAGCATCGACCGGGGCGAAATCACCGACAAGGGCTCGATCAACCAACGCGCCGTGCTGACGCACCGCGATGCGCTGGTCGAGCATTTGTTTGCCGGAGGCGACGGCGTGCTGCTGCCGTCGCCCGCATGAAGCTGCACCTTCTGGAGACGAACGCATGAATATTCATGGACAAGCCGCGCTGGTCACCGGCGGTGCCTCGGGCCTGGGTGCTGCCACCGCACGCGCACTGGCCGCGCGTGGTGCCAAGGTGGCCGTGCTCGACCGCAACGCGGAAGGCGCGATGGCATTGGCTGCCGAGATCGGCGGCATCGGCATCGGCTGCGACATCACCTCCACCGACAGCCTGCTGGCCGCGCTGAGCGCGGCGCGTGAAGCGCACGGCCCGGCGCGCATCCTGCTCAACGTGGCGGGCATCGGCAGCGCCAAACGCATCATCGGCAAGGACGGCACACCGGCGCCACTGGAAGACTTCAAGCGCGTGGTCGAAGTGAACCTGGTGGGCACCTACAACGCCACGCGGCTGGCCGTGACCGAGATGGCCGCGCTGCCGCCGCTGGACGACGGTGAACGCGGCGTGGTGATCTGCACCGCATCGGTGGCGGCCTTCGATGGGCAGGTCGGACAAGAGGCCTATGCCGCTTCGAAGGGCGGCGTGGTGGCGATGACCTTGCCGATGGCGCGCGACCTGGCGCAGTTCGGCATCCGCGTGGTGACCATCGCGCCCGGCCTGTTCCTGACGCCGCTGCTGGCCGAATTGCCCACCGCGATTCAAGACTCGCTGGCGGCCAGCATCCCGTTCCCCAAGCGTCTGGGCAAACCCGCAGAGTTCGCGCAGCTGGCGTCCAGCATCATCGAGAACATCGCGCTGAACGGCGAAGTGATTCGCCTCGACGGCGCGTTGCGCATGGCGCCGCGCTGAACGCGCCGATACCCTCGCCCATCCGCTCCGCCATGCCGCGCTCCACCACCCACCGTGTCGACATCGCCTTTGGCGACTGCGACCCGGCGGGCATCGTGTTCTTCCCGAATTTTCTGCGCTGGATGGACACGGCGTCGCTGTCGTTTTTCATGCAGTGCGGCGTGCCGCCGTGGCGTGAGCGGGTGTAGACGCGCGGCATCGTCGGCACGCCGCTGCTCGAGATCAACACCCGATTCCACCAGGCCGCCACCTACGGCGAAACGCTGCTGATCACCACGCATGTCGAAGAGTGGCGCAACAAGGTCATCGTGCAACTGCACCGCGTCACGCGCGCCCGCGAAGACGGCGGCGAAGACCTGATCTGCGAAGGCCGCGAGGTGCGCGCTTTCGTCAAGCGCGACGAACACGACCCCGACCGCCTGCGCGCGATTCCCGTGCCCGACGACATTCGCGTCCTCTGTTCCTGAACCCTGTTCACCGCCCCGCACATTCCAAGGAGACACTGACATGTTGAAGATCCGCACCCTGGTGGTGACGCTCGCAGCGCTGCTGGGCAGCTCGTTCGCCCACGCCGACATCACGATCGGCGTCAGCATCTCGCTGACCGGCCCCACCTCGGCGCTCGGTGTTCCCACCAAGAACGGC
This sequence comes from Burkholderiales bacterium, assembly GCA_031386065.1. GTDB lineage: Bacteria > Pseudomonadota > Gammaproteobacteria > Burkholderiales > Burkholderiaceae_C > JANYJJ01. The sequence continues at coordinate 6,556 of JANNBZ010000143.1, forward strand.
ATCGAGCTCTGGCCCAAGACCATCGCCGGGGAGAAGCTCAACGTCATCGTGCTCGACGACGCCACCGACCCGACCGTCGCGGTCAAGAACACCCGCCGCTTCATCACCGAAGACAAGGTCGACATCATCGTCGGCTCGGTCGCCACGCCGGTCGCTGCGGCGATGTCCGACGTGGCCGCTGAAGGCCAGACCGTGCAGCTGATGCTGTCGCCAGTGAACCTGCCGCCGGGCAAGGGCGAATGGTCGTTCCGCATGCCGCAGTCGACCGCAGTGATGGCCATTCCCATCATCGACCAGTGGAAGAAGCTGGGCGTGAAAACCTACGGGTTCCTCGGTTACGCCGACGCCTACGGCGAAGCCTGGCTGAAAGACCTGGCGCCGCTGGCCGA
>JANNBZ010000150.1:0-6389 GCA_031386065.1 Burkholderiales bacterium
GCCGAACTGGTGTTGCTGGTGGTGAAGACCGACCCGGCACAAGGCGCGCGCGGCACCTCGATCCTGATCGTCGAAACCGCAGGCCTCGCGGGCTACCGCGTCGGCCGCCTGCTCGACAAGATCGGTCTGAAAGCGCAAGACACCGCTGAGCTGTTCTTCGACGACGTGCGCGTGCCGTCCGACAACCTGCTGGGCGGCCGCGAAGGCCAGGGCTTTTTCCAGTTGATGAGCGACCTGCCGTACGAGCGGCTGATCATTGCTGTTGCCGCCGTCGCCGCGATGGAAGGCGCGCTGGCCGCGACGCTGGACTACGTGCGCGAGCGCAAGGCGTTCGGCCAGAGCTTGGCCGACTTCCAGAACACCAGGTTCAAGCTGGCCGAGGTGGCCACCATCACCAAGGTGGCGCGCAGCTTTGTCGACGACTGCACGGCGAAGTTGGTCGCGGGCACGCTGGACACCGTGACCGCGTCAATGGCCAAGTGCTGGGCCTCGGACATGCAGTGCAAGGTGGTCGACGAGTGCCTGCAGCTCTTCGGCGGCTACGGCTACATGAACGAGTACCTGATCGGCCGCATGTACGTCGACGCGCGGATTCAGCGCATTTACGGCGGCACCAACGAGATCATGAAGGAAGTGATTTCGCGGGCGTTGTGAGCGCCGCACGGCGCTGTCCACGGAGTTCTTTCGTGGAGACATGAGTTCATTCTCACTGCGTGAGTCCGCGCCGGGACTCGGCCCGGTCGCCCTGTCGCTTCGGTGCGTCGGCATTCGTTCTTGAATTGGCGCGTTCACTCTCACACGTGAGTCGGCGTCGGGTGTCGGCCCGGCGCGGGCTCACGCAGTGAAAGTGACCGCTCCTGTTCAAAAAAGAACCAGCAGCGCGCCAGCGCAACCCACTCCGCCGTCACTCCGGGTAACTCCGATCTACCGATCCCCCCAATCATCATACGATAGCCCCCGCGCCGATCAAGCGCGAACTCTCACAGGAGACATGCAGATGCGACTCATGAAATGGATCACCGCCGCGCTCGTCGGTGCCGGCCTCGTGGCCAGCGGGCCTGCGTTCTCGCAGGACAAGCTCACGGTCTGGTGGGGCAAGGGCTTCTACAAAGCGGAAGACGACGCGCTCTACGCGGCGATCAAGAAGTTCGAGGCCAAGCACCCAAAGATCAAGATCGAGTTGTCGCTGTACGCGCCTCAGGAAGCCATTCCGAAAACCGTCGCCGCGATGGACGCCGGCAACCCGCCCGACGTGGCTTACGGCGACGTGTACGACTTTCAGGTCACCGCCAAGTGGGCGTTCGAGAACAAGCTCGAAGACATCACCAGCGTGATCGACCCGCTGCGCAGCAAGTTCGAGGCGTCGGCCCTGTCGACCACCTTCCTCTACAACAACGCCACCCAAAGCCGCGCGTATTACGCGTTCCCGATCAAGCAGCAGACCATGCACATCCAGTACTGGAAGGACATGCTGGCCGAGGCAGGCTTCAAGGACAGCGACATCCCCACCGACTGGAAAGGCTACTGGAATTTCTGGTGCGACAGGGTGCAGGTCGGCTACCGCGCGAAGTCGGGCAACCGCGCTTTCGGCACCGGCTTTCCGATGGGGGTGGACTCGAGCGATTCGTTCTTCTCGTTCCTCACCTTCATGGACGCCTACAACGTGAAGCTGGTCAACGACTCGGGCAAGCTGCTGGTCGACGACCCGACGGTGCGCCAGAGCCTGATCAACGCGCTGACCGACTACACCGCCGTCTACAGCAAGGGCTGCACGCCGCCGTCGAGCACCAACTGGAAGGACCCGGACAACAACGTCGCCTTCCACAACAAGACCATCATCATGACCCACAACGCCACGATCTCGATCGCAGCGAAATGGCTGGACGACATGAACAACGCGACGCTGACACAGGCCCAGCGTGACATCGCGAAGGCTAACTACACCGAGAAGATCGCCACCGCCGGCTTTCCCAGCAAGCCCGACGGCAGCAAGATGACCTACCGTGCCGCTGTGAAAACCGGCGTGATCTTCAAGGACGCGAAGAACAAGGCCGCCGCGAAGCAGTTCGTCGCCTTCATGCTCGACGAGGCCAACCTGACGCCGTACGTGGAAGGCTCGCTGGGCCGCTGGTTCCCGGTCACCAAGGCGGCGCAGCAAAGCGCGTTCTGGCAGAGCGACCCGCACCGCAAGGCGGTCTACAACCAGTTCATGGCGGGCACCACGCCGTTCGAATTCACCAAGAACTACAAGTTCACGGTGCTCAACAACGAGAACGTCTGGGCCAAGGCGATGAACCGCATCCTCAGCGAGAAAGTGCCGGTCGACAAGGCCACCGACGAGATGATTGCGCGCATCAAGGCAGTCGCAAATTAACTGACTTCCCGAAGCGCCTTCGGCGGCTGCCCCAGGGGGGCAGCGCCCGCGGCCCGGCAAAGCCGGTTCCGCGGCGACCGCCGGATGGCTTCTGACCGCCCTGCCATGAACACCACCACACTCGCCAACCCGACCGCATCACGCCCGAAAGGGGCGCTGACGCAATGGCAGTTCTGGGGTCGCATGCTGGTGCTGCCCTACCTGCTGGTGTTCGTGGTGTTCGTGCTCTACCCGGTGGGCTACGGCCTGTGGCTGGCGCGGCATCCGGCCAGCTACGAGCGGCTGTTCGACGACCCGATCTTCTTTCGCACCGCCATCAACACCGTGGTCTTCGTGGTGGTGTCGGTCAACCTGAAGATGATGGTGGCGCTGGCGCTGTCAGGCTTCTTTTTGCACACGCGCTGGTGGGTCAAGCTGCTGTCGCTGGTGTTCATCTTGCCGTGGGCGCTGCCGTCTATTCCGACCATCTTGTCGGTGCGCTTCATGCTGAACCCCGAGTGGGGCGTCATCAACAGCACCATCTTCAAGCTGACTGGCCTCGACGGGCCGAACTGGCTGAACGACCCGACGCTGGCGTTCGGTTTTTCGATGCTGATGCACATCTGGAAATCGCTGCCGTTCTGGACCCTCATCCTGCTGGCCGGCCGCATGTCGATTCCGACCGAGCAATACGAAGCCGCCAGCGTAGACGGTGCCTCGGGCTGGCAAAAATTCCGATTCATCACCTGGCCGTCGATGCGCGGGCTGTACCTCACGTCCACACTACTGTCGATGGTGTTCACGCTGGGCGACTTCAACAGCGTCTACCTGCTCACCGGTGGCGGGCCGGCCGACCTGACCCACGTGCTGGCCACGCTGGGCATTCGCTACCTGCGACTCGACCAGGTCGACCTGGCGATGGCCGCCATCGTGGTCACGCTGCCGCTGGTGCTGCCGATGGTCTACGTGATGATGAAGCGGCTGAGCAAATGAAAATTTCCTGGCGTAAGGTCAGTGCCGAAGCGCGGCTGCTGCTGATCGGCATTCCGGTGCTGCTGTGGACGCTGATCCCGGTCTACCACCTGGTGCTGTTCGCTATTTCAGAGCGCGACACCGCCACCTCGGGCCGGCTGTGGCCGAAGAGCGTCACGCTGCAGAACTTCGACATCGTGTTCCAGCAAAAACATTTCTACCTCAACCACTTCTGGGTGCAACTCGGCAACTCGTTGATGGTGGCGGTGGCGGTCGGCGCGCTGACGTTGTTCGTGGCCACCACGGCGGCGTTCTCCATCAGCCGGCTCAAGGTGCGCGGTGGCCGCACGGTGATGAACCTGGCGCTGTTCACCTACTTCATTCCGGCCGCCTTCCTGGCGGTACCGATGTACAAGACCATGGCCAACTACGGCCTGCTAAACCCCCGCTGGTCGCTGATATTGGCGATGGTCACCATCGCCTCGCCCTACTGCATCTGGGTGTTGAAGCAGGCCTCCGACAAGCTGCCCTGGGAACTGGACGAAGCCGCGCGCATGGACGGCGCCACGCCGCTGCAACTGTTCCGCATGGTTTACCTGCCGCTGATGGTGCCGTCGCTGGTGGCGGTGGGCACCTATGCGCTGCTGCTGGCGTGGAACGAATACCTCTACGGCTTTTTGCTGCTCAGCAACGAGACCGACCTGACCCTGGCCGTGGCGCTGGGCAACTTCCTGGCCGCCGACGATTCGCCGTGGGAGCTGCTGATGGCCACCGGCCTCGTGTACGCGCTGCCACCGGCGGCCATCTACTACGCCTTCAAGCGCTACATGGTGTCGGGCCTGACGGCCGGCGCGGTCAAATCATGACCCACCCCCGAAGCGGCTGTACCGCTCCCCCTCAAGGGGGCAACGCCAGCGGCCCGGCAGAGCCGGTTCCGCGGCGTTTGCTTGATCGTGCGCGCTTTCAATTACCGGCATAGGCTGCAATCCAATGGCGTCCGTATCATTTCGCAATATCGAAAAATCCTACGGCCGGGTCAAGGTGTTGCACGGCCTGGGGTTCGACATTCACGAAGGTGAGTTCGTGGTGCTGGTCGGGCCGTCGGGCTGCGGCAAGAGCACGCTGCTGCGCATGCTGGCCGGGCTGGAAGACATCAGCGGCGGCGAAATCTTGATCGACGGCAGGGTCGTCAACGACCTCGAATCCAAGGACCGCGACATCGCGATGGTGTTCCAGAGCTACGCGCTCTACCCGCACATGACGGTGCGTGAAAACATGGCCTTCAGCCTGCGCCTGCGCAAGGCCGACAAGCAAACCACCGACACCCGCGTGGCCAACGCGGCGCGCATCCTCAACCTCGACGCCCTGCTCGACCGCACGCCGAAAGAACTGTCGGGCGGACAGCGCCAGCGCGTGGCCATGGGCCGCGCAATCGTGCGCGACCCGAAGGTGTTCTTGTTCGACGAGCCGCTGTCCAACCTTGACGCCAAGCTGCGCGTCGCGATGCGCGCCGAGATCAAGGCGCTGCACCAGCGCCTGAAGACCACCACGGTCTACGTCACGCACGACCAGATCGAAGCCATGACCATGGCCGACCGCATTGTGGTGATGCACGACGGCATCATCGAACAGATCGGCACCCCGCTCGAACTGTTCGACCGTCCGGGCAACCTGTTCGTCGCGCAGTTCATCGGCTCGCCGTCGATGAACGTCTTCGAGGGCAGCCTGCGCGGCGGCGCGGTCGAGGCGCTGGGTGCGCGCTGGCCGGCGCCTGCGGTGACGGTGGGCGAAGGCCACGGTGTGCACTACGGCATCCGCCCCGGTGACCTGGAACTGGCAGCCAGCGGCATCCCGGCCCGCGTGGTGGTGGTCGAGCCCACCGGGGCCGAGACCGAACTGCTGGTGCAAGTGGGCGACACGCAGCTCACGCTGGTGCTGCACGGCCGCACGCGGGCGCGCCCCGACGACACGGTGCACCTGGCGGTCGACGCCGCCAAGGCGCACCTGTTCGACGCCCACAGTGGCCAGCGGCTGACCCCACGCGCATGAACGGCGCACCGCAGTGAAGCCGCTGCGCATCGTCGTGATGGGCGTTAGCGGCAGTGGCAAGAGCACGCTGGCGCAGGCGCTGGCCGCAGCGCTGAACATTCATTTTGTCGAAGGTGACGCACTGCACCCGCCGCACAACGTCCAGCGCATGGCCGCAGGCAAACCGTTGACCGACGCCGACCGCCACGGCTGGCTGCAGGCAGTGGCCGACCAGCTCGGCAACGCCACCGCAGGCCCCGGTGGCGTGGTGGTGGCGTGCTCGGCCCTGAAACGCAGCTACCGCGACCTGCTGCGCGCTGCCGCGCCCGACCTTCGCCTCGTGTACCTGCACGGCCCGCCGGCCCTGCTGCGCGAACGCCTGGCCACGCGCGTGGGCCACTACATGCCGGCCTCGCTGCTGCAAAGCCAGCTCGACACGCTGGAGCCGCCCGCACCCGACGAACACCCCATCGCACTCGACATCGCACTGCCACCGGCCGAGCTGGTGGCGCGCGCCGTGCAACAACTGGAAGCCCCACCATGATCGACGCATCGACCTTCCGGCTCGACGGCCGCATTGCCCTGGTCACCGGCTCGTCGGCCGGCATCGGGCTGGCGCTGGCGCGCGGGCTGGCGCAGGCCGGTGCCAGCGTGGTGCTGAACGGCCGCGACGCCAACCGCCTGGCGCAGGCCGCCGACAGCTTGCGCAGCGAAGGCCTGCACGTTCACTGCCACGGCTTCGACGTGCTCGACGCCGCTGCGGTCGACGCGGCGGTGGCGAGCATCGAAGCCGACATCGGCGCGATCGACGTGCTGGTCAACAACGCCGGCATCCAGCGGCGCGCGCCCTTCATCGAATTCACGCCCGCCGACTGGCAGGACGTGATGCGCACCAACGTCGACAGCATCTTCACCGTCGGCCAGGCGGTGGCGCGGCGCATGGTGGCGCGCGGGCGTGGGTTGGGTCATCACCGGATCATCAACATCTGCTCGGTGATGAGCGAGCTCGGCCGCCCCAGCATCGCCGCCTACACCG
>JANNBZ010000168.1:0-42310 GCA_031386065.1 Burkholderiales bacterium
GGCGTCGGGCCCGAGCGTCGCCTTCGCGCCCGGCGGCAGCCTGGCCTGCACCTGGTTCAGGTACTCCAGCACCCGCGAGCGGGCCCAGTAAAGGTCGGTGCCGTCCTCGAACAGCACGTAGACGAACGAGTCGCCGAAGAAGGAATAGCCGCGCACCGTCTTCGCACCCGGCACCGACAACATCGTGGTCGTCATCGGGTAGGTGATCTGGTTCTCGACGATGCGCGGCGCCTGGCCCGGATAGGTGGTGCGGATGATCACCTGCACGTCCGACAGGTCGGGCAGCGCGTCCAGCGGCGTGCGCTGCAACGAGTACACGCCCCAGGCGCTGAGCATCAGCGTGGCCAGCAGCACCAGAAAACGGTTCGTGATCGACCAGCGGATCAGCCGGGCGATCATGGCTTGCTTCCTGACGCCGCCGTGGCTGCCGGCTTGGGCTCGGGCTGCAGCAGCGTCGTGCCGGTCAGCTGCGGCACGTTGTCGGCCCCCATCGTGAACTCGAAGTCGATCCGGTCACCCGCCTCCAGACCGCGCGGCGCGCCGCCCTTCGGCAGCTTGAAGTCCATCGTCATCGCGCCCCACTTCAGCGACGCGATGGGGCCGTGTGACAATGTCATCGTGTCGCGGCCGATCGCTTCGATCCTGGCGGTGCCAGTGTGCCGGGGTGCCAAGCTCGCGGCCGTCGGCGGCAGTTCGACGTTGAGGCGTACCTCGACCCCTTTGAGGCTGGCCTCGGAGTCGATCAGGAACTGCGACGACACCACGACCTGCTGACCGAGCTGCAGGCCACGCTTGACCTCGGTCTGTCCGCCGCTTTCGATGCCGATCTCGACATCGACCGGGCGAAAGCGCCCGCCCTCTTCGGCCAGCATCGCGACCGTGCGCTTGCCAGTCTGGATGATGGCCTCGGTGGGCACCAGCAGGGACTTCTGATTGCGCATGTCCATGAACTGCATCTGCACGAACATGCCGGGCACCAGCGCGCCGTTCAGGTTCGCCAGCTCGACCCGAGCCTTCAGCGTGCGGGTGGTCTGGTTGACCTCAGGCAGGATGGCCTGCACCTTGCCGTCGAAGATCGTGCCCGGCGCGGCCGGGCTGCGGGCCTGCACTTTTGCACCCGAGCGCAACAGCGCCGACTGGCTCTCGGGCACTTCGGCGTTGGCCCACACCGTCGACAGGCCGTTGATGCGGAACAGCGTCGCCCCCGGCGCCACGGTCATGCCCTCGCGCACCATCAACTCGGTGACGACACCGCCGATCGGCGCCACCAGCGTAAAACGCGGCTGGGTCCGGCCACTCCTGTCGACCGATGCGATCTGCGCGTCGTTCATGCCGGCCTGGCGCATGCGCTGGCGCGCGCCATCGACGAGCGGCGCGAGATCGGTGCCTTGCATGCGGCGCACCGACAGGAACTCTTCCTGCGCCGCGATCCAGTCCGGCACGTAAAGTTCCGCCAGCGCCTGTCCCTGGGTCACGCGGTCGAGCGTGGCGCGGATGTGCAGGCGTTCGACATACCCCGTCGCACGCGCCTGCACGATGACCTGGTCGCGTTCGTTGAAGGCGATGCTGCCCACGGCGGCCACCTGCGGCGCCAACGTGCCTTCGGTGACCGGCGCCGTGCGCACGCCCAGGTTCTGCTGCACGCGCGGGCTGACGGTCACCTTGCTGCCGTCGCCGTCGCTGTCCGCATACACCGGCACCAGCATCATGTCCATGAACGGCGACTTCGCGGGCTTGTCGAACTTGTTCCCCGGCACCATGGGGTCGTGGTAGTACAAGACTCGTCTGCCAGTCGTCGGATCGACATCGCCGGCCTTGAGACCGGTCGTGATGTGTCGCCGCGTTGCATCTTCGCCTTGCGCGATGCTCTGCGGTACGGCGTCGGTGACGGCACTGGCTGCTGCTTCGCTCGCCGGCGCGCCGGGCCCGGCGACCGTGGAGGCCGTGCCCATGCCCATGCCCCGTTGCATGCCGAACTGGTAGACGCCGTAGACGCCTGCTGCAAGCAGTGCGGCGCTGATGACGCTGGTCGCGAGAACTTTGGTTTTCATGTTCATTTCTCCGGAATGTCGACCGAGCGAGTGACCGTGCGGACAGTCGCATCGTGTTCACGCGGAATGAGGTATTCGAGTTGCGCCCACAAGGCAGCGGCTTCCATCTCCAGACGCAGCCGGTCCATGCGCGTGTCGATCTCCATGCGTCGCGCGTCGAGCACCGCGCTCAGCGCGCCGCCGCCACCGCGGTATGCGGCCATCGCGGCCTGGGTGCGTTCGGCGGCCAGCACGATCAGCTCGCTGTCGTAGTGCGCCAGCCGGTCACGGTCACTCTGCCACTCCTGCAACCAAGCGAGTGTTTCGGCGACATGCTCCCGCGTGGCCTCTTCGCGCTGCGCGCGTATCTGCTCGACGACCGCGAACTTGGCCGCCAGATCGCGGTCCTGCCGGTTTTTCTGATCGAACTGCAGCGGGATCGAGACGTTGACCGACACCATGTTGGAGTAGGCCGGCCCCCGCTGGCTGTACATCAGCTCCAGGCTCCAGTCAGAGCGCTTGTTGCGCTGCGCGATGTCGGCATCGGCCCGCGCCAACTCTTCCTGCTTCGCCATCAGCGCGATCTGCGGGTGGTGCGCCAACCGCTTGTCCAACGCTGCCGCGTCGAGGCCGACGGCGGCGACGGACGGTGATGTGCCCAGCGCCAGGTTGGCCTGTGCACCGACCCACCGCGCCAGCCGGGTTCGGGCCGTGGTGACCTGCCGCTCGGTCTGGCGGATGCGGTCGTCGATCAGCGCGACGGCTGAACGCGCGGCGAACACGTCCGCCTGCGAACCGCGACCGCTGCGGTACGCAGAGTCCGCCGCTTCGATCTGCAGACCCGCCTCCGCCCGCTGGGTGCGCAGCAGGCCGAGCATGCGCTCCTGGTAGTGGCGGTCGAGCCAGGCCTTTGCGGTGTCGCGGCGCAAGTCGGCGAGCGCCACGTCGCGAGCGGCTTGTGCGAGCTCGGCCTCGCGCTCGAAGCGCGCCGAACGCGCCTTGAGCTTGTCGCCGCGGGTGACCTCCTGCGCCAGGCCGACCGAACGCATCGTCATGAAGTCGCGCGTCAGGCTGAGCCGGTCGGGGCCGTTGATGGGCAGGTTGTTGATGCCGGCCTTGAACACCGGGTCGGGCCGCTGCGCCGCGGCGGTGGCCATCTCGCGTGCCGCCAGCGCTGCCGCGTCCTGGGCCGGCAGTTGCAACGAGCGGGCCTCGGCCAGACGCAAGGCCTGATCTAGCGCGAGGGTTTCCTGAGCGTGTGTGCCGGCAGTGGCCAGCCCGAACACGAGCGCCACGCTGCGCCAACGTGACGCAGCACAAAACGAACTTGCAGCCATGAGGCCTCCAGACCAACGATGCGTGAGGGTCGGCGACAGGCGCGCGCGACCGGCGGCGCGAGCCGAGCCTTCAGGCCCGCTCGCGGCGGATCGTGGTGGGGGTCAGGTTCTGAAACAGCAGTGCAGGATCGCGTGCGGCGGGTCTGCCGCAGCGAAGGCACGGTGGGGCGCGGTCAAGCGCTGCGCCGGCACAGCCGGCTCGGCCGGTTCCGGCAATGTGTACAAGCGCGCCAGCACCACGGCAGGGAGCGCAGGCGACGCGGTCTGGTCGCTCTGCTGGCCTTGCTGGCAGTGTGCGGCGCACAGCGCCGACAGGCTGGCCGCGTCAACGGCCATGTCGGGGCAGCCGGGCATCACGACCGTGGTCATCGCCTGGGGCCCCGGGCAGGCGAAGGCCGAGACTGCCAGCTGCGCGCACAACACCACCCCGGCCATGAACCGGCACAGAGCGTTGCGGAAGGGGCGATCGAACAGCATGGTGGCAAGCTTATCGGAAACCGCGCCGCCGGGGGTGTGCCGGTGTTGGCGCGTTTCAGCGTGGCGCGCCATTGACCATCGGCACGACGGCCTGCGCCACCTGGCGGATCAAGTCGCTGATCGCCTTCGCATGGGCTTGCGCGGTGTCGCCGCCGGCTGGCAGGTCGTGGCTCGATTCCAGCGTCTTCAGTTCACGCGCCGGCAGCGTGCCGGTGCTCAACACGATGCGCGCACGCGCCTGCAACCGGCCCGCACTGCGCACGAAGTCCATCGGCACCAGATCGACCTGCACCGAAAGCACCGGCACCGCGTCGCCGCAGTTCGTGTCGCACAGCGCCCAGCCCGGCAACTGCTGGCGCAAGGCCGAGACGAACTCGCGCGAGACGCCGATCTCGATGCGTTCGGCCCAGAAGGTGTTGGGCCATTCGGCCAGCGTGCTGGCGTCGGCGCGGTAACGCACACGGCGTGCGACCAGGTATTCGGGGATGTTGACGCGGCGCACTGCGAGCAGCGGCGCCGAGGCCGGCGTTCCCGGTGCGGCGCTCGTCAGCGGCGTGGAGGCGGGCGGCAGCGTCAACAACACCGGCGCGGGCGAAGGCGATGCGCACCCGCCCATCAGGCCGGCGGCCAACAAGGCGGTCAGCGACAACTTCAAGACATTCATTCGCGTTTGTTCCCGAAGATGATCGCGTTCGGCTTTTCTTCCAGCAGCTCGCTCCAGTCGCGCAGGCCGCGTGCGGCTTGCGACAGGTCGCGCACGGCGGCGTCGAGGTCGGCACGCAGCGAAGCATTCGGCGCCGTCATCTCGGCGACGCGGTTCATCGCCAGGCGCGCCGATTCGGCCGCTTCGCGCGTGCCTGCGAGCGTGCGCTGCAGGTCGGGCTGGGCGCCGAGCACGGTGCTGCGCGCGGTCTCCGAGAGCTGCGTGATCGACGCGAGCGTGGCGGCCGAGTTGTTCTGCACCTGGCGGATCGCTTCGGAAGCCACCTTCAGCGTGAGGCGCGACTCGGCGCCCGTTTGCGCCAGCTCCTTCGCCGTGCTGGCGAGCACGGTCTGAGCACCGTCGAGCGCGTGCTGCACCGAGACCAGCGTGCCACGCAGCTCCTTCACCGTGTCGCGAATGTCCTGCACCGTGTCGCGCAGCGGCAGCTCGGCCACCTGGTCGATCAGGTTGCCGAAGCGGTCGGCGAGCGCCGGGATCTCGGGCTTGATGCCGTCGCCGGCCAGCGTGGAAGGGGTGTTCGGCACGAAGTCGAGTTCGATCGCCTTCTGCCCGGTCACGAAACTCTGCGACGCGAGCCGCGCCCGCAGCCCGCGCTGCACCAGGGTCTGCAGGTCGAGCGGCGTGTCTTTGGAACCGGTGAATCGCAACGCGTCGGGCGCGAGCTGGATGCGCACTGGCACCAAGGCCTTGAGCGAATCGCGGTCGACCTGGATGCCGATCTCTTCGACCTGCCCGACCGCCACGCCGCGGAAGTTGACCGGCGCGCCCACGTACAGCCCCGAGACGTTGCCCTTGTAATAGATCATCACGTCGAGGTGGCGCTTGAACAGGCTGTTGCCACTGAGCCAGAGCACCGCAGCGACGATCAGCGCCAGCCCGACAAGCACAAAACTTCCGATGAGCAGGGCGTTGCGTTTCATGCAGGGGTGGGGGCGGTGCGAGTGGCGGCAGGTGCCGATTCTGCGCTGCTCTTCGGCTCTTCGCGGCGCAGGAAGGCGCGCACGGTCGGGTGCTCGCTGCTTTCGCGCAGATCGCGCGGCGCGCCGTGCGCGATCGGCGCCTTGCTGTCGGCGTCGAGAAAGATGCCATCGTCGGCGATCGCGAACAGGCTCGGCAGCTCATGGCTGACGAACACGATCGCCGCGCCGGTGCGCTCGCGCACGTCGAGCACCAGATCGTCGAGGCGCTTCGAGCTGATCGGGTCGAGACCGGCCGAGGGCTCGTCGAGAAACAGCAAGGGCGGCTCGGCCGCGATCGCGCGCGCCAGGCCAGCGCGTTTTTTCATGCCGCCGCTCAGGTCGGCGGGGTAGTAGTCGGCAAAGTCTTTCAGGTCGACCCACTCCAGCATCTCGCGGGCACGGGCCTCGCGCTGCGCCGCGTCGAGTTCGGTGTGCTGCTGCATCGGCAGGCAGACGTTCTCCAGGATCGTCATCGACGACCACAGCGCCGCGCTCTGGAACAGCATGCCGAAGCCGGCACGCAGTTTGGCGCGCTCGGCCGCGGTGGCGGCCCAGTAGTCGAAACCGTTGTAGGCCACGGTCCCGGCGGCCGGCGGCAACAGGCCGACGAGGTGTTTGAGCAAGGTGCTCTTGCCGCAGCCGCTGCCGCCCATGATCGCGAAGATCGTGCCCTTCTCGACCTTGAAGGACACGTCTTTCTGGATCAGCCGGTCGCCGAAACGCATCTCGAGACCATCGACCGTGAGCAAGGTCATCTAGATTCCGAGCGCGTTGGCGCAGACCGCGAACACCGCGTCGAGCACGATGATGGCGACGATGCTCGCGACCACGGCGTTGGTCGTGGCCACGCCCACGCCGGCGGCGTTGCGCTGGGCGTAGAGGCCGCAATAACAGCCGATCAGCCCGATCAGCGCGCCGAACACGAAGGACTTGGCCACACCGATGGCCAGGTGCTCCCAGCTCAGCGCCACGAAACTGCGCGCGATGTAGGCGGCGGGCGAGATGTCGAGCATGCCGGCCGCCACGGCCATGCCGCCGATCAGCCCGGTGACGCAGCCGTAGACATAGAGCAGCGGCATCACCAGCAGCAGCGCGAGCACGCGCGGCAGCACCAGAAAGTCGACCGGGCTCAGGCCCAGCACTTCGAGCGCGTCGACTTCTTCGTTGGCCTGCATCGTGGCGAGCTCAGCCGCAAAGGCCGCGCCGGTGCGCCCGGCCATCACCACCGCGGTGATGATCGCGGCCATCTCGCGGGCGACGGCGATGCCCACCAGGTCGGCCACGTAGATGCCGGCGCCGAACTTGACGAGTTGCACCGCACCGACGAAGGCCAGGATCGCCCCGACCAGCACGTTGACGACGGTGACGATGGGCACGGCGCGCGCGCTGCAGTCGGCCGTGATACGCCCCAGGTCCTTGAGCCGAAAGTGCCAGCGGCCGGCTGCACCGGCCACGGCCGAGAGCAGCACCTGGCCGAAGAAGGTGATGGGGCGAACCGGGATGAGGGCGGCAAGTGGCATGGGGTGGTTCCGTCCATTGTGCCGAATCGCCCGCCCCTACAATCGTTTTCAACACGATCAACCTCCGGGCCGACCATGAGCAAAGACGTTCCCGCGGCCACTTCCGGCACGCCCGACCTGACCCGGATCACGCCGCGCGACAAGGCCGAGATCCTGGCGCAGGCGCTGCCCTACATCCGCAAGTTCCACGGCAAGACCATCGTCATCAAGTACGGCGGCAACGCCATGACCGACCCGGCGCTGCAGCAGGACTTCGCCGAAGACGTGGTGTTGCTCAAGCTCGTCGGCCTGAACCCGGTGGTGGTGCACGGCGGCGGGCCGCAGATCGAAGAAGCGCTGGCCAAGATCGGCAAGAAAGGCACCTTCATCCAGGGCATGCGCGTGACCGACGACGAGACGATGGAAGTCGTCGAGTGGGTGCTGGCCGGTCAGGTGCAACAAGACATCGTTGGACTCATCAACGTGGCCGGCGGCAAGGCGGTGGGGCTGACCGGGCGCGACGGTGGGCTGATCCGCGCACGCAAGCTGAAGATGGTCGACCACAAGGACCCGAGCAAGGTGCACGACGTGGGCAATGTCGGCGAGATCGAATCCATCGACCCGAGCGTGGTGATGGCGCTGCAAGACGACCAATTCATTCCTGTCATCTCGCCGCTGGGCTTCGGTAGCAACAACGAGAACTACAACATCAACGCCGACGTGGTGGCCGGCAAGCTGGCCGAGGTGCTGAAGGCAGAGAAGCTGATCATGCTGACCAACATCCCCGGCGTGCTCGACAAGGCCGGCAAGCTGCTGACCAACCTGAGCGCGCGCGAGATCGACGAACTGTTCGCCGACGGCACCATCAGCGGCGGCATGCTGCCCAAGATTTCGTCGGCGCTCGACGCGGCGAAGAACGGCGTCAACACCGTGCACATCATCGACGGTCGCGTGCCGCACGCGATGCTGCTGGAAGTGCTGACCGAGCAGGCCTACGGCACGATGATCCGATCCCATTGATGAAGCGCGCGCCCGCGGGCCGAGCGCCGGGCCGCTCCCAAGCCGGCCCGCACCCCAAGGGCCACGGAGCGGCCCTTCGTGGCCCCTGGGGGTCGGCCGACGTACCCGTCGGACGGGGGGCTCCGTCGAAGCGCGTCTGGCTGTTCGACCTCGACAACACGCTGCACGACGCCAGCCACGCCGCGTTCGGGCCCACCAACGCGGCGATGAACGAGTACATCGTCACCCACCTCGGGCTCGACGACGCGGGTGCTGCGGCGCTGCGCCAGCACTACTGGCACCACTACGGCGCCACCTTGCTCGGCCTGGTGCGCCACCACGGCGTGAAGGCAAGTCACTTTCTGGAACAGACGCACCAGTTGCCGGGCCTGGAAGCGCGCCTGCGCACCAGCGCGCATGACCGCGCGGCGATCAGGCAATTGCGCGGGCGCAAATTCATCCTCACCAACGCGCCGCGGGACTACGCGCTGCGCGTGCTGAGCACGCTGCGCCTGCTCGACTGTTTCGACGGCGTGATCTGCATCGAGGACATGCACATGTTCGGCCAGCTGCGCCCCAAGCCCGACGCGCGCATGTTCAAGCGCGTGGCGGCGCGGCTGAAAGCACGGCTGAGCGACTGTGTGCTGGTGGAAGACGTGCTCGAGAACCAGAAGGTCGCGTTCGGTCTGGGCATGCAGACGGTGTGGATGCAGCGCTACCTCGACGGTCGCTATGGCGGGCCGCCGGGATCGCTGCCTTTCAACGACGCTGCGAAGGCCGTGAAGAGTGGCAACAAACACCGCGAAGTTGGTGTTCACCCTTGCCGTAAGCCCCCGTATGTGTGTGCAAGAATCAAGCGGATACAAACGCTTCGATCTCTGTGGTGCACGCGCAATGACATCTCGCTCTGACGACGTCCCGCAGGACGAACCCGACGCCACCACCGACAGCCCCGAGCCCGTCGTCGCGCCGGGCAAGACCGAGAAAATTCGCAAGCGCCCGAAGCCCGGCGAGCGCCGCGTGCAGATCTTGCAAACACTGGCCGCGATGCTCGAACAGCCCGGCGCCGAACGCATCACCACCGCCGCACTGGCCGCCAAGCTCGATGTCAGCGAGGCCGCGCTGTACCGGCATTTCGCCAGCAAGGCGCAGATGTTCGAAGGGCTGATCGAGTTCATCGAGCAAAGCGTTTTCACACTGGCCAACCAGATCAACGAACGCGAAACCTCGGGTGCGGTGCAAGCGCAAAAAGTCGTCACCGTGCTGCTGCAGTTCGGTGAAAAAAATCCGGGCATGACCCGCGTGATGGTCGGCGATGCGCTGGTGTTCGAGAACGACCGCCTGGTCGCGCGCATGAACCAGTTCTTCGACCGCATCGAGTCGCAGTTGCGGCAGAGCCTGCGCCTGGCCGCCGAAGCGGCAGGCTCGGCCACGCCGACGGTCGACGCCAACGCGCAGGCCTCGGCCATCACCGCGTTCGCGGTCGGTCGCCTGCAGCGCTATGCGCGCAGCGGTTTCAAGCGCAGCCCGACCGAGTACCTCGACGTCGCCTTGCATTTGCTGGTGGCTTGAGGGGCGCGAGCACTTGCGGTTTCCAAGTGTTCTGGTCGGCACGCAGACGCTGACCCTGCTGCCCGAGAAGGCCGCCTTCCTGCCGGACAACGCGACCTTGTTGGTGGCCGATGCGCACATCGGCAAGGCCGTGAGTTTTCGCGCGCTGGGCGTGCCGGTGCCGCGCGGCACCACCAGCGCGAACCTCGACCTGCTGACGCTGCTGGTGGCGCGTCACGGCGCCCGCCGCATCGTGTTCCTCGGCGACTTTCTGCACTCGGCGCGTTCGCATGCGAAGGCCACGCTGGATGCGGTGGCGCGCTGGCGCGAAACGCATGCGGCACTGACATTGACGCTGGTGCGCGGCAACCACGACGACCGTGCCGGCGACCCGCCCGCGTCACTCGGCATCGAGGCGGTGGACGAGCCGCTGCGGCTGGGCGATTTGCTGCTGTGCCACCACCCGCAAGCGCGGCCGGAAGGCTATGTGCTGGCCGGTCACCTGCACCCGTGCGTGAGTCTGGCCGGGCGCGCGCGCGACCGGCTGCGGCTGCCATGTTTCTGGTTCGGTGACCGCGTTGGCGTGCTGCCGGCGTTCGGTGATTTCACCGGCATGCACGCGGTGCGTCCGCTGCCTGGCGACCGGGTGTTCGTTGTGGCGGGGGAGTCCGTGTCAGCGTTGCCTTGAAGGCAGCCCGCCTGAGGTCGCGCTGACCGGGACTCACGCGCCGAAAAAAGCGGGCAACTCAATGCGCAGTTGATCGATCACTGCTCGCCGACCCATTGCTCGAACGCCGCCCGCTCGGTGGGCCGCAAGGTCAGCACCTCGGCGCCGCTGTCGGTCACCCGCACGGTGTGTTCCCACTGCGCCGACAGCGAATGGTCTTTCGTGACCACGGTCCAGCCGTCGGCCAGCACCCGCACCTCGGCCCGGCCCGCGTTCAACATCGGCTCGATGGTGAAGGTCATGCCCGGCACCAGCATGTGGCCTTCACTGCGGCGGCCGAAGTGGCGCACCTCGGGCGCTTCGTGCATGGCGGTGCCGATGCCGTGGCCGCAAAAATCACGCACCACGCTGCAGCCGTGCTGCGCGGCATGCTGCGCTATTGCCGCGCCGATGTCGCCCAGCGTGGCGCCCGGCTTCACCTCGCGAATGCCGAGGTACAGCGCCTCTTGCGTGACGCGCGCCAGACGTGCGCCGGCAATGGTGGGCGTGCCGGCGAAGAACATCGCGCTGGTGTCGGCATGAAGGCCGTTCATACTGACCACCAGGTCGATGTTCAGCGCGTCGCCCGACTTCAGCAACCTGGCGTTCGGGATGCCGTGGCAGACCACATGGTTGACCGAGATGCAGGTCGCGTGCCGGTAGCCCTCGTAGCCGATGCACGCGGCCACGCCGCCCCGGGCTTCGATGAACTGCTGACACAGCGCGTCGAGGTGGGCGGTGGACGCGCCGGGCTTCACATGCGCACCGATCATCTCGATGGCGCCGATGGCAATGGCCGCCGCCTCGCGCATGGTGGCGATCATTTCCGGCGGCTTGGTGAAGGCGGGCATCAGCATGGCGGGCTCCGCGCGAGGCGGCTGGTTTCGGGACGCCGCATGATAGCCAGAGCTGCCTGATCACCACCCCGCCGCTACCTCGGCGCTACCCCGCCGCTACACTCGCCGCTTCGATTTCCAAGGCCCGCGCGAAGCTCCCGCATGTCCATTCCCACCGACCCGTTGCTGAACCTGATCGCCCGCGCCGAGGCGCTGCTGGGGCGCCTTGAAACGGTGCTGCCGCACCCGTTGAGCGCGCCCGATTGGTCGGCATCCATCGCCTACCGCTACCGAAAGCGCGGCGGCTCAGGGTGGATAGAACCGGTGCGGCATGTGGCGTCGATCCGGCTGACCGACCTGGTGGAGGTCGAGCCGCAAAAGGAGCGCCTGCTGCGCAACACCGAACAGTTCGTGGCCGGGTTGCAGGCCAACAACGTGCTGCTCACCGGCGCTCGCGGCACTGGCAAAAGCTCGCTGATCAAGGCCTGCCTGAACGAGTTTTCAGGGCGTGGCCTGCGGCTGATCGAGGTCGACAAGACCGACCTGGTCGACCTGCCCGACATCGTCGACCTGGTGGCCGAGCGCACCGAGCGCTTCATCGTGTTCTGCGACGACCTCAGCTTCGACGAGGGCGAGCCGGGCTACAAGGCGCTGAAGTCCATTCTCGACGGCTCGATATCGCAAGCCTCGGACAACGTGCTGATCTACGCCACCAGCAACCGGCGCCACCTGCTGCCCGAGTACATGGCCGACAACCTGAGCTACAAGCACCTGGACAACGGCGAAGTGCATCCCGGCGAAGTGATCGAGGAGAAAATTTCACTCAGCGAACGCTTCGGGCTGTGGGTCAGCTTCTACCCGTTCAGCCAGGACGAATACCTGGCCATCGTGGCGCAGTGGTTGCGCGGCTTCCAGGTGACTGAAGACGCCATCGTCGCGGCACGTGCGGAGTCGCTGGTGTGGGCGCTGGAGCGTGGGTCGCGCTCGGGGCGGGTGGCGTTCCAGTTTGCCAAGGACTACAGCGGAAGGCACCACGGGTGAGCGTGTCGGCCGAGCGCACGCCCGTGGATGTCGAAGGTTCCGAGCCGCGGCGTACGGTGGACGTCGAAGGTTCGGAGCCGCGCCGTCCGGTGGACGTCGCGGTGGGCGTGCTGATCGATCCGCAAGACCGCTTCCTGCTCACCTCGCGCCCTGCGGGCAAGGTCTACGCAGGCTACTGGGAATTCCCGGGCGGCAAGCTCGAAGCCGGCGAGTCGGTGGCGCAGGCGCTGAAGCGCGAACTGCACGAAGAACTGGGCATCCGCATCGGCGCGGTGCAGCCGTGGAAGATCGAGCTGATGGACTACCCGCATGCCCGCGTGCGGCTGCACTTCTGCAAGGTGTTCGAGTGGAGCGGCCCTTTCGAGATGCGCGAACAGCAAGCCATGGCCTGGCAGACGCTGCCGGTCACCGTGTCGCCGGTGCTGCCGGGAACCGTCCCGGTGCTGCGCTGGTTCGCCCAGGAGCGTGCGTTCGAAGGGGCGACGCACCAGGGCTGATTGCTACACTTCCCCGCATGAATTGGGTCGACGAAGTGAAGTGGGACGCGCAGGGCCTGGTGCCGGTGATTGCACAGGAAGTGGGCAGCAACGACGTGCTGATGTTCGCCTACATGAACCGCGAAGCGCTGCTGAAAACCGTGGCCTGCGGCGAGGCCGTGTACTGGAGCCGGTCGCGCCAGCGCCTGTGGCACAAGGGTGAAGAATCGGGCCACACGCAGGCAGTGCACGAGATGCGGCTGGACTGCGACAACGACGTGCTGCTGCTCAAGGTGACGCAGCAGGGACACGCGCCCGGCGAGCCCGGCATTGCCTGCCACACCGGCCGACACAGTTGCTTCTTCCAGCTTTACAAGGACGGCGCGTGGCAGAGCACCGAGCCGGTCTTGAAAGACCCTGCGTCCATCTACAAATGAGGCTCACGAATGAGACATCCAGTGTCAACCTGTTCGCGACGGGCCGCCGCGCCGGGCCGCCCCAAGCAAGGCACGACCCGCCCGGCGGGTCGATTGGCGCACTCGGCAATCGGGGAGCACCGGTGAGCACGCATCCATGAACGGAAACGACACGCTGGCCCGGCTTGCCGAGGTGATCGAGGCGCGCAAGGGCGGCGACCCGGACCAGAGCTACGTGGCGCGCCTGTTCCACAAGGGCACCGACGCGATCCTGAAAAAGATCGGCGAAGAGGCGACCGAAACGGTGATGGCCTGCAAGGATGGCGACCGGCAGAAAATCGTCGGCGAGGTGGCCGACCTTTGGTTCCACACCCTGTTGGCGCTCAGCGCCTTCGGGGTGCACCCGACCGACGTGCTGGCCGAACTCGAGCGCCGAGAAGGTCAATCGGGGCTGGAGGAATTTGCGGCCCGCAAGATGAAACAACGTGAAGGAGATGAGCGATGAACGAAGTGATCTCGGCCGACGGATCGGTCCCGAAGGAGCATCAGAATCTGACCCTGCTGACCCACGTGATGTATGGGCTGCACACACTGTCGTGGTTTTCGGCGGGCATTTTTTCGGTCATCGCGATCATCCTCAACGTGATCAAGAAACCGGATCTGCCGAACGATTTTTTCCGCAGCCACTTCCGTTGGCAAGCGCGCAGCTTCTGGTTCACGCTGCTGTGGCTGGTGGTGGCGTCGCCACTGTGGATCATCGTGATCCCCGGCTGGATCGCCTATATGCTGATCGGGCTGTGGTACCTGTACCGGTTCATCCGAGGCTGGTGGAGTTTTGCGGAAAACAGGCCGATGCCGTTGCCCAGCGTCTGAATCGCCCACCGCCATGAGTCACGACCCGAACTGCCTGTTCTGCAAAATCGTTGCCGGGCAGATTCCCAGCCGCAAGCTGTTCGAAGACGAACACCTGTTCGTCTTTCACGACATCCACCCCTGGGCGCCGGTGCACTTCCTGATGGTGCCCAAGCAACACATCGCCACGCTGTCCGACGTGGGCGCCGAGCACGAGGCGATGCTCGGCCACATGCTGGCATTGGCGCCGACGCTGGCGGCGCAGCAGGGCATCACGAACGGCTTTCGCAGCGTCATCAACACCGGCAAGGACGGCGGGCAGGAGGTGTATCACCTCCACATGCACGTCATGGGTGGCCCTCGGCCCTGGCTGAAGGGCTGACCTAGAATCAAAGCAACGACTGTCGTTTGGAGAAGAGATCATGGGTTCATTCAGCGTTTGGCACTGGCTCATCGTGCTGCTGATCGTGGTGCTGGTGTTCGGCACCAAGAAGCTCAAGAACATCGGCGCCGATCTGGGCGGCGCGGTGAAGGGCTTCAAGGACGGCGTGAAGGACGGCGGCGCTGCCGCCAACCCCGACGCGGCGCCCGGTTCGACCGCCAATCCGCAGGTGACTGCCAAGCAGTCCAGCGACGCCAACACCGTCGACGTGCAAGCCAAGACCAAGTCGTGACCGGGTCGGTGCCGGCTCTCGCCGCCAGGTTCACAACAGGCCGAACCTCCCCCCTGACGGGCCACGAGCCGGCCGTGCGCTGCGCACATCACACATGATTGATTTCGGCTTCGACAAGATCGCGCTGATCGGCGCGGTCGCGCTGATCGTGATCGGCCCCGAGCGCCTGCCCAAGGTGGCCCGCACGGTGGGCCATTTGATCGGCAAGGCGCAGCGCTACGTGTCCGACGTGAAGGCCGAGGTGAACCGTTCCATCGAGCTCGAAGAACTCAAGAAGATGAAGAGCACCTTCGAGGACGCGGCGCGCAATGTCGAACAGACGGTGTCCAGTGAATTCAACCAGACCACGTCCGACCTGAACAAGAGCTGGAACGACACCTCGACCCTCCTGCCGCCGAACAGCGGCCAGCACGACGACCTGCGTCCGCCCCCCGAATACCGGCACCCGAAGAAGCACTGGCGGCTGAAGCGCGGCGCGATGCCCCAGTGGTACAAGCAGCGCCACGGCATCCGGGGCAAGGCGCAGTCGGGCGCGGCACGTGTGGCGCGCTTCCGGCCGCCGAAGGTCGCATGACATATCCCGTGTCAACCCGTCCGAGAAGGGCCGCCGCGCCGGGCCGCTCCGAGCAAGGCACGACCCGCCCGGCAGGTCGATTGCTGTACTCGGCAATCGGGGTGCCCCAGTGAGTGCCGACGACAAGCCCGACGAACTGGCGGGCACCGAGCAGCCCTTCGTCACCCACCTGATCGAGCTGCGCGACCGGCTGATCCGCGCCGTCATTGCCATCGGCATCGGCTTCGCGGTGCTGTGCATCTGGCCCGGTCCGGGCCAGCTCTATGACCTGCTGGCCGCACCGCTGGTGGCCCAGTTGCCGCCGGGTGCCACCTTGATCGCCACCAATGTGATCTCGCCGTTCGTGGTGCCGTTGAAGATCACGCTGATGGCGGCGTTCTTGCTGGCGCTGCCAGTGGTGCTGTACCAGGTCTGGGCCTTCGTGGCGCCGGGCCTGTACACGCACGAGAAGAAGCTGGTGCTGCCGCTGGTGGTGTCGAGCACCTTGCTGTTTCTGGTCGGCGTGGCGTTCTGCTATTTCTTCGTGTTCGGCCAGGTGTTCAAGTTCATCCAGGGCTTCGCACCGAAAAGCATCACGGCGGCACCTGACATCGAGGCCTACCTGGGCTTCGTGCTGACGATGTTCATCGCCTTCGGCGCCGCCTTCGAGGTGCCGGTGGTGGTGGTGGTGCTGGCCCGCATGGGGCTGGTGACGATCGAGAAGCTGAAGGCGTTTCGAAGCTACTTCATCGTGATCGCGTTCATCATCGCGGCCGTCATCACGCCGCCCGACATCGTCTCGCAATTGGCGCTGGCGATCCCGATGTGCATCCTCTACGAAGTGGGCATCTGGGCGGCACAGATCTTCATCAAGCACACCCAGGCGCCGGCCGAAGAAACCCCTGCAGCCTGAGCAGCTGGACCGGTCACTGCTCTTTCTGCATCTGCGCCTTCGGCCGCTGGGCCACGGTGACCCTCAATTCCAGCGCCTTGTCGCCCCGCTGCACGCTGATGGTGGCCGGAGCCTGAGGCTTCAGCGACGCCACCGCGTTGAGCAGTTGCGAGGTGTTGGTGACTGACGTGTCGGCCACCTTCAGCACCACGTCGCCGGGGCGCAGGCCGCCTTCGCTGGCCGGCCCGTTCTGCAGCACGCCGGTGATCAGCACGCCTTCCTTGACCGGCAGGTTGAAGGTGGCCGCGATCTCGGGCGTCAGGTCGCGCGGCTCGACGCCGATCCAGCCGCGCGTGACCATGCCGTCCTTGATCAGGCTTTCCATCACCTGCCGCGCCGTGCTGACGGGGATGGCGAAGCCGATGCCCAGACTGCCGCCGCTGCGTGAGTAGATGGCGGTGTTGATGCCCAGCAAATTGCCGTTGGCATCGACCAGCGCGCCGCCCGAATTGCCGGGGTTGATGGCCGCGTCGGTCTGGATGAAGTTCTCGAAGGTGTTGATGCCGAGCTGGCTGCGCCCGAGTGCGCTGATGATGCCGGAGGTGACCGTCTGGCCGACGCCGAACGGGTTGCCGATGGCCAGCACCACGTCGCCGACCTGCAGGTTGTCGGTGCTGCCGAAGGTGATGCTGGGCAGCTTGTCGAGTTCGATCTTCAGCACCGCCACATCGCTGTCGGGGTCGGTGCCGACGACGCGCGCCTTGGCCTTGCGGCCGTCGGTGAGCATCACCTCGATGTCGTCGGCCCCGTCGACCACGTGGTTGTTGGTCAGCAGGAAGCCCTCAGGCGACACGATCACGCCCGAGCCCAGGCCGACCTGCGCCTGCTGCTGGCGCCCGGAGTCACCGAAGAAGCGCCGGAAGTTGGGGTCGTTGGCGTGCGGGTTGCCCTTTGGAATCTTGCTGGCGGTGATGCTGACCACGGCCGGCGACGCGCGGCGCGCGGCTGCGCTGTAGCTGACCGGCGCGCCGCCGACAGCCACCACCGGCTGCGCTCCCGGTGTCACCGCGCTGATCGACACCACGCTGGGCAGCGTGGCGCCCTGGCGCTGCTGCACCCAGTCGGGCTTCAGCGTGACCACCACGAACAGCACCGCCACGGCGACGGTGACCGCTTGAGAGAAAATCAACCAGGTTTTGCGCATGAAAGTGATTTGTATGGTTTCGCGTAGTGCACTGGATGAGTACCTGTCCGAGCTGTTGCAGGTCACGCGTTTTCGCGATTATGGGCCGAATGGTTTGCAAGTTGAGGGCAAACCCGAGGTCTGCAAGATCGTCAGCGGCGTCACCGCGAGCCGGGCGCTGATCGACGCCGCCATCGACGCCGGCGCCGACGCACTGCTGGTGCACCACGGCCTGTTCTGGAAGGGCCACGACGGCCGCGTCACCGGCTGGTTGAAGCAGCGCCTGGAGCGGCTGCTGGCGCACCAGATCAACCTGTTTGCTTACCACCTGCCGCTGGACGCGCATGCCGAACTCGGCAACAACGCGCAGTTCGGCGCCCGCATGGGCGTGACCGCCGACGCGCGCTTCGGCGAGCAGGACCTGGGCTTCATCGGCTCGCCAGCGCCGACCCTGACGACCGACGCACTGAGCGCGCGGCTGCAACAGGTGCTGACGCGAACGGTGACCCTGGTGCTCGGCGACGGGCGACCGCTGCGCCGGCTGGCGTGGTGCACCGGCGGCGCTCAGTCGTACTTCGAAGCGGCCATCGCGGCCGGCGCCGATGCCTTCGTGACCGGCGAGATTTCCGAGCCGCAGGCGCACTGGGCGCGCGAGACCGGCGTTGCCTTCATTGCCTGCGGCCACCATGCCAGCGAACGCTTCGGCGCCGCGGCGTTGGGTGCGCACGTGGCGCAGCGCTTCGGCATCGAACACCAGTTCATCGAGATCGACAACCCGGCTTGAGCCGCCGCGCCCCGGCCACCTCAGCCGGCCGGGGCAGGGGCTTGACGGCTCAGATGCCGAAGCGGAGTATGGGACTCGGCTCTGAGGGAGCTTGCCTGCTCATCATGAGGTGAGCAGACTTCGCCGCACAGCTTCGCAGGTGCTTCGCTGCGTCGAGGGCTCAAGCCTGCACGTCGGCGGTTGATCGAAGCTTCTTCCGTGGCCTTCGCGAGCCGACTTCGCTGCACAGCTTCGCAGGTGCTTCGCTGCGTCGGCTCAGGCTTGCAGTGCAGCGCAGTTTGACGGCCCGTACAACAAGGGGGTCAGATGAAAGCAACTTTGGGCAGCGGCATTTCATGCCGAGCGCGGGCTGTTCTCTGCGCATCACTTCTTGGCCTGCTGACCGCATGCGGTGGTGGCGACGACAGCGCTCCGACGCCGCCCGCAGCAGTGACCGGCACTGTCAGCGGCACGGTGGTGGTCTCCAGCTCGGGGGCCGCACTGGCTGGCGTTGCCGTGACCACCGCCGGTCGCTCGGCCAGCACCGCAGCCGATGGCAGCTACACGCTGACCGAAGTTCCGACCGGCGATGGGCAGGTGGTTTCCTTCGTGCTGGCCGGCCATGCCAAGGGCATGCTGACCGTGTCGGTGGCTGCCGGTGCCCCCACCCGCGCCAACGCCCGGTTGACTCCGGTCGGCGCGACACAGAGCTTCGATACGGCCACGGCAACGACGATCTCAGTGGCCGGTACACCGGCGCAGGTCAGCCTGCCTGCGGCAGGGCTCGTCACGGCATCCGGCGCCGCAGCCACCGGCGTCGTGACGGCCGAAGTGACGACCATCAATCCGGCCACCGACCCCGGCAACATGCCCGGCAACTACACGGCGCAGGCGGTGGGGAGCGGCGCGCCACAGCCGATCGAAAGCTTCGGTGCGATCAACGTCACGCTGAAGGATGCTACCGGCAGCGCGCTGAACCTCGCACCGGGCAAGACGGCGACGATCCGCATTCCACTGGCCACGCGATCGGCCAACGTGCCGGCGACGATCCCGCTCTTCTACTTCAACGAAACCAGCGGCCTGTGGGTGCAGGAAGGCACGGCCACGCTGGCCGGCAACGCGCCGAACCAGTACTACGAAGGCACGGTCAGCCACTTCACCTACTGGAACGCCGACCAGGTGACCGACACGATCCGCGTGATCGGTTGCACGCAGGACGACAAGGGTGCCAAGGTCGCCAACGCCGAGGTCATCAGCTACGGCAGCGACTATTCCGGCCGCGACAGCGTGTACAGCAATACCAACTGCGACTTCGCGGTCGCGATCCGCAAGGGCGGCGTCGCCAATGTCGTCGCACAAGTCGGCAACCGCAGTTCCAACCCGGCGCACGTCGGCCCGTCCCAGGTCGACATCGTGCTGTCGGCTCCGCTGGTGCTCAGCGCGGCCGGAGCGCCACCGATGATCGTCGAGCAGCCGCAGTCGCAGACCGTGCAGGTCGATTCGTACGCATCGTTCCGGGTCGAGGCGGTCGGCTCCCCGGTGCTGCGTTACCAGTGGCAGCGCAACGGAGTCGACATCGCCGACGCGACCACCCAGTTCCTGTCCATCTACCCGGCGCTGGTGGGTGACAACGCGGCCAGCTTCACAGCCGTGGTCACCAACCCGTACGGCAGCGCAACCAGCAACACCGCGGTGCTGAGCGTCAGCACCGCGCCGCTGCCGCCGCTGATCACCGGGCAGCCACTGCCGATCTCGGTGCAGGTGGGTGCGAGCGCCACGTTCGAAGTCGTCGCGGTCTCGCGAGGCGGCTCGCTGAGCTACCAGTGGCGGCGCAACGGCACGCCGATCAATGGGGCCACCGGCACCGCCTACACCACGCCGGCCACCGTGGCGGGCGACAACGGCACCGCCTTCAGCGTGGTCGTGTCCAGCAGCAACGGCACCAGCCTGACGTCGAACGGCGCGATCCTCACGGTCGGCATGGCCATGCCACTGGCCATCACCAACCAGCCGCAGGACACCAGTGTGAGCGTCGGCCAGGGCGCGAGCTTCAGCGTCACGGCGACCGGCGGCACTGCGGCGCTGACCTACCAGTGGCGGCGCAGCGGCAGCAACATCGCCGGCGCCAACGCGGTCAGCTACACGACACCGTCGACCACAGTGGCCGACAGCGGAACCACCTTCTCGGTGGTGGTCGGCAGCGCCGGCGAATCGGTGACCAGCAACAACGCGACGCTGACAGTCACCCAACCCACCGGCGGCAACGACTACTACCTGCTGACCTCGGCCGGGCCGCTCGTCGACAGCACGATCACCTTCGCCAACGGGACACAGGCCCTGCCGACACAAGCGGTGGTGGCGGTCAACACGGCGGCGCCGAACAGCGGCGCGGTGACAGTGGAGCCGGCAGGTCAAACCCGATTCCTGTTCAGCAGTGTGATCGAGGGCACGGTCAACGGCAGCCAGGTCAGCAACCTGCGCAGCCGCCTCGGCACCTACTTCAAGGGCGGCAGGCTGTACAAGGTCGATCAGGTGGTGGCCAACGCCATGCTGCCGACGCCGCAGCTCGTCTCGGCGCTGACAACGACCCAGGTCTGCGGCGACAGCGGGATCGCCGCGTCGCCCACCTATGCGAATGGCAGCAACCTCGCCAACCCGCAGGGCAGCTGGCTGTTCCTGCGCGGCCCGGGTGCCGATAACCTGTGCAACACCGCCGACGACAACTACTGGGCGGTGCGGCTCGACATGGCCGGCACCGATCTCGCGCGCACGCTGCCCGGCGAGCCCCAGGTCGACATCGTCGCGGCCAACGGCGCGTACGCCGGTGTCGTGGTGCGCGACGGCAACCAGATGCGGCGCTCCGATGCCGACATCAACAACGTGAACACGTTGCTGTTCACCATCGACGCCGCGAGCTACACCAACCTCGGGCGGACCTTCGGCAGTTCCCAGCCGGGTTTCTGGCTGTTCATCGAAGGCGGCAAGCTGTGGGGAGTCAACCTCGCCACGCCGGCCACACGGGTCGAACTGGCCACCCTGGCCGCAGGCGAGTCGAGTTCGCCGGCCATCGTCTCCGACGGCGGCAGCGTCTTCGTCGGCCTGAGCACCTCGACCGGCGCGCGCGTGTTGCGCGTCAATGAAAGCCTGACCACCACCACCGTGGCCACGTTGAACCAGCCGCTGGTCAACACGGCGCTCACCCTCACGCGGCTGGTGATGCAGACGCAGGGCAGCCCGGCAAATCTGTTGTCGGTGGAAAAGGCCGGCGGCCCGACGACGCCGCTCATCAGCTTCGGCGCGGGCGTCATCCCCGGCCTGTTGCTGACCTCGGGCGAAAACGTCTACATGTCGCAGTACCAGTTCGGCGACACCGGGGCCAGCGTCAGCACGCTGGTCATCGGTGGAGACGGCAGCAATCCGGTGACGCTGGTCTCGACCGACATCAAGCGCGGCGTGGCACCCGCCACCGCGTCGCTGGCGGTCGGGCTCAGCGGCAACTACGCGGTAATACTGGCCGACGGCGTGACCAACCTCACGAGCAACGCTGCGGCCACGCTGCGCGCGGTCAATGGGGCGACGCGCGGCACCATCGTCACCTATGGCAGCTTGCCGGTGTCGCCCGACGGGCCGGTCTACGCCGCGACCGCCGACCCCCTGCAGTACGGGCAGAGCGGCTTGTTCACATTCATCGATCTCACATCGGGCTTTGGCAACCTGTATTACTTCAAGAGCGACGCGGCCGGGCTGATTCGGGTAACGAACTTCTAGCCATGCCGCCGGCGACAGAGTGCCGAGCGCCTTCAGCAGGCGCCGTCAGAACGACAGATCGCAGTGGGTCAGGATCAGCATGAACTTCGCCAGCGCGTGCGCCGGGTCGACGGCTTCAGCGCCGTCGAGTGCGTTGAACAACTCAGGGTCGGCGTAGCCGGTCTGCATTTGCGGCATCAGGCGCGGCCCCGTGCCGGTGACGTTGTGCAGCACGTGGAAGGACCGGTGTCGTGGGTCGCGCTCGATGCGGGCCGCCAGCGCGCTGACGGCCTCGGGCGGGCCTTCCATCAACTGGCAGAAGCGCTCGCCGTCGAACACCAGCGCACCGCCGATGCCGTCCGGCCGGTTGCGCTCGCGCGCCTGACGCAGAATCAGGCCGATGGCGCTGGTGGGCGTGGTGCCGGCGAGCCGGCTGATGTACAAGAAGCGTTGAATGGGCAGCTCGAACGGATTGGCGCTGGGCAACATGGCGACGACGGGGTAGGAGAAGCAGCCGTGCAATGTATCGATGCGAACACAGTTTCGATGTGTCCAAAGACACATCGCCAGCGGTCGTGCGCCGCAGGGAATCTGCCATGAGCAGCGTGCCCTGCGCGCAGTGTCCGCTGCGCGAGCTGCCGCTGTTCCTGCCGAACGATCGCAGCGAGGTGGCGCTGATCCAGTCACTGAAGAAGCGTCAGGTGCAGATCAACGCCGGCGACATCATCATTCACGAAGGGCAGGCCGATGCGCCGCTGTTCACGCTGTTCTCGGGTTGGGCGTTTCGCTTCAAGACGCTCAGCGACGGGCGCCGGCAGATCCTGAACTTCCTGCTGCCAGGCGACTTCATCGGCGTGCAGCAGAAAATGAGCGCGGCGTCGCCGCACGGCGTCGAGGCGCTCAGCGACGTGAGCCTGTGCGTGTTCCAGCGTGATGCGCTGTGGGACCTGCACCGCGCGGCGCCCAGCATCGGCTTCGACATCACCTGGCTGGCGGCCCACGAAGAGTCGCTGATCGACGACAACCTGCTGTCGGTCGGCCGACGCAGTGCCGAAGAGCGCATCGCCACGTTGTTGATCCTGCTGTTCAAGCGATGCGCCGCCCTGCTGCCGCTCAGCGCCGCTGACGGCGTGCCGTTCCCGCTGACGCAGCAGCACATCGCCGACAGCCTGGGCCTGTCGCTGGTGCACACCAACAAGACGCTGCGTAAGCTGGAGCGGCGCGGGCTGCATCGCATCGAGGGTGGCCAGCTGTTTTTGCGCGACGCACGCGCGCTGGCCAAGCTGGCTGACCTGTACGGCGACGGCAAGCCGCCCCCGCGACCGCTGATCTGAGCCGCGCGCTGGCGGCGGCGTTCGACGCGGCTTGCCGCGCTGCCGCCTATCCCGTACCCTGAGCTTCTGCACCGAGGAGGATCGTGATGCCGTCCATCCAAGCACCCAGCACGTCAGGCGCCGGCCTGGCTGCCGCCGACATTGCGAAGATCCGCAGCCTGGCCTTCGTCGGCCAGACAGCCGCCGGCAAGACCAGCCTGATCGAGGCCCTGCTGGCCGAGGCCGGCGTGATCGGCGCGGCAGGCAGCGTCGAGCGCGGCAACACGCTGTGCGACTTCGACCCGCTGGAGCGGCGTGCCCAGCACTCGCTGAAATCGACGCTGGTGCACTTCGAGCACCACGGCACCCGCATGCACCTGGTCGACACGCCGGGCGTGGCCGACTTCGTGGGCCAGTCCATGACCGCGCTGGAGGCGGTGGACACGGCGGCGGTGGTGATCAACGCGCAGGCGGGCATCGAGATGATGAGCCTGCGCATGATGGACTGGGCGCGCCAGCGACGCCTGTGCCGGCTGATCGTGGTCAACCGCATCGATGCGCAAGGCGTCGACCTGGGCGCGCTGGTGGCGCAGATTCAAACCGCTTTCGGCAAGGAATGCCTGCCGCTGAACCTGCCGGCAGCCCAAGGAACAAGGGTGCTCGACTGTTTCTTCAACCGCTCCGCGCCCGCCCATGAACAGCCTGCCTTGCAGGCTGATTTTTCGTCGGTCGAGCAAGCGCACCGCGCGCTGGTGGAGCAGGTGGTCGAGGTCGACGCCGACTTCGTCGAGCGCTACCTGAACGACGGCGATGTCGACCCCGCCGAACTGCACGCGCCGCTGGAGCAGGCGCTGCGCGAAGGGCACCTGATTCCGATCTGTTTTGTCTCGGCGCGCAACGGCGCCGGCGTGGCCGAATTGCTGGATGTGATCGAGCGCCTGCTGCCGAACCCGCTGGAAGGCAACCCGCCTCAGTTCTTCAAGGGCGAAGGTGCGGGCGCGAAGGAACTGCACGCCGAGCCCGACGCCGCCAAGCACGTGATCGCTCACGTGTTCAAGATCACCGTCGACCCGTTCGTCGGCAAGATGGGCGTGTTTCGCATCCACCAGGGCACGATCACGCGCGACAGCCAGCTCTTCATTGGCGACGGCCGCAAGCCGTTCAAGGTAGGCCACCTGTTCATGCTCAAGGGCAAGGAACACGTGGAGGTGGCGCGCGGCCTGCCGGGCGACATCTGCGCCGTGGCCAAGGTCGACGAGATGCACTTCGACGCGGTGCTGCACGACGCGGCCGAAGACGACCACCTGCACTTGCAGCCGCTGGACTTTCCGGTGCCGGTGCACGGCCTGGCCATCGCGCCGAAGCGGCGCGGCGACGAGCAGCGCATGTGGGAGGTGCTGCAAAAGCTGGTCGACGAAGACCCCTGCCTGAAGGTAGAGCGCGCGGCCAGCACCCACCAGACCGTGGTCTACGGCCTGGGCGAACTGCACCTGCGCACCCTGGTCGACCGGCTGCAGGAAACCTACAAGTGCGAAGTGGTCACCGAGCCGCCGCGCATCGCCTACCGCGAAACCATCACCCAGCCCGCCGAGGGGCACCACCGGCACAAGAAACAAAGCGGCGGCGCCGGGCAGTTCGGTGAGGTGTTCCTGCGCGTGGAGCCGCTGGCGCGCGGCGCCGGCTTCGAATTCGTCGACCAGGTCAAGGGCGGCACCATTCCGCACCAGTTCATCCCGGCGGTCGAGAAAGGCGTGCGGCAGGTGCTGGACTCGGGCGTGATCGCCGGCTACGCCTTTCACGACGTGCGCGTGACGGTGTACGACGGCAAGCACCACAGCGTCGACTCGAAAGACATCGCCTTCGCCACCGCCGGTCGCAAGGCCTTTGTCGACGCGGTGCTGAAGGCCGGCGCGATCGTGCTGGAGCCCATCGTGCGGGTCGAGATCACCGCGCCCGAACACAGCGTGGGCGACATCACCGGCGACCTGTCGGCCAAGCGCGGCCAGGTCAACGGCACCGATGCCACGCGCGCTGGCAGCATCACGGTGAACGGTGTGGTGCCGCTGTCGGAACTGACCAACTACCAGGCACGGCTGAACGGCCTGACCGGCGGCCAGGGCCGCTACACGCTGGCCATGAGCCACTTCGAAGCCGTGCCGCCGTCGGTGCAGCAGCAGTTGACGGGGCAGTACCGCGTGAAAGACGCTGACTAGCGCTGGTTCGCGCGCAGCTCGGTGGCGATCCACCCGTCCAGCAACTGCTCCAGCACGTTCAGCGGCAGCGCCCCTTGGTCGAGCGCGGCCATGTGGAACCGGCGCAGGTCGAAGCGCTCGCCGAGGGCCTGACGCGCACGCTCGCGCAGCTCGACGATTTTCAGCTGACCGATCTTGTAGCCCAGCGCTTGGCCCGGCCAGGCGTAGTAGCGGTCGACCTCGGCGGTGATGTCGGCGCGTGCGATGCCGGTGCGTTCGACCATCCAGTCGATCGCCTGCTGGCGCGTCCAGCCCAGTGCGTGGATGCCGGTGTCGACCACCAGCCGCGCCGCGCGCCAGATCTCCATGCGCTGCTGGCCGAACCTGGAGTAGACGTCGGTGTACAGCCCGAGCTGATCGCCCAGGCCTTCGGCATACAGCGCCCAGCCTTCGCCATACGCCACGTACCACTCGCTGCGGCGAAAGTTCGGCAGCGTCGCCAGCTCCAGCGCGCGTGCGTTCTGCAAGTGGTGGCCGGGCACGGCTTCGTGCAGGAACAGCGCCTCCATGTCCCACTTGGGCCGCAACTTCAGCTCCTGCACATTGGCGTTGAACCAGCCCGGACGCGAGCCGTCGGCCGCCGGCGGGCTGTAGTACTCGGCCGCGTCTTCGCCCTGGTGCGCTTCGATGGGCCGGATGCCGTAGGTGGCACGCGGCAGCTCGGCAAACAGCTTCGGCAGCTCGGCGTCCACGCGCTTGGCGATGTCGCGGTAGCCGGCCAGCAGATCGGCGGCGGAGGTGTAGAAGAATTTCGGATCGGTGTTCAGGAAGTCGACGAATTCGGCGAAGCTGCCGCTGAATCCGCTGCGCACAATCGTCGCCTCCATCTCGGCGCGCAGCCGCGCGACCTCCGTCAAACCCAGCGCGTGGATCGCCTGCACGCTGATGTCGGTGGTGGTCTGCTGACGCACGACGTAAGCGTAGACCGCCGCGCCGCCGGGGTAGCTGGCCAGGCCTCCGCTTTCGGGGCTGCGGGGCAGCAGTTCGTCGACCACGCAGCGGCGCAGTTCGCGCAAGGCGGGCGTCACGTGGTCGGCCAGCGCGCGTTCGCCTGTGGCCGCAAGCTCGGTGCGGCGCACGGTCGGGATGTCGGTGGCGGATGTGGTCAGCAGTTCGGCGAACGGCGCGAACAACGGCCCTTGACGCAGCTCGCCCACCAGCAGCGCGTCGATCTGCGCCGGCACGCGTGCCAACGACCCCTGGTGCGTGACCCAGCCCAGCCGCGCGCCTTCCCTGAGCAGCGCGATGTCCTGCCGCACCCGCAGCGGGTACGCGGCAATGCGTGCCAACAGCTTGCGCAGGTCGGCTTCGGTGCGCAGCGGCATGTCCCGCGTCACTTCGCTGAAGTCGAGGTGGATTCCGTTGATCGCCGACAGCACTCGCGTGCGCAGCACCGGGAATTGCTGGGCCTCGACGTCCATGCGCTGGCGGTAGGTGAACACCTCGCTCGACACGAGATCAACACCGGTCAAGCGGCTGCGAGGAATGCGCTGCACGCGGGCCAGCATCTCGCGCGCATGCGCCTCGCGCAGCGCGATGGCACCCGCGCTGTTGTCGGTCCAGCGGTCATCGAAGCGGTG
The DNA here is from genome assembly GCA_031386065.1 of Burkholderiales bacterium. Lineage (GTDB taxonomy): Bacteria > Pseudomonadota > Gammaproteobacteria > Burkholderiales > Burkholderiaceae_C > JANYJJ01. The sequence goes on from JANNBZ010000168.1 coordinate 26,861, forward strand.
GTCGCCGAGCGCGGTGGCCGACTCCGGGTGGTTGCGCAGGGACCATTGCCAGTCTTCCTCGAACAGCGCCGCCAGTTGGTGGGCCGGGGTGACCGGGGCGGCATGAGCCGACGAAGCGAAGGACCTGCGAAGCTGTCCAGCGCAGTCGGCTCGCGAAGGCCCGCCAGAACCTTCGATCACCCCCCCAGTGCAGGCCAGAGCCGATGCGAAACCTCCGGCGATCAGCCCGAAATGAACGCAAAAACGGATCAAGAGGATGGCTGCGAAGCGAGGCGTCATGCGGCACCGGCGTGAGTGGGCGCAGAGCTTAGCAGCGCCGTCGCACACGGCGACAATGCGGGCATGACCGACGCGCATGCTCTTCCAGTGGCCATCACGCAGGGCGATGCGTGCGGCATCGGCCCGGAAATCATCGCCAAGTTTTTCCGCATGCCGGCCGCTGCGGGCTGCTTCGTGGTCGGCGACATCGCGCTGATGCGGCGCGCCGCCGCGTGGACCGGTGGGCTGTTGCCGGTGGCGCAGATCGACGCGCCGGCCGACACGATGCGCCTGCCGGCGAACTGCCTGCCGGTGCTGCAGGCCGATGCACTGCCGGTCGATCTGCTGCAGGCGCCGGTCGGCCAGGTGGACGCGCGAGCGGGCGCGGCGGCCGCACGCTGCATCGAGCAGGCGACGGCCCTGGCGCTGCGCGGGGAGGTGACGGCCATCGTCACCGCGCCCATCCACAAAGAGGCGCTGGCTGCAGCCGGCTGTGCCTTTCCCGGCCACACCGAGATGCTGCAGGCCTTGGCCGCGCAGCCCGGTCAACCTGCGCCGCCGGTGCGCATGATGCTGGCCAACGACGAGTTACGCTGCGTGCTGGTGACGATCCACCTGTCGCTGCGCCGCGCCATCGATGCGGTCACCTTCGACGCGGTGCTGACGACGCTGCGCATCGCGCATCGAGCCGCCGCCGGCTGGGGCCAGCCCACGCCGCGCATCGCGGTGGCGGGCTTGAATCCGCATGCCGGCGAAGGCGGACTGTTCGGCGACGAAGAGCAGCGCGTCATCGCGCCCGCCGTGGCCGCCGCGCAGGCCGAGGGCATCGACGCGCGCGGCCCGTTCGCGCCCGACACCGTCTTCATGCGCGCCCGCCACACGGCCAGCCACCCCGGCGAGTTCGACATCGTGGTGGCGATGACGCACGACCACGGTCTGATTCCGGTCAAATACCTGGGCGTCGAACACGGCGTGAACGTGACGCTGGGCCTGCCGTTCGTGCGCACCAGCCCCGACCACGGCACCGCGTTCGACATTGCGGGCAGCGGCCGCGCCGACCCGGCCAGCCTGGCGGCGGCGGTGGCGATGGCCCGGCGCCTTGCCGGCGTCCCGCAAGCGCGGGTCTAGTGCTGGCTCTGCGCCTTCAAGGCCGCGAGCTGCTTGCGCGCCCGCGCCGTGGCGCGCTCCATCAGGTAGGTGCTCTCGACCGCGCGCATGCGGCCGGTGTCGCACATCCGCGCCAGCATGCGCGCGGTGAGCGAAATGGTTTCCTGGTGCCGGTGCCCGCGCGTGAACACGAAGAAGCTGCGCGCCGGGCTGACGTAGCTCAGCCGCACTTTCTGCCAGCTGTCCTTCAGGTGCATCTGGTAGGCGAAGCCGACACGCACGTGGTCCATCAGGGCCAGCCCGTGCGAGGCGATCGCGGGGTCGGCGGCGGCCAGGTCGAGGTTGATGTCCAGGCCCAGCTGCGATGACGTGACCTCGGCGTCGCCGCCGGTCTGAGTGTCCGACGCGTCAGCGCTGAGGTCGAGGTCGAGCGTGCCGTCCCAATCCACCGCGCTTTCTTCGACCAGGCCGACCTGCTGCGCTTCGGCCGGCGAGAACCGCTGCTCGATCTGCGCCTCGGGCATGTCGGGCAGCGGGTCCGATCGCAACAGATCGTCTTGTCCCGGAACGCGCGCAGCGAAGATGGCTTCCAGCTGCTTGACCATCATGTTGTGGTCGAGCTCGGTCATCGGCGCCGCCTTCAGCGACTCGGCGTGCGAAGGCAGCAACTTGCCGAAGAATTCCTTCTGCGCCGCGTCGGGCCAGCCAATCAGCTTCAGGCCCTGGTTCAGGTCCTTCATCAGGCCGGGCAGCTGCATCAGGAAGCGCTTGCGCATCGGCGGCGAGCCCTTGGGCTGCACGCTCATCACCAACTCGACGGCGACCTGGCGAAATCGTTTGGTCGGGGCGGCGTCAGGCCCCTCGCGGCGCGCCGTCAGCACCAGGGCCTGACTCCAGACCTGGGCCAGGAAGTCGCGCAGGTACGGGTGCATCGCCACCGGCGCCAGCGCCTGCTGAAGCTGCAACAGGTAGCGCTGCTGGATGCGCAGCTCCGACTCCTTGCCTTCGAGCAGGCTGGCCGCGCCGTTGCTCTTGGCTTCGCCCTGGGTTTGTCCGGCGATGAAGGCCTCGAGGGCGCTCAACTTGGCGGTGTAGATCTCGACCTGGTCGAAGTCGCCTTCGACGATTTCCTGCACCAGCTCGCGCACCCGCTCGAGGAACTGCTTGCCCGGCCCGTCGTCGAAATCATCGAACGCACACGCCAGCGAGGCGATGCGGTTCACGAACCGGCGCACCGGGTGCCGGCGCGACGAGAAGAAGCTGGCGTCGACCAGCGCCACCCGCAGCACCGGCAGTTGCAGCCGTGCGATCTGGCGCGCCATTTGCGGCGGCACGCGGCTGTCGGAGAGGATCTGGTCGAACAGGCTGCCAACGACGTCGATCACCATGTGATCGAGCTTGCCGCTCGACGCCTGCATCAGCTCTTCGCGGTGCGCGCGGATCAGGTTCACCGCCATCAGGCCGGTCATGTCGTCCCCGTAGCCGATGCGCGCGCCGTCGACGCCGCTCAACGATGCGCCTCTCGTGTTGCTGCCGCTGGCCACGCCGGAGCGGGTGTGGGCCGGTAGGCCCGATTCGTCATGGCGGCCGCGCCCTGTGCTGCCGAAGCCTCCGCTCGAACGAGGACCGCCGGTGGGATGCAGATCGCCGGGTCGGCTGGCCAGAAACGTCAGCCGGCGCAGCAGGTTCATCAGCTCGGCGTCGCTGCTGATGCTTGATGCGTGCGGGCTCGACGAGCCGCCGCGCCCCGAGCCTCCACGATGCGAGGCTGCGTTCAGCCCGGCCGGCTCGGTGGGTGCGCCGCCGCGCGTGGTGAAGGCAGCGCGTCCACCCGAGTGCCGCTGGCCGCCGGCGGCCGAACCCGGCTCGCCCGCCAGGTCGGACGGCTGGCCGCCGGTCGAGCGGAAATCTTCGCGCAGACCGGTGTAGCCGGAGGTGTTTCCACCCAGCAGGTTGCCCGGTCCTTCGACTGTTTTCAGCGTCAGGCTGACGGGTTCGACGCCGCGCGACTGGAGGTCGCGCACGATCGCGCTGTAGCACTCGGGCATCGCCTGCGCCATCGCCAATCCGAACTCGCGCGCCAGCAACTTGCGGCCTTCGCGGTCGTCGGTCACCGCTTCAACCGCACGGTAGCTGGCCATGCCCACCACGTCGGGGCGCAGCGGGTTGCGGTCTTCGTCCGCGCGGCCCAGGCCGATCACCGCGCCCATGTAGGCCGCCAATTCGCGCAGTTCGGGTTCGCAGGCGTGAGAGATCTGCTGACCGATGCGCTCGGAGAACATGCGCTCTTCGATCTCGTGGTCTTCGACCAGGCTGAGCGACTGCCAGTCGGTGGCCGCCAGCTTGCGGCGAACCTCTTCGCGCGGCGCGGTTTCGTCGCGCACCTTGGCGCCGAGGACTTCGCTGAACACCAGCTGCAGCGTGCCCATCTTGCGACGCAGGTCGATGTGCAGGGCCAGCAGCAGGTCACGATCGGCAATCCGCGTGGTGGACTGGGCCTGCGTGCCCATGCCCACGGCCACCCGCTCGGCAGCATTCGCCGCCGTGGTGGTGACCTGATGCAGGGCCGCCTCCAGGGCAACAGGTAGACGTGAATCGGTGGGATTCATCGGGTGCGGGGCTCGACCTTTTCTCGCAGGGAATGAGCTCGCCAGCGGACGCGAACCCTTGGTTAAAGTATCGCTCCAAACCGACGAAGGCCGCTCAGTGTCGCTGTGCGGCCTTCGGCGGGACACGCATCGCATCGCTGCGACGCGCGGCGTGTCATTTCCTCAGCGAGTCGCGAATTTCGCGCAGCAGCATCACGTCTTCCGGCGTGGCCGCCGCCACGGGAGGCGCTTCACGCTTGAGGCGGTTCATCTGCTTGATCATCAGGAAGATGATGAATGCGAGGATGGCGAAGTTGATCGCCACCGTGATGAAGTTGCCATAGGCGAAAACTGCACCGGCTTTCTTCGCCTCGACCAGGGTGGTGGCGGTTTGCCCTGCCAACGGAATGAAGCGGTTCGAGAAGTCGAGTCCGCCTGTGACCATTCCCACCAGCGGCATGATCAGGTCGGCAATCATGGAGTCGACTATCTTGCCGAACGCGCCGCCGATGATCACACCGACGGCGAGGTCCATCACATTCCCTTTCAGGGCGAACTCTTTGAACTCGGTGACAAAACTCATGGGTAACTCTCCTCGTGGTTTGTTGTAGAAAGCCCGCGCAGGCATGCAACGCAGCAGGGCGAGCTCCGCAGTATTGCCACCGGGGAGCACAAGTCAATGCGTCCAAACATGCTGCAACTCGCTGGTCACGAATGATCCGCAGGGCTGTGGCGCATCGGCCGCATGCTGTGTGAGCTTGTGCATGTCACCCAGGGCGCAAAACGACTTGACACGTCCGCTAGAATCGCGGGTTGACCCTGAGCAGCGACACGTCCGAGGAATTTCATGAGTGAGCAGCAAGTCGATAGCGGCAAACGCACCTGGTTGATCACGTCGGCCTGTGCCGGCGCGGTGGGTGGTGTGGCGGTCGCCATTCCGTTGGTGAGCACCTTCCTGCCGTCCGAGCGCGCGCGCGCCGCCGGTGCCCCGGTCGAGGTGGACATCAGCGCATTGAAGCCGGGCGAGAAACTGACCGTCGAATGGCGCGGCAAGCCAGTGTGGATCGTCAAGCGCACGCCCGAGCAACTGGCCGCGCTGCCGAAGGTCGATGCGCTGCTGGCCGACCCCACCTCGGCCCGCAAGCCCGACGAGTTGACACCTTCCTATGCCCGCAACGAGCACCGCTCGATCAAGCCCGAGATCCTGGTGACCGTCGGCATCTGCTCGCACCTGGGATGTTCGCCTTCCGACAAGTTCGTACCCGGCGCCCAGCCTTCGCTGCCCGACGACTGGGCCGGCGGCTTTCTGTGCCCGTGCCACGGCTCCACCTTCGACATGGCCGGCCGTGTTTACAAGAACAAGCCGGCGCCCGACAACCTCGAAGTGCCCCCACACATGTATCTCTCTGACACTCGCCTGATCATTGGCGAGGACAAGAAGGCCTGAGAAGCAGTAACCGATTTAACGAGCACACACAATGGCAACATTCAAGGAAGCGCCAGTCAACGCCACCGCAGGCCAGAAGCTGCTGACGTGGGTCGACAACCGGTTCCCGGCCAGCAAGCTCTACAACGAGCACCTGGCCGAGTACTACGCACCGAAGAACTTCAACTTCTGGTATTTCTTCGGCGCGTTGGCGCTGCTGGTGCTGGTGATGCAGATCGTCACCGGCATCTTCTTGACGATGCACTACAAGCCCGATGCATCGCTGGCGTTTGCGTCGGTCGAATACATCATGCGCGACGTGCCGTGGGGCTGGCTGGTGCGCTACATGCACTCCACCGGCGCGAGCGCGTTCTTCGTGGTTGTGTACCTGCACATGTTCCGCGGTCTCATTTACGGCAGCTACCGCAAGCCACGTGAACTGGTGTGGCTGTTCGGTTGCGGCATCTTCCTGTGCCTGATGGCCGAAGCCTTCATGGGCTACCTGCTGCCATGGGGCCAGATGAGCTACTGGGGCGCGCAGGTGATCGTCAACCTGTTTGCCGCGGTGCCGCTGATCGGGCCTGATCTGGCGCTGCTCATACGCGGTGACTACGTAGTCGGCGACGCCACACTGAACCGCTTCTTCAGCTTCCACGTGATCGCGGTGCCGCTGGTGCTGCTCGGCCTGGTGGCCGCGCACATCATCGCGCTGCACGAAGTCGGTTCGAACAACCCCGACGGCGTCGAGATCAAGGCACGGACGGGCGCCGATGGCCACCCGCTGGACGGCATCCCGTTCCACCCCTACTACACGGTGCACGACATCTTCGGCGTCAGCGTGTTCCTGATGATCTTCACGCTGATCATCTTCTTCGCGCCCGAGTTCGGCGGCTACTTCCTTGAGTACAACAACTTCATCCCGGCCGACCCGCTGAAGACGCCGGCGCACATCGCCCCGGTCTGGTACTTCACGCCGTACTACTCGATGCTGCGCGCCATCACCACGCAGATGATGTATGCGCTGATCGCCTGCGTGCTGGCAGGTGCCGTGCTCGGCGTGCTGAAGGCGAAGATGGCGACGCTGTTCAAGGCCGCGATCGTCGTCGGCGCGGTGCTGCTGGTGGCCGGCATGCTGTCGTTCGACGCCAAGTTATGGGGCGTCGTGGTGATTGGCGGTGCGGTCATCATACTGTTTTTACTGCCCTGGCTCGACAACAGCCCGGTCAAGTCGATTCGCTACCGTCCCGATTGGCACAAGTACCTGTACGGCATCTTCGTGGTCAATTTCGCGGTGCTCGGCTACCTGGGCGTTCAGCCGCCGTCCGCCATTGGCGAACGCGTGTCGCAGATCGGCACCTTGTTCTATTTCGGCTTCTTCCTGTTGATGCCGTGGTGGAGCCGTATCGGCAGCTTCAAGTCCGTGCCTGATCGCGTGACGTTCGCCGCGCACTGAAGTCAACGCGAACCCAGCAACCATGAAAAAACTGATCCTTTCCCTGTTGATGTCTTGCGGTCTGATGGCTGCGGCGGTCGCCAACGAAGGCGGCATGCACTGGGACAAGTTCCCGGTCGACAAGATGGAAGACGTGGCAGCGCTGCAAAACGGCGCCAAACTGTTCGTCAACCACTGCCTGAACTGCCATGCGGCCTCGTACATGCGCTATAACCGCCTGCGCGACATCGGTCTCACGGAAGACCAGATCAAGAAGAATCTGATGTTCGCCTCCGAGAAGGTCGGCGACACGATGAAGGTCTCGCTCGATCCCAAGCAGGCCAAGGAATGGCTGGGCGTGGTGCCACCCGACCTCACCGTGATCGCCCGGTCGCGTTCTGGCGAAGGGGGCAGCGGTGCCGACTACCTTTACACCTACCTGCGTTCGTACTACCGCGACGACACCAAAGCGACGGGCTGGAACAACCTGGCCTATCCCAACACGGCGATGCCGCATGTGCTGTGGGAACTGCAGGGCCAGCGCAGCGCGAAGTTCGTCGAGGCAAAAGACCCGCACGACCCGAGCAAGGTGACGCACCGCCACGACGGCTACGTTCAACTGTCGCCCGGCACCATGAACGCGCTGGAGTACGACAACGCGATCGGCGATCTGGTGGCCTATCTGCAGTGGATGAGCGAGCCGGTGCAGGCGCAGCGCGTGCGCCTTGGGGTGTGGGTGTTGCTGTTCCTGGGCGTGTTCACCGTGATTGCATGGCGATTGAACGCCGCGTACTGGAAAGACATCAAGTGACGCTCTGCCCGCTGTTCGCCTGACCCGGGCGATCAGCGCAAGGCGCAGCCGGATGCCCGACAGGGCTGCCTGCTGCGCCGTCTGTTTTTTATGATCTCTTTGAGGAGCCGACGCTCATGATGGTGCTTTACTCCGGAACGACCTGCCCCTATTCGCACCGTTGCCGTTTCGTGCTGTTCGAAAAGGGCATGGACTTCGAAATCCGCGATGTCGATCTCTTCGCCAAGCCGGAAGACATCGCGCTGATGAACCCGTACAACGAGGTGCCCATCCTGGTCGAGCGCGACCTCATCCTGTACGAGTCGCACATCATCAACGAGTACATCGACGAGCGCTTTCCGCACCCGCAACTGATGCCGGGCGACCCAGTGGCGCGCGCCCGCGTGCGTCTGTTCCTGCTCAACTTCGAGAAGGAACTGTTCGCGCATGTGAACGTGCTCGAGTCGCGCGGCGTCAAGGCCACCGACAAGCAGTTGGAAAAGGCACGCTCGCAGATTCGCGACCGCCTGACCCAGCTCGCGCCGATCTTCCTGAAGAACAAGTACATGCTGGGCGACGACTTCTCGATGCTCGACGTGGCCATTGCGCCGCTGCTGTGGCGCCTGGACTACTACGGCATCGACATGTCGAAGAACGCCGTGCCGCTGCTGAAGTACGCCGAGCGAATTTTCTCGCGCCCGGCCTACATCGAGGCGCTCACGCCGTCCGAAAAGGTGATGCGCAAGTAAGGCAAGCCTGACCGATGAGCAGCACGCCTCCACCGAGCATCGGCACGCCGGGCACCTCCACCCGGCCTTACCTGATTCGTGCGCTGCACGACTGGTGCACCGACAACGGCTTCACCCCGTACCTGGCGGTCTTCGTCGACGCCACGGTGCAGGTGCCGATGGAGTACGTGAAGAACAACGAGATCGTGCTGAACGTCGGGTTCGAGGCCACTACAGCGCTCAAGCTGGGCAACGAGCACATCGAGTTCAAGGCGCGCTTCGGCGGCAGCTCGCGCGAGATTTTTGTGCCGATCAACCACGTCATCGCCATCTATGCGCGCGAAAACGGGCAGGGCATGGCGTTCCCTGCACCGACCGACGCGCCGGCCGGCATGAAACCGGCCGCACTCGCCCTGGCACCCGAGAAAGCACTGGGCGGCGGCCTTCGCCTGGCCAGGGACACCCGCGATGCCGCAGCCGAGACAGCGTCGTCGACCGCCGAGCCCGAGCCACCGGATGCACCGCCGCCGGCGGGCGGGCGGCCGTCTTTGAAGCGCATCAAATGATTCCGGCGGGCGTCATCTCTGCCTGACGATTGAACGACCGCCCGCGATAAAATTTCTTCAGTGCCCTTGTAGCTCAGTTGGTAGAGCAGCGGTTTTGTAAACCGAAGGTCCCGGGTTCGACTCCTGGCGGGGGCACCATTCCAGATGGCGGCGATTCTTCCCTCAGGGCGCGTGCACCTTGATGCGAATCGCGGTGTCCTGCCAACCGCCTTTCTTCAAGGCTTCCTCGATGCGCGGAACGCATTGCCTGAGCTTGGCGGCGACCGCCGCGTTCGCCACCAGCAGGGACCAACCCGCCTCGTCCACCGGGCCGGGCTGAATGTGAGGCACCATCGCCGGCGGCAGGCAGCCGCGAACGGCCTCGAAGCGCGCGGTTGAATCCCGCAGCCGTTCCCGCAACAGCGCCAGCGGCGAACTGCGAAGCAGCACTTCGTCGATGCGAAGCGCGTTCGGCACACTCGGCGGCACAGCAGGCAATGGTTTGAAACTCACGGCAGGAGTCTAGCGATGCAGATCCTCATCACCCACGGCAGCCTGGCGCGGACTCGGGTGCTTCACTTCAATCGCCTGCAGTTGGCGGGGCTGCTGGCGGCCTTGGTGATCATGCTGACTCTGCTGTTGGGCACGGTGTATCACCTCGTGTTCCTGAAGGCAGCGCGCGAGGGCTGGCCCGTGGTCAGCCAGATCGTCAGGCTCGTGGTGAGTGACGAGTTTGCCCAGCGCGACCGCTACCTGCGCGAGAACGTCGACGCCATGGCGCAGAGGGTCGGCGAGATGCAGGCCAAGCTGATCAAACTCGAAGTGATGGGCGAGCGGGTGTCCGGGCTCGCCGGTGTGAAGGCTGACGAACTCAAGACGCTGATCGCGCCTGCGGGCGCCGCAAGCGGCGGGCGCGGCGGGCCCTTCGTGCCGGCCAGCAACCCGTCGTTCGAGCATCTCAACGGCGTGCTGGCCTCGCTGGACGAGCGCGCCGACCACCGCAGCGACCTGTTCACGATGATCGAATCGCGCCTGTTCGAAAAGCGACTGGACGCGCTGATGGTTCCCAACGGCCGGCCCGTCGATGCGCCGGTCGGCTCCGGTTTCGGTTTTCGCGCCGACCCGTTCTCGGGCCGCGCCGCGCTGCACACCGGCCTGGACTTTTCGGCCGAGGCCGGCACCCGCATCGACGCTGCGGCCGGCGGCGTGGTGCTTCCGCTGGAGCTTCACCCGCAATACGGCAATGTGGTCGAGATCGATCATGGCAAGGGACTGGTGACGCGCTACGCCCACGCCTCGCGCGTGCTGGTGCAGGGCGGTGACATCGTTCGCCAGGGTCAGCCGATTGCCACCGTGGGCAGTTCGGGCCGGTCCACCGGGCCGCACCTGCATTTCGAGGTGCTGGTCGAAGGCGTGCCGCAAGACCCGGCCAAGTTCCTGGCAGCGGGGAACTCGGCCCCGGTTGCCGGGCGCCGCAGCGCCGCGCTGCCCCCCAGCGTCGCCGTCGTGCGGCGCTGAGCCCTTCCCGCTGCGGCGGTTAAACTCAAGGGTTTTTGCGGCACTGCGCGGCCTTGTGCGGCGAGTGCGCGGCCCCACATCTTCTGATTCGCGCGTCCTGGCGCGGCGGCCTGCCCGGCGCCCTGCCCCCCGCGCCCGAACCCAACCCGAACGCAGCATGTTGCCCAAGATTCTGACCTCGATTTTCGGTAGTCGCAACGAACGCCTGCTCAAGCAGTACCGCCGTGTGGTGCTGCAAGTCAACGCGCTGGAGTCGCAGTTCGAGGCGCTCGGCGACACCGAACTTCGCGCCAAGACCGACGAATTCCGCAAGCGCCATGCGGCCGGCGAATCGCTGGACGCCTTGTTGCCCGAGGCCTTCGCTGTGGTCCGCGAAGGCGGCAAACGCGCACTGAAGATGCGCCACTTCGACGTGCAGTTGATCGGCGGCATGGCGCTACACGACGGCAAGATCGCCGAGATGCGCACCGGCGAGGGCAAGACGCTGATGGCCACGCTGCCGGTCTACCTGAATGCCATCACCGGCAAGGGCGTGCACCTCGTCACCGTGAACGATTACCTGGTCAAGCGCGACGCCGCCTGGATGGGCAAGCTCTACGCCTTCCTCGGCCTGAGCGTCGGCGTGAACGTGCCCAACATCACGCGCGAAGAAAAGCAGGCCGCCTACGCTGCCGACATCACCTACGGCACCAACAACGAGTTCGGCTTCGACTACCTGCGCGACAACATGGTGCAGGGCACCGAAGACCGCGTTGCGCGTGGCCTGGCGTACGCCATCGTCGACGAGGTGGATTCGATCCTGATCGACGAAGCCCGCACGCCGCTGATCATCAGCGGCCAGGCCGAAGACCACACCGAGATGTACGTGCGCATCAACTCGGTGGTGCCGCAGCTGAAGAAGCAGATCGGCGAACTGGACCTGCGCACCGGCGAAGGTGTGATCGAGCCCGGCGACTTCACGGTCGACGAGAAAACGCACCAGGTCTTCCTGACTGAAGACGGCCACGAGAACGCCGAACGCATCCTCGGCGAAGCCGGCCTGCTGGTCGAAGGCGCCAGCCTGTACGACCCAGCCAACATCACGCTGATGCACCACGTGTACGCCGCGCTGCGCGCGAATCAGCTCTACAACCGCGACCAGCACTACGTGGTGCAAGACGGCGAAGTGGTCATCGTCGACGAGTTCACCGGCCGCCTGATGACCGGCCGGCGCTGGTCCGACGGCCTGCACCAGGCGGTCGAAGCCAAGGAAGGCGGGCAGATTCAAAGCGAGAACCAGACGCTGGCCAGCATCTCCTTCCAGAACTATTTCCGCATGTACGGCAAGCTGTCGGGCATGACCGGCACGGCCGACACCGAGGCATATGAATTCCAGGAAATCTACGGCCTGGAAACGGTGGTGATTCCGCCCAACAAGCCGACCATCCGCAAGGACGAACTCGACCTCGTCTACAAGAGCAACCGCGAGAAATTCGAAGCGGTGATCGAGGACATTCGCGACTGCCATCAGCGCGGCCAGCCGGTGCTGGTGGGCACCACCTCGATCGAGAACTCCGAGCTGATCTCGGGCATGCTGCAGAAAACCAAGCTTCCTCACGCGGTGCTGAACGCCAAGCAGCACGCGAAAGAGGCCGAGATCGTGGCCCAGGCCGGGCGCCCCGGCGTCATCACCATCGCCACCAACATGGCCGGCCGCGGCACCGACATCGTGCTCGGCGGCAGCGTTGAAAACCAGATCAAGGTGATCGATGCCGACGAAGCCTTGGGTGACCCCGAGAAGCTGGTGCGCGCCGACAAGATCCGCAGCGAATGGCAGGGCCTGCACGACAGCGTGAAGTCCCAGGGCGGCTTGCGCATCATCGCCACCGAACGCCACGAGTCGCGCCGCATCGACAACCAGTTGCGCGGCCGCTCCGGCCGCCAGGGCGACCCGGGTTCGTCGCGCTTCTATCTGTCGCTGGACGATTCGCTGATGCGAATTTTCGCGGGTGACCGCGTGCGCGCCATCATGGAGCGGCTGAAGATGCCCGACGGCGAAGCCATCGAAGCCGGCATCGTGACGCGCAGCATCGAAGGCGCGCAGCGCAAGGTCGAGGCGCGCAACTTCGACGTGCGCAAGCAGCTGCTCGAATACGACGACGTCAGCAACGACCAGCGCAAGGTCATCTACCAGCAGCGCAACGACATCCTCGAAGCCGAAAGCCTGAGTGCGCAGATCGCCAACCTGCGCTCCAGCACCATGAGCGACGTGGTGCGCACCTATGTGCCGGCAGAAAGTGTCGAGGAGCAGTGGGATCTGGAGGCGCTCGAGAAGGTGCTGCGCGAGGAATGGCAGCTCGACGTGCCGCTGAAGGCCGAAGTCGAAAAAAGCAGCTCCATCACCGACGACGATATCGTCGCGATGGTCGCGAAAGCGGCCGACGCATCGTTCGACGTGAAGGTCGAGCGCGTCGGGCTGGAGCAGTTCACGCCCTTCATGCGGATGATGCTGCTGCAGTCCATCGACACCCACTGGCGCGAACACCTGGCCGCACTCGACTACCTGCGCCAGGGCATCCACCTGCGCGGCTACGCGCAAAAGAACCCGAAGCAGGAATACAAGCGCGAGGCCTTCGAGCTGTTCAGCCAGATGCTCGACGTGGTGAAGATGGAAGTCACCCGCGTGCTGCTGACGGTGCGCATCCAGTCACAGGAAGAAGTGGCAGCTGCGGCCGAGGCGATCGAAGAGCGCGCCGAACGCATCAGCAACGTCACCTACACCCACCCGAACGAAGACGGCAGCGTGAGCGAGGACATCGACCCCGATTCACTTGCTGCCCAGGTGCCGAAGGTCGGCCGCAATGACCCGTGCCCCTGCGGCAGCGGCAAGAAGTACAAGCTGTGCCACGGCAAACTGGCCTGAATGCGCAGACCCTGAGCGCGGCGCCGCGCCATCTGCGCACGGCCCGCCTCATCCTCGAAGCGCCGCGTGTCGAGCACGCGCAGGCGCTGGCCGATTTCCTGAATGCCTCGCTGCCGCTGTGGCCCTTCATCAGCTGGGCCCGCTTCCCGCGTGACCTCGAATGGGCGCAGCAGTTCTGCGTGCGCGGCCTCAAGTACATCGACGACGGCGAGAACCTGATCTTCAACGTGTTCGACCCGGCCAGCGGTGCCTGCGTCGGCCGCATCGACCTGCACAGCTTCGACTTCGAGGCGCCGCGCTGCGAGATCGGCTACGTGGGCGACCCGCGTGTGGCCGGCCAGGGCCTGATGCGCGAGGCCACGTTGGCGGTTATCGCCCTCGGCTTCGAGATCGGACTCGAACGCATCGAAGCCTTCAGCGATGTGCGCAACCAGCGCGCGGTCGACTTTGCACTGGGCATGGAATTCGTTTGCGAGGGCGTCGTGCGCCATCGTGAGCGTGATCCGCAAGGCGAGTTGTGTGATCAGGTGTTACTGGCACGCCTGCGATCCAGCTGAGTGTTTCGGGTAAGTCCCGATTTAGAAAAACTGCACCGAAATAAAATGGCGCTCTGTTTTCAAGCAGGGTTCCATGGCGCGTCTTCAGTCACGGCAGATTTCGCAGCTGCACCTGTACCAGGTGCTGCACGCGGTGCGGCTGGCGCGGCAGCCTTTGTCGCGCGCCCAGATCGCCGACATCACGGGCCTCAGCCAGCCGGCGGTTTCGACGCTGACGCGGCGGCTGCTGGAGAGCGAGGCCCTGGTCGAAGTTGGCGCGCGACCGTCGCTGGGCGGTGGCCGGCGCGAACGTGAACTGGCTATCAACCCCGACCACGCCTGGGTCGTCGGCGTCAAGGTCGCGCTGCACCAGATCACCATTGCGCTGAGCGACTTCGCCGGCGGCGTGCGCAACACGCTGCGGGTGCCGCTGTCGGCCTCGCAGTCGGTGCCGCTCACGCAGGGCGCGCTGGTGCGCGTGCTGGTGCGCCAGATCGAAGCCTGCCTGGCCGGAGCGGGCGGTTCGGTGCGCAAGCGTGTGGCCGGCGTGGGCGTGGCGTTGCCGGGCTTCATCGATTCGATGCGCGGCGAGGTGCTGTGGTCGCCGGTGCTGAAGCCGGCGCGCAGCGGTGCCGCCGTTCCGCTGGGTCAGGCGCTGACCGACGCGTTGGGCGTGCCGGTGTTCATCGAGAACGACGCCAACATGCTGGCGCTGGCCGAGCAGTGGTTCGGCCAGGCGGCGCGCCTGTCCAACGTGGCCGTGGTCACGCTCGAACACGGCCTGGGCCTGGGCCTGGTGCTGAACGGCGAGCTGTACCGCGGGCACTCGGGTCTGGCCGCCGAGCTGGCACACCTGCAGGTGGTGGTCGACGGGCCGGCCTGCCACTGCGGCAAGCTGGGTTGCCTGGAAACCTATGTGGCGCACTACGCCATCGTCGGCCAGGGCCAGCGCGCGGGGCTGATCGAAGGCAGCCAGCCGATGCCGGCCGAACGCGTGGTGGCCGCGCACACCGCCCTGGCCGACCTGGCCCGCGGCGGCAACGCCCGGGCGCGCAAGATCTTCGAAGACCAGGGCCGCCTGCTGGGCCAGTGGATCGGCAACGTCGTCAACCTGCTCGCGCCGCAGCTGGTGCTGATGGACGGCGGCGGCACGCTGGCGGCCGACCTGTACGAGCCCGCGCTGCGCGCTGCGATGGAGCAGGCCATGCTGCTGGCGCACCGCGGCCGGGTGCAGTTGGTGGTGCGCCACCAGGGCGACGAAGTCTGGGCCCGTGGCGCAGCGTCGCTGGTGTTGCAGCGGCTGGACGAATCGGCCGAGATCGTCGAGTCGGTGTCGCGCCACGGTTTCGAGAGCGAGAGTGTCGGGAGACGGCCCGACGCATGACCCCACGCACGCCGGCCCACCGTTTTTGCCGGCCCGGATTTTCAACCACGAAGGAGACAGCATGAACATGAAACACAAACTGATCGCCGGCGCACTGCTGGCCAGCCTGGGCTCGTTGAGCTCGCTGGCCACGGCCCAAACCCTGGTCGGCGTGAGCTGGTCCAACTTCCAGGAAGAGCGCTGGAAGACCGACGAGGCGGCCATCAAGGGCCAGCTCGGCAAGATCGGCGGCAGCT
>JANNBZ010000181.1:0-1915 GCA_031386065.1 Burkholderiales bacterium
CGACCTTCCCGGAAGCGCGGGGCTTCCAGTGGTGTGTGCGCAAGAGCAGAAGCACGAGGCTTCGTCCGCCGTACCGTTGCGGGGGCAGCGCAGATTCGAGCCAAGGCTCTTCTGCTTCCCGTTTAACTGTGTCTGCAGACAAGCAGACACGGGCACCAACGGGGTGGATTGTAGGCGCGGCCCCCTACAATCGAAGCACCTCTAGCTGACGACCCGCGCCATGGCCAAGATCGATGAACTCGCTGATCGGGTGGAGCGCCTGCTGCTGCGGCACGACGAGTTGTTGCGCACGAATGCGCTGCTCGAAGGCCAACTCGCCAGCGTGAGCCATGAGCGCGACAGCCTGCGCTCGCGTTTGAACGCTGCGCGCAGCCGCATCGACGCGCTGCTCGAGCGCTTGCCGTCTGAGAGCGCCGCCGTACCGTCTGCAGCGTCTGCGGCCAGCGTCGACATCCCGACCGGTTCTTGATCAGGGCACCTCGATGAAGCAAATGGAAGTCACCATCCTCGGTCAGAGCTACATCCTGGGCTGCCCTGAAGGCGGCGAGATGTCACTGCTCGAAGCGGTGGGCGCGGTGGACCGCGAGATGAGCGCGATCCGCGACGCGGGCAAGGTGAAAGCACGCGAACGCATGGCGGTGCTGGCCGCGCTGAACCTGGCCTATGCACTGGCCGAACGGCCACCGGCCGCGCGACCCACAGACAATGCTGCGGGCGTGGCTGCGTCGGCATCGGTCGATGTGGACGGCCTGATTCGGCGAATCGATCACGCCCTCGGCGCGAACGGTCAATTGCTATGACCCTACACAGGCTTTCTGCGTAAACTGCGGTCGTCCGTTGCGTTCGCGTGAGTTCTATATTTCCTTGTACCAATGCTCATACGAGCAGGGCTTGGAACATCGCCAGGCAGGTGTGATCGTCTCGCGTCAGATGAACCCGAAACCTGGCTGACCTCGCCCACCTGAACTGCACCGGTTCAGGAATGCGGCTCACGGTTCGCAGCGGACACCTTTCTTGATTTCTACAATCGACCCGATGTCCGAACAGTTCTGGCTCATGAAAAGCGAGCCGTCCGAGTGTTCCATCGACGACCTCGCCGCCGCACCGAAACACACCGTGGCGTGGGTCGGTGTTCGCAACCACCAGGCGCGCAACTTCATGCGTGACCGCATGCGCATCGGCGACGGCGTGCTGTTCTATCACTCGTCGTGCCCCGAGCCCGGCGTTGCCGGCATCGCCAGCGTGGCCAGCGCCGCCTACCCAGACGCCACCCAGTTCGACCGCGCCAGCCCGTACTTCGACGCGACGGCCCAGCGCGACGCACCGCGCTGGCTCCACGTCGATGTGACGCTGACACGCAAGACACGCCTGCTGCCGTTGCAGCAGATGCGCCGCGAGCCCGGCTTGTCGAGCATGCAGGTGCTGCGGCGCGGCAACCGCTTGTCGATCACGCCCGTCACGGCCGACGAATGGCTGGAAGTGATGCGACTGCTGGACCGTTTATGACGTTCGGACTCGGCTGGCAACTGGTGCTCGAACTGCTGCTGCTGGGCTGCGTGATCGGCTTTCTGGCAGGCCTGCTGGGCATTGGCGGCGGCATGCTGATGGTGCCGTTCCTGACCCTGTTGCTGACGCACAAGGGCTTCCCCGCCGAACTGGTCATCAAGATGGCGGTGGCCACGTCGCTGGCCACCATCGCGTTCACCTCGATCGCGTCGGTGCGGGCGCACCACTTGCGCGGCGCTGTCCGCTGGGATGCGGTCAAGCTGCTCGCGCCCGGCATCGTGCTCGGCTCGCTGCTCGGTGCGCAAGTGGCCAAGGCGCTGCCGTCGGCGGTGCTGGCGGTGCTGTTCGCGGCCTTCATCGGCTTCTCGGCCACGCAGATGCTGTTGAACCGCAAGCCCAAGCCGACGCG
>JANNBZ010000206.1:0-5427 GCA_031386065.1 Burkholderiales bacterium
CAGCGTGACGAAAGCGTCGTTCGGCTTGGGCAACTGCGCCGACCAGTTTTCGCGCTTGCCGATTTCCAGCGCTAGTTGCGTTTCGACCGGCTCGGTGGACACCGGCGTGTCGGTGGCGCTGCCCCAGCGTTCGTCGAAGTCGACGCTGTGCTCGCCGAAGAAGCCCAGGTCGACCGTGGCCGAGCCGGCGGCGTGCCATTCGCCGGGGCCGGCCAGCATGCCTTCGATGCGCGCACCGAGCTTGAAGCCCAGCAGCGACACCTTCACCCACAGCCGCATCTCGGCGTCGAAGTGAAAGCGCGGCTCCAGGTAGACGATCACGTCGTAGCCGAAACCACCGTCGAAGCTGGCGACGCCCACGTCGGCCCAGATGCGCAGCTCGGAGCCGCCTTGCACGGTGGCCGAGGTGACGGCGAAGTAGCCCTCGAACTTGACACCGACGATGCCGATGGAGAAGCCGGCGCCGACGCGGTCCATCGCCGGAACGTCGTCCGGGATGTCCTTGAAGCGCGGATGGAAGCCGCCCGCGCTGAGCAGGAAACTCGGCTTGGAGCCGAAGCTGGCGCGGAACGCGAAGCTGCCGGTCAGCGTGATGAAAAGCACCCGCGAGTCGCGCAGCTTGCCGTCGAAGCCGAGCTTGAATGGGTCGAAGATGATGTAGCCGATGAAGTCGATCTGCAGCCGCAGGATGGCCAGGTCTTTGCTGACCATCGGCGGAATCTGGATGATGGCCTGGCCGACGATGACGATCTTCGACGCTTCGATCAACACGCCGGCGCGAATGATCACCAGGCTGGGCGTGCCCCAGCCCACCTCCAGCATCGGTCCGATCACGAAGCCGCCGGCCTTGGTGGGGAACACCGTGCGCAGCGTGTTGATGATCTGCGGTGCGTCGCCCACCGGATTGGCGGGGAACAAAATCGCGTCGAGCGCGCCGGTGGCCATGCCTTTCGACAGCGCGTCGGTGCTGATGGTGTGCTGCAGGCCGATCAGCCCGCCGATGCCGGTCAGCGTGAAGCCGAACGACAACTGGATGGCCGGGAAGTTGCCGAAGATCAGCAGCAACAGCGACCAGCCGGCGTCGGGCACCTTGGTGTTCAAAATGGCGATGGCCTTGATGCCGATGGCCGCGATGCGCAACTCCAGCACGCCGGCGTATTCGCCCTTCTCGGGGTCGAGGTAGATGTAGCCGCCGCCCTTGACCACGCCCACGTCCAGCGACAGGCCGGCGCCGTTGGGCGGCTTCAGTGCGAACGACACATCGGGGTCGGCGCCGAACATGTTGCGCAGCCGCGTGATGACGCCGAGCCGATCCACCGAGCCCTTGAACGGACCGAGTTCGATGCTGAACGAGGCCGACAGTTCGGCGTCGATCTTGTTGAACGAACCGTCCAGCGGCTCGATGCCCAGGTGAATGAGTTGCAGCTTGAGCGGCCCGCTGGGAACCTTCGGCACCGGCAGCGACACGCGCAGCCCGGTGCCGTCTTTCAGGTGCAGCTTGCCCTTGTTGTCGATCTGCGCCTCGACCGCGAAGTCGACCGTGATGTCGCCCGCCAGCACCTGCTTGAGCAGCTTGTCCTCGATGACGAGCTTGATCTCGCCTTCACGCAAAAACAGGTCGAAGCGCGGCGCCAGCGAGGCGCCTGCATCCTTCAACGACAGCTGCAGGCCGGCGCCGATTTCCTTCACCTGCAGCAGCGCCGAGCCAAAGCCCGCCAGGTCGACCGGGCCGATCTTCAGTGCCTGTCCGTTGGTTTGCTTCTTGCCCAGTTCGATGCCGATGGACGGCGCATTGCCTTCGACCTTGGCCGGGCCCGGCGGCAGCAGCGGCTGATAGACCTTGAGCGCCGCGCTGCCCTTGATCTTCACCTTGGCCGGGCCGGCGGCTGCACTGGCCGCCAGGTCGAGCGCAGCGTCGAACTGCACGCCGGCCGGCGCCGGTTCGGGCACGAAGGCGATCTTCAGATTCGGCTTGGCCGGGCCGGTGGCGCCAAAGGCCAGCGTGACCGGCGCCAGCGCGGTGACCGGCACCGCGCTGGCCATCGTCTGCGGGCTCCAGCCGAAAGGCCCGTCGAGGGCGCTGGCGAACGTGCGGTCGAGCAGCGAACCCGCGAGCACGGTGAACAGGCCGAGCGCGCCGGCGGCGTCGGCCGTTTGCAGCTGGCTGGGGTTGCCGCCGACGGTGGCATTGGCCACGAACGAGGCCAGCAATTGCGCGTGCGACTGGCCCGGCACGAAGGCTGTGCGCGCGTCGTCCGACAGCGTGAGCAGCAGCTTGGCGAGGCCGAAGGCGCTGGGGTAGCGGGCAGCGGCGTCGACACCCTTGACGATGGCGTCGACCTGCTTGACGACCTGGCCCACGAGCTTGAACACGTCGTTCTTCGCGGCGGGGCTCATGCCGCCGTTGGCGACCGCCTGCACCGCGTCGACCGCGCTCTTGATGGTGTCGAGCGCGACCAGAAACTCGGCCGCGATCAGCGCGGCCAGCGCCAGCCCTTGCGCTGCCGCGCCACCGCCTTGGAAGTCTTCGAGCGTCACCGCATTCGGCGCCGGCAGCGGCGCGTCGACGTTGATGCGGCCGATCAGTTTCCAGACCAGTTTTTCGACGCGTGTCTTGTCAGCGGCGGGCCAGGGCGCGCCCGCGAGCAGGTGGTCGACCGCTTCGCGGAACCACTCGTAGCTCTGGACAAACACCTTGTCGGGCTGGGTCGCCATGGTCGGGCCTTCGCATCAACGGTGCCGGACCTCAGAGCCGGCGCTGCCGCGTTGGCACGAGCCATTCCGCCGTCGACGACAGAGAGCGCGAGCCCAAGGAAGCGGATGCTAGGCACGCCTTGCACCGCAGGCCACCCCTAGCTTGCACGCCGATGGCCGTGCGTTACCGCAAGACACATTTGTTGCGCGATCACGAAGCTAGGGATGGCCCGCACGGGCCGCGTGAATCGAACATCGAGTGGCTGTGGCAGCGACCTGCGCATTCACCGAATGCGCCACTGGCGCGACGCCAGCCGCTGGGAGAAATCGTGCGCATGCGGAGTCGGGTGCTAGCTGCGGTCGGGTGGGTCGGCGTCGTCGCTGCGATGGTGTCCGCCGATGCGCAAGCGCAGGCGTTCCAGTGCGCCGCGCTGAAGCCCAGCAGTTCGTTGGCGCCGGCCTACGCCAGCGTGCCGGGCCAGGCGCGCTGCGAAGGCTTCTTCGAGAAAACCGTGTCGCAGCCGTTCATCGAACTGCTGTCGTTGACGCGTGGGGTACCGCCAGCGGGGCCAGCCGCGCCGGCTGCCTCGGCGGCATCTGCGGCATCAGCGCCGTTGCAGATCCGCGCCGACGTGCGTGCTGCGGCGCGACTGGTGGTGCAGCCGCTGCCGTCTCGGCCGTTCTACCGCGTCGACGCCGCGCTGGCGCCCGGACAGGTGCTGAGCTGGGACGCGGCGCCCATGCTGGCGGCCACTCGACAAGCGTTGTCGAGCCTGGGCTTTCTGGCGCTGGTGACGCCGCCGTCAGCTAGCCCGGGCGCGCTGCCTGCGCTGGCGCCGGTGGCGTTCACGCCGCAAACGCCGCAGGACGGCCGCGTCTACGCGGTAGTGCGCGTGTCGGTCGACGTAGCGTCGGTGGCCTGGCGCAGCTACCGCGCGGGCAATGACGCTGCGGCGTCCCCATCGTCGACACCTGCGGCATGGACCGACCTGCCCGACTCGAATCGGTACGCCTGGAAGCACATCACCCTGACCATTCCGATGCCGGCCGATGGCAAGGGCCTGCGGGTGGACGTGCAGGCGGTAGGTGCTGCCAACGCGCAGTCGTTGCCGCTGTTGCGCTTTGCCATCGTCGGCCCCAACGATGGACCCTGACCGCATGCGCGACCTGCGTGAACTGCGCGACGCCACCGCCGCGCAACTGGCCACCCGACTGACGGCAGCCGACGCGGCCTTGCCCGAGCTGCGCGAATTGCAAGAGCGGCTGAAGCTGCTCGACTCGACACTGGCCGACCGCAGCGCGCGCGATGCGCGCCGCTGGAGCGCGCTGTTGTGGCCTCTGTGCCTGGTGGCGCTGCTGTTGCTGGTGGCAGCCAGCGTGCCGGTGCCCAACGTGCCGGTGTCGCTGGAATTGCGAGCCTCCAGCGTCACGCTGGAACTGCCCGCTGCAACGCTTGTGGGCCCGCAGCCGATCAACGGCGAGTTGCGGGTTGACGGGTTCACCTCGCTCGAATCAGCCGACGCGGCGCTGCTTGAGGCCGCCACGCGCGAACGCGCCGAACGGCTCAGCGTTCGCGCCACGCAGACCTGGCTGCGCGGCCTGAGCCTGCCGGCGGGAACGCGGCTGACGGTGCAGGCGCGCGGCGACACCGCCACGCTGGGGGTCGAGAGCAGCCGCTCGCCGGTGACGGTCGATGTGGAAGTGCGCGGCGCCACCGCGTTGCGGTTGGGTGACGCCAACGCGCCGCTACAGCGCGTGTTCGACCACAGCGAATGGCTGCGGCTGGTCAGCGGATCGGCCGCCCGCGCCGAGCAGGCCGCGCCGCCGATGACGCTGGCGGTGCCGCTGGGTTCGGCCGCGCCGCTGCGCATCGACAGCCTGCGCCCGAGCAGCCTGCGCTTTGCCGAGCGGCGCGAGGCGGGCGGTGCCGGCGCGGTGTCGGCCGTGGCGTCCAGCCTGGAAGGCGGCACGCTGAACCTGCCGGCCAGCGGGCAGACGGTGACGGTCAACGGCGGCGACTGGCTGGAGCTGGACGGCCTGGTGGTCGAGCGCTTCGAGTTGTCGGCCGGCCTGCCGCTGTTGCTCAAGCTCAGCGGCTCGGCGCGCACGCTGCGCCTGCGGGTGGGCGAGTTCGAGCGCTCGCTGAAACCGAGCTGGCTCGAGTACGTGTCGCATCACCACCTGGTGACGGTGCTGTGGGCGGCGATGGCCGTGCTGTGGGGTGCGCTGGCGTGGCTGCGCAAGCACTTCGACGGAGCGCACGCATGAGGCCGATGCGTGGCTGGCGGGCGATGGCGGCATCGCTTTGTGTCGCGCTGCAAACACCCGCGAGCGCGGCCAACGACAGCACGTTTTTCAGCGGCCCCGAGATGGGCGCACGGCTGCTCGCGAACGTGGTGCGCATCGGCGCGGCGGACATCAACGAACACGGCTTCGGGCTGGTGGTGGCGGTGCAGTCGCGCCAGGTGTTCGTGGTCACCGCGCGCCATGTGGTGCTGCCGCGCGCGCAGGCCGGTGCGCCCGCGGCCCCCGTCGACGCGTCGAACCGCAAGATCGAGGTGAGCTTCTGCGCGGGCGATGCCGGCGGCACCGCCCGCGCCGCGCAGATCGTCGACGCCTTCGACGCCGGCGGGCACGACATCGCGCTGCTGCGCGTGCCGCGCCCGGCGGGCTACGAGCCGCTGCTGCGTGCGCTGTCGACGGAAGCCGACGTGAAGCCCGGCGTCGACACCT
>JANNBZ010000226.1:0-10606 GCA_031386065.1 Burkholderiales bacterium
GTCACCGTGATGCCCTGAACGCCGATGGCGCTGAGTGCTTCACGAACTTCGTCGAGCTTGAAGGGCTTGACGATCGCAGTCACCATCTTCATGGCAGTTCTCCCGGGTTGAGATTCAGAACGTCTTCTTGACGCCGACGACCAGGCCGGTCTTGCCGAGATCCTTGCCGTTGGCGGGCGAGGCGTAGGCCTTGGTGCCGCCGATCGACTTGGTGCTGGCGCCGACGACGGCAGCGCTGACGACGAAACCTTCGAAGTCCTTGCTGACGGTCAGCGAGTAGTCGGTGTACGAGAAGTCGCCGTTGTGCGCGACGCGCTGGTAACCGAGGTGGGGAGCGAGCATCACGCCGCTGCCCACGTCGAAGCTGACCACGCCTTCGAGGTAGCCACTGTTCTTGCTGTCGGTGAAGCCGAACAGGTTGGTCACGCTGTGCGAATACTTCAGCGTGGCCGGTCCGTAGGTCAGCGCGCCGTACAGCTCAGTGGTGTTGGCGCTCGGGTTCAGGTTGTTGCTCGGGTACTGGTAGGTCAGCACGCCGATGTCGTAGCCGAAGTCCTTCTGGATCTCGCCCTTGTAGCCGCCGTAGAGGTCGATCTCGACGCTGGCGTCACCGCCCGGGATGTCCTTGATCCACTTGATGTTCGATGCCCAGGCACCGACGTAGAAGCCGGCCGGCAGCGCGTAGTCGACGCCGCCTTGAATGGCCGGCTTCAGGCGGGTTTGCGAGATGCCGCGGTAGCGGTAGTCGGTGAACGCGCCGATGTTGAACGACAGCGGGCTGTCTTCGGCGAATGAGACGGCCGGCAGCGCGGTGACGGCGAGGGCGGCGGCGAGGGTCAGCAGTGTCTTTTTCATGTTCAGGTTCTCCACAGTTGAATGGGCAGGGCTCGAGGCAGGTTTGCAGCTTTTGTGCCATGAGGTAAGCGGCGGCCGACGCACCAACATCATGCGGATGCGCCATGAAAACTGCGCAATTCGCACCAAAGCAAAGCATCCGTGGCGCCGGCCACGATTTGGTGCATTGGCATCGTCCAACGCATCGTGCCGGCCGCCGCTGGCGGGCGGGCACAATCGGCGCAACCCGAAACCCCAGGCGAGCCCACACAGGCGGCGCCGCCGTTGGAGCCTCGATGTCGCTCGCCGTCATTCACAGCCGCGCCCTCGATGCGCTCGACGCCCCCGAGGTAACGGTCGAGGTGCATCTGGCCAACGGCCTGCCCAGCTTCACGCTGGTCGGGCTGGCCGACACCGAGGTCAAGGAAGCGCGCGAACGGGTGCGCGCCGCGCTGCTGAACAGCGGCCTGGAGTTTCCGCACAACAAGCGCATCACGGTGAACCTGGCGCCGGCCGACCTGCCGAAAGAATCCGGCCGCTTCGACCTGCCCATCGCGCTGGGCATCCTGGCCGCCAGCGGACAGGTCGACGCGGCCAAGTTGGCCGGGTTCGAGTTCGCCGGCGAACTGTCGCTGGCCGGCGAACTGCGGCCGGTGCGCGGCGCGCTGGCGATGGGGCTGGCGCTGAAGCGCATGCAGTCCACACGCGCCCTGGTGCTGCCCGCACACAGCGCGCAGGAAGCCGCGTTGGTCGAAGGCCTGGCCATCCATTCGGCGCGGCATCTGCTCGACGTGGTGAAGGCGATGCTGCCCGGCGACCCCGCCGTGTGCGAACCGTTGCCGCGTGCGCTGCCAGCGCGCGAAGACCCGGCACCGCCGCCCAGCGACCTGCGCGACGTGAAAGGGCAAAGCGCGGCCAAGCGGGCGCTCGAAGTGGCGGCGGCCGGCGGTCACAGCCTGCTGATGGTCGGCCCGCCCGGCACCGGCAAGTCGATGCTGGCGCAGCGCTTCGTCGGCCTGCTGCCTCGGCTGTCGGAAGCGCAGGCGCTGGAGTCGGCGGCCTTGCTCAGCCTGACCGGCGCCTTCCGCGTTTCGCAGTGGGGCCAGCGCGTGCTGCGTGCGCCGCACCACACGGCCTCGTCGGTGGCGCTGGTGGGCGGCGGATCACCGCCGCGGCCGGGTGAAATTTCACTTGCGCACGAAGGCGTGCTTTTCTTGGACGAGCTGCCCGAGTACCCGCGCGCCGCGCTCGAAGCGCTGCGCGAACCGCTGGAGACCGGCCGCATCTTGATCTCGCGCGCTGCGCGGCAGGCCGAGTTTCCGGCGCGCTTTCAACTCGTCGGCGCGATGAACCCGTGTCCGTGCGGACACCAGGGCAGTCCGCTGCGCCACTGCCGCTGCACACCCGATGCGGTGGCCCGCTACCAGGGCCGCATCAGCGGGCCGCTGCTCGACCGGATCGACCTGCAAGTGGAAGTACCGGCAGTGCCGCCCGAGACACTGGCCGCCGCACCCGACGGTGAAACCACGGCGACGGTGGCGCAGCGGGTGGCGGCCGCGCAGCAGTTGCAATGGGCACGCCAGGGCTGCCTGAACGCCGCGCTGGTGGGCGATGCGATCGACACCCATTGCGCGCTCGACGCGCCGGCCTCGAAGTTCTTGCAGACGGCCGCAGCGCGGCTGGGTTGGTCGGCGCGCAGCTACCACCGCGTGCTGCGCATGGCACGCACCGTGGCCGACCTGGCCGGCGCCGCCACGGTGCAGGTCAGCCACATCGCCGAGGCGATTCAATACCGCCGCGTGCTGGCGGCGCAGTGAGCGCCGCCGCCGGCTACGGCAGCATGAACCCGAGGTTGGGTTGGCTGGCGTTGAAGTTGGCGAGGTTGGGAAACACGTCGCCGAGCTGGCTGTCGGGCACGCCGAACCATTTGGCGATGGTGGCGCCGAGCTGATCGACCGAGGTCTCGGGCAGCAGGCTGCCGTTGTCGATCTGGTTCGGGCTGCTGTCGAAGTTGTTGTTGCTGGCGTTCTTGGCGCCCAGCACCGGGAAATTGCCGTACAGGTCGCCGCCCTTCACCGCGCCGCCCATCACGAAATGGTGCGCGCCCCAGCCGTGGTCGGTGCCGTCGCCGTTGCTGGTGAAGGTGCGGCCGAAGTCGCTGGCCGTGAAGGTGGTGACCTTGCCCTGCGCGCCCATTGCGCCCAGCGCGGTGTCGAAGTAGCGCAGCGCGTGCGCCAGTTTGGCCATCAGGTCGGCGTGGCTGCGGTTCTCGTTGTCGTGCGTGTCGAAGCCGCCCAGGCTGACGAAGAAGACCTGCCGCTTCGCGTTCACACCGGCGTTGCTGCTGGCGTCGATCATGCGCGCCACGATCTGCAGTTGCTGCGCCAGGCTGTTGAACGACTTGCCGCCGCTGGTCGGGTTGTCGTACAGCAGCTTCGGGTCGTTGTTCGCGTTGTAGTTGGTGGCGGGCGTGCCGAACAGCGGATCGCTGGCCGGCTTCAGCGCGCTGCGCAGGGTCACCTCGGCGTCGATAGCGCGCTGCGCCACCGAGGCCAGGTCGCCCTCGAACACATGGCCGCCGCGCGTGCCGCTGACGATGCGCTGCATCGCCGCCGTCACATCGGTGGAACCGTAGATGCGCCCGCCACTGTCGGCGCCCATGCGAATGGCGCCCGAGGTGCTGACCTGGTACTGCTGCACCGTCTGGCCCGACAGCCAGACCGCGTTGCCCGAGCCGGAGATCGCGGTGAACACCGCGCGGCCGTTCTGCGACGCCAGCAGGTCGCCCATGCGGCCGCCCCAGCCCTGCACCGCGCCCTCGGGCTTGAACGACTGCCAGGTGTTTTGCTGGTCGTTGTGCGAGAACAGGCTGGCCGGCTTCGGGTGCGAGCCCAGCGCGTACTGCGCCTTGGTGGTGGGCATCACCAGCGTGCCGACGTTGGGCAGGATGGCCAGCCGCTTGTCGGTGTTGAACAGGGTTTGCAGCGTGCCCATCACCGGGTGCAACGCGAAGCTGCGGCCCTGCGCATTGGTCGGCGTCAGCGGCAGCACGCCGCCGAGTTGCTCGGGCGACGTGCCCACGCCGCCCGACTTGGCGGTGCCCGGCGCCAGCAGCGCGATCGATTCCGGCGCCTGGTTGCGCACCGCCGAGTAGTTGGCCCACGACGCCGCGTCGGTGGGCAACACCATGTTGATTGAATCGTTGCCGCCGAACAGGAACAGGCACACCACGGCCTTGTAGTCGCTGGCCGACTGCGCCGCCGCCGAGCCGATGGCCGCCAGGTTCAGCGCCATCGGCGCAGCGGCGGCGCCGAGGCCGGACAACGCGCCGGCGTGGCGCAGGAACAGGCGGCGCGAGGCGTCGGGGCGGGTGGTGTTCAGCGTGATGGGCATGTTCGAAATCCTGGCGTTCGTGAAGGGCGGTGGCAGCAGCGGCAGGGACGCGTCACTTCTGCGTCTGGTACTCGGGCGAGACCAGGGTCAGGAAGAGCGCCGCGTTGACGCGGTTGCGCTTCGCGTCGTCCACCTGCTTCTGGTTCGACGCGGTGGTGTTCAGCACCGGGATCGCCATTTTTTCGACCACGCCTTGAATCTCGGCCTTCAGCGCGGCCGGCATGCTGCCGTACATCAGGCGCGTGTTCAGCCGGTCCAGCAGCTCCGAGGGCTTGTCGGCCAAGGCGATCTCGCTCGCATAGCTGACCTGCAGGTCGCGCCGGTTGAAGACGCTGCCGTTGATGGTGCCGTTCCACGCGCCCACGCCCTGACTCACGTTGTCGCGCATGAAGTTGACGTAGCCCGAGGCGGTGGTCTCCTGCGCCAATTGCATCTCGGGCACCGCCAGGCCGCGCGCCGCTGCCTGCGTGCCCGGCGGCACGTAGCCGGGGCGGTAGAAGTTGAACACCGACGGCGAACGCAGCACCGTCTGGCCTAACGCGCTGCCCTGGTTGTCGGTGTTGCCGACCTTGAAGTCGCCGCTGTCCGAGGTGAGCGGGAACGCGCGCAGGAAGGCCGACAGGCGCAGCACCGGCTCGCGCAGCTTGCCCGAGCTGTCGGACACCGTGCGTGCCTCGGGGTGCGTGAGCACGGTGCGGATCACTGCCTTCATGTCGCCGCGCACGCCGCTGCCGTTGTTGTTGAACGCCGTCGCCACCGCCGCGACGTATGCCGGGCTGGGGTTGCTGGTGACCAGCCGCTGGATCAGCTGCTTGCCGATGAATGGGCCGACGTTGGGGTGGTTGTGCAGCGTGTCGAGCGCGGTCTTCAGGCTGGCGTACGGGTCGGCGCGCGTCTGCTTCGCGATGGTGGTGCCGAGGAAGGTTTTTTCTTCCGTGCTGTGGTACTGCGCGAAGCCCTGCAAGGTCTTGAAGGTGCGGTCGGGGTCCGATACGTTGTTCACCGAGCCCCAGAAAAAGCAGCTGTTGTCAGGGCCGTCGGGGCAGTCCCAGCTCCAGCCGGTGAACACCTTGGCCAGGCCGCCGATGTCGGCCGGCGCATAGCTTTCGTCGGTCACACCGTTGGTCTGTTTCACGCTGCCGTCGAGGTTGAGCATGTGCAGCCCGATCGACATCAACTGCATGATTTCGCGGGCGAAGTTCTCGTCCGGCACGCGGCCCTTGCCATCGGCTTTCTGGTTGCGGATGGCCGTCAGGTAGCTCGCCATCATCGGGTGCAGGGCCACGCTTTCCAGCAAGTCGCGGTAGTTGCCGAACCCCTTGTCGCCCAGCATGTCCAGGTAGGCCGCCACGGCGCGCGGGTTGTCGCCCACGGTGCCGTCCTGCATCGAGATCACGAAGATCTGCGACAGCGCATAGGCCACGCGTCCGCGCAGCTGATCGTCGGCCGTCAGGGCCTGTTTCCAGAACGAGTTGACGACGCCGTCCTGCCAGACGCCGTTGTTCGCGTTCACGGCCTTGGCCGCCGCTTCGGCCGCTTCCCAGGTGCTTCGGTGCGAGGCGGCCGGTTTGCCGAACTGCTCGTTGACCCAGGCGGTGTAGCCCAGCGCCATCACGCGGTCGGTGTCGGCATCGGTCGGGCCGAAGGTGGCCTGCGTGAGGAAGCGCGCGGCTTCGGCGCGGCTGCCGGGCAGATCGGCCTTCACCTCGGTGGGCGGGCTGCTGCCAGTGGCAGATTCCCCGCTGGTGCCGCCGCCGCACGCGACCACGGCACAAGCAACCACGATGGCCGAGGCGGCTCTGAACGACGAAGCCACAGGCGAGCCAAGCGTCTTGAACGGACGTTCCATTTTCACGCGCGATCCCCTGAACAACAGTTTTGTAGGCTCGGCCGAGCGCAGGCTGCGTGCCTGCGGTTCGGCCTAACCATCTGCGTCAGCGGCGGCGTAAAAACGGGAATAGTTGGCAATCCACCGCGATGCCTGCGGTTGGCCCTGTCGCCAACGGTGACCAGACGCGCTCAGGTTGCGAGCGGATGTATCCGGGCTGGTGAAATCGAAGCCGCCGTCACGCGGCGCGTTGCTTCACAGCAAGGCGGCGAGCGAGCGACGAACGCCCTCCGGATTTTGCGCACTGCGGCGCGCCCAGTCGGCCACCTGGTCGTCGCCGATCTTGCCCACGTTGAAGTAAGCCGCCTCGGGGTGCGCCAGGTAGAAGCCGCTCACGCTGGCGGCCGGCGTCATGGCCCAGCTTTCGGTCAAGGCCATGCCGATGTCGGCGCACTTCAGCACCCGGAACATGTCGGCCTTCACCGTGTGGTCGGGGCAGGCCGGGTAGCCGGGCGCGGGGCGGATGCCACGGTACTTCTCGGCAATCAGGTCGGCCGCGCTCAGGCCGGCGTCGTCGGTGTAGCCCCAGAACTCGGTGCGAACGCGCTGGTGCAGGCGTTCCGCAAACGCTTCTGCCAGACGATCGGCCAAGGCCTTGAACATGATCGAGCTGTAGTCGTCGTGGTCGTCCAGGAAGTGCTTGTCCTTCTTCTCGGCACCGATGCCCGAGGTCACCGCGAACAGGCCGATGTGGTCGGCCACGCCGGACTCCTTCGGCGCAATAAAGTCGGCCAGGCAGCGGTTCGGACGCTTCACACCGTCGACCACCGGCCGCACGCTCTGCATGCGCAGGCCGCGCCAGGTCATCAGCACCTCGCTGCGGGTTTCGTCGCTGGAGATCTCGATGTCGTCGTCGTTCACGGTGTTGGCCGGATACAGGCCGATCACGCCGTTGGCCGTCAGCCAGCGGCCTTCGACCAGCCGCTTCAGCATGCGCTTGCCGTCGCTGTGCACGCGGCGCGCCGACTCGCCGACGATGTCGTCGGTCAGGATGGCCGGGTAGGCGCCGGCCAGGTCCCAGGTCTGGAAGAACGGCGCCCAGTCGATGCACTGCGCGATCTCGTCGAGGTCGTAGTTCTTGAACACGCGGCGGCCAATGAACTTCGGCTGCGGCGCAGCGTAGCCGGCCCAATCGATGCGGGCCTTGTTGGCGCGCGCCTGCGCCAGCGTGACCAGCGGCGTGGCCTTCTTGTTGGCGTGCTGCTGGCGCACCTTGTCGTAGTCGAGCTTCAGCTCGGCGATGTAGGCGGCGGCCTTCTCGTCGCTGAGCAAGTCTGAGCACACGCTGACGCTGCGACTCGCATCGGGCACGTACACCACCGGGCCTTCGTAGTGCGGCGAAATCTTCACGGCGGTGTGCACCCGAGAGCAGGTGGCGCCACCGATCAGCAGTGGAATCTTGCGGATGCGGAAGTAGTCGTCGCGCTGCATTTCGCCGGCCACGTGCTGCATTTCTTCGAGGCTGGGCGTGATCAGGCCGCTCAGGCCGATGATGTCGGCACCCTCGACCTTGGCGCGCGCCAGGATGTCCTGGCAGGCCACCATCACGCCCATGTTCACCACCTCGAAGTTGTTGCACTGGAGCACGACGGTGACGATGTTCTTGCCGATGTCGTGCACGTCGCCCTTCACCGTGGCGATGACTATCTTTCCCTTCGGCTTGGCTTGTCCGCCGGCATCGACCAGGGCCTTCTTCTCGGCCTCGATGTAGGGCAGCAAATGCGCCACCGCCTGCTTCATCACGCGCGCGCTTTTCACCACCTGCGGCAGGAACATCTTGCCCTGGCCGAACAGGTCGCCGACCACGTTCATGCCGGCCATCAGCGGGCCTTCGATCACGTGCAGCGGCCGACCGCCGGCGGCCAGCACGCGCTGGTAGACCTCTTCGGTGTCTTCGGTGATGAAGTCGTTGATGCCGTGCACCAGCGCGTGGCTCAGGCGCTCGTCCACCGGCTTGGCGCGCCAGGCGAACTTGGCCGAGTCGTCCTTCGCGGCGCCCTTGGCGGTCTCGGCCACTTCGATCAGCCGCTCGCCAGCGTCAGGACGGCGGTTCAGCACCACGTCTTCGACCCGTTCGCGCAGCACCGGCTCCAGGTCGTCGTAGACGCCCATCATCCCGGCGTTGACGATGCCCATGTCCATGCCCGCCTGGATGGCGTGGTACAGGAATACGGTGTGGATCGCCTCGCGCACCGGGTCGTTGCCGCGAAAGCTGAAGCTCACGTTCGACACGCCGCCGCTCACCTTCGCGCCGGGCAGGTTCTGCTTGATCCAGCGCGTGGCGTTGATGAAGTCGACCGCGTAGTTGTCGTGCTCCTCAATCCCGGTGGCGATGGCGAAGATGTTCGGGTCGAAGACGATGTCTTCCGGGGAGAAGCCGACCTCGTCGACCAGGATGCGGTAGGCGCGCTCTCAAATTTCGATCTTGCGCTGTTAGGTGTCGGCCTGGCCTTTCTCGTCGAACGCCATCACCACGGCGGCCGCACCGTAGCGGCGCACCAGCTTGGCCTGGTGCTTGAACTGCTCGACGCCTTCTTTCAGCGAAATCGAATTGACGATGCCCTTGCCCTGGATGCACTTCAAGCCGGCTTCGATGACGCTCCATTTCGAGCTGTCGATCATGATCGGCACGCGGGCGATTTCGGGCTCGCTGGCAATCAGGTTCAAAAACCGCACCATCGCGGCCTGGCTGTCGAGCATGGCCTCGTCCATGTTGATGTCGATCACCTGCGCGCCGTTTTCCACCTGCTGGCGCGCCACGCTCAGCGCCTTCTCGAACTCGCCGTTCAGAATCAGCCGCGCGAAGGCTTTCGAGCCAGTCACGTTGGTGCGCTCACCGATGTTGACGAACAGCGCGCCTTCGCCGATCAGCACCGGCTCCAGGCCGGCCAGCTTCATCGGGGGCACCGGTGCACGGGCAGGAGAAATTACAGGGGACAGGCTGGAATCGGTCATGGCGGCGGCTGTTGGCGGGCCGCAAACTCACCGCGGCCAGAGGTCGGGTGAGCGCAGTTGACGGGTGTCATGCCCAAGCCTGGCAGCCATGCGGTCCGGTGACGGACGGGGGCTGTCGCAACGCTCCTTGGGACCGGGCGGATTCTAAGCCGCTACTCGCCGACGCGTCGGCGTTCGAGCACACAGCCTGCCGACGCGTCGGCGTTCAAGCACACAGCCCCGTCGACGCGTCGGCGTTCAAGTACGCGGGCGCAACGCCGAAATCAAACCACGTGATCCGACGCGGATCCAATCGACGAAAGGTGTGGCGTGAGCGTTCTCGATGACCCGACCGACGACCTCTCCGACGAGGTGCAGGCGCCTGCACGGCCTGCGCGCGCTATGGACGCCGACGCCCTGATGGACGTCTGGAGCGGCATCGCACTGCGCGCCGGCGCCTTGCTGCGCGACCCGGCCGGCCCCGATTTCCAGGCCCGCGTGCTCAAGCTCGACGAGCAGGTCCACGACATCACCGTGTCCG
The DNA here is from genome assembly GCA_031386065.1 of Burkholderiales bacterium. Lineage (GTDB taxonomy): Bacteria > Pseudomonadota > Gammaproteobacteria > Burkholderiales > Burkholderiaceae_C > JANYJJ01. The sequence continues at coordinate 9,591 of JANNBZ010000226.1, forward strand.
AGCCCGACCGCTCGCTGCTGTGGCTGGTGCATCACAACACCAGCGACTCGCGCAACTACAGCGTGCTGCATGCGCTGCTGGTGGCGGTGGTGTGCGAACTCGCGGCCGATTGCCTGGACGGGCTGCCCGACGACCTGAAACCCTCGCTGCGCCGCGCCGCGCTGACGATGAACCTCGGGGTCATGCGGTTGCAGGATGAACTAGCGCAGCAGCCCGGCGTGCTCAGCGACGAGCAGCGCGGCGCGCTGCAGGACCATGGCCTGCGCGCTGCCGAAGCGCTGCGCGAGAGCAGCGTCACCGACGCGCTGTGGCTGGGTGCCGTCGAACACCACCACGACGCCCCGGCCGGCCCGCTGGACGCCTTGCCACCGGCCATGCAGCTGGCCCGGCTGGTGCAGCAGGCCGACATCTTCGCGGCCCGTCTGAGCCCGCGCAAGGCGCGTCGCGCGCTGTCGGCAAACGACGCCGCCAAGGGCATTTACTTCGACGAGCGCAAGTCTCCCGACGAATGCGGCGCCGCCGTCATCAAGGCCGTGGGCCTGTACGCGCCTGGCAGCTTCGTGCTGCTGCGCAACGGCGAGATGGCGGTGGTCGTGCGCCGCGGGGAACGTGCCAACCAGCCGCTCGTGGCCAGCGTGGCCACGGTGCAGAACATGCCCTTCAGCCAGCCGCAGCGACGCGACGGCAGCCTGCCGGTGCATGCGGTGGTTGCGGGGTTACCGCCGCACCAGATGCGGGTTCGCGTTCCGCTCGGCAAGCTGCTGCGCCTGGCAGCCAATTGAGCCGACGCAGCGAAGCACCTGCGAAGCTGTGCAGCGAAGTCGGCTCGCGAAGGCCACGGAAAAGGCTTCGATCAACCGCCGGCGTGCGGGCCTGAGCCGACGCAGCGAAGCACCTGCGAAGCTGTGCAGCGAAGTCGGCTCGCGAAGGCCAAGGAAGAAGCTTCGACCAACCACCGACGTGCAGGCCTGAGCCGACGCGCTTACGCCGCCCGACGCTGTGCGCCTTCGCGCCAC
>JANNBZ010000230.1:0-3504 GCA_031386065.1 Burkholderiales bacterium
GGCCGGGATAATTGGCGGGATGGATGGATTGCACCTGACCGCCGATCTGCACGGATGCCCGCTCGCGCACGGCGCGATGACCGACATCGACGCGCTGCGAACACGCTGCCTGGCCGCCGTGGCCGCCGCCGGCCTGCAGGCAGTGGGCGACCTGTTTCACCGCTTCCCGCCGCTGGCCGGCGCGCCGGCGAACGCGGGGCAGGGCATCACCGGCGTGGTGCTGCTGGCCGAGTCGCATGTGGCGGTGCACACCTGGCCCGAACTCGGCACGGTGACGCTCGACGTCTACGTGTGCAACGTCGGCGCCGACAACTCGCAGCGCGCCGAAGGCTTGCTGAACGCGCTGTTGCAGGGCTTTGCGCCGGCACGGGTCGAGCGGCATGCGCTGCGCCGGGGTGCGCTGCTGGCGGCAGCGGCGACAGCGGCAGCGGTGGCGGTGGCGGCATGAAGGCCATCGTGCTGGCGGCCGGTCGTGGCCAGCGCATGCGCCCGCTGACCGACCACACGCCCAAGCCGCTGCTGAAGGTGCACGGCAAACCGCTGATCGAATGGCACCTGGAGGCGCTGGCGCAGGGCGGCATTCGCGAGGTGGTCGTCAACACCGCCTGGCTGGAAGCGCAGATTCCCGCCGCGCTGGGCGACGGGTCGCGCTGGGGCCTGCGCATCCGCTATTCGATGGAAGGCCGCGACCACGGCGGCGCGCTGGAAACGGCGGGCGGCATCGCCACCGCGCTGCCGCTGCTGGCGGGTGCCGACGACGAAGCCGACAGCGACTGCTTCTGGGTCGTCTCGGGCGACATCTTCGCGCCCGATTTCCGCTTCGATGCCGCCGTGGCGCAGCGCTTCGCGGCCGGCGATTTGCAAGCGCATCTGTGGCTGGTCGCCAACCCGGCGTTTCATGAGAAAGGCGACTTCGGCCTCGACGCGCAAGGCTTCGGCCTGGCCGACAGCGCCGGGCCCGACGGTGTGCGCTGGACCTACGCCAACCTGGCGCTGTGCCGCGCCGCGCTGGTCGATGGGATCGCGCCGGGCGTGAAGGCCGCGCTGGGCCCGCTGCTGTATGCGGGCATGCGGCGCCGGGCCATCAGCGCCGAGGTGTACTGCGGCGCGTGGGAAAACGTCGGCACGCCGGAACAACTGGCGGCGTTGAACGCCGCGCGCTGACCGGCGCGCCGCGTTTCAGCTTGCCAGCGGCGTGCTGATCTCGTCGATGCGCGTCATCACCTCGGGCGTCAATTTCGCGATCACGTCGATGGCCCCGAGGTTGCATTTGAGCTGATCGACACGCGACGCGCCGGTGATCACCGTGCTGACGCGCGGGTTCTTCGCGGCCCAGGCAATCGCCAGTTGCGCCACGCTGCAGCCCAGCTCGCTGGCAACTGCCTCCAGTTGGCCGACGGCTGCGTTCTTCTTCGCGTCGGTCAGGCCCTTCACCAGGAAGCCCATGTCCGACAGCGCGCCCCGGCTGCCTTCGGGCACACCCGCCTTGTACTTGCCGGTCAACAGGCCCGAGGCCAGCGGGCTCCAGGTGGTCAGGCCGAGGCCGATGTCTTCGTACAGCCGCGCGTACTCCTGTTCGACCCGCTTGCGGTGGAACAGGTGGTACTGCGGCTGCTCCATCACCGGCTTGTGCAGGTGGTGCTTGTCGGCAATCTCCCAGGCGGCGCGAATGTCGGCCGCGTTCCATTCGCTGGTGCCCCAGTACAGCGCCTTGCCGCGGGTGATCATGTCGCTCATCGCCCACACGGTTTCCTCGATCGGCGTGTTCGGGTCGCCGCGGTGGCAATACACCAGATCGATGAAGTCCAGGCCCATGCGCTGCAACGAGCCGTCAATGGCTTGCGTCAGGTACTTGCGGTTCAGCGTGTCCATCCGGTTCACGGTGTTGCCTTCGCGGCTCAGGCCCCAGAAGAACTTGGTCGACACGATGTAGTTCAGGCGCGGCCACTTCAGTGCCTTGATGGCGTCGCCCATCACCTGTTCGCTCTTGCCGCTGGCATACACCTCGGCGTTGTCGAAGAAGTTGATGCCGGCGTCGAAGGCCACGGCCAGCATCTCTTTGGCGGCGGCCACGTCGACCTGGTTGTGGTACGTGACCCACGAGCCGAGCGAGAGCTCGCTGACTTGCAGGCCGCTGCGGCCGAGACGTCGGTATTGCATGGGGTGTTCCTTTGCGGTGGGCGAACGGGGTTCAGTGCGGCGGCAAGCCTAGCCGATGCGCGGTGCTGCCGTCTGTGCGCCTCGATATAGTGGGGTCATGAACGCCTCTGTTTTCTCGACCCGCCGCGCCGCGCTGGCGCAGGCCCTGCAGTCCGCCGGCGGCGGTGTGGCCGTCGTGCCCACGGCCCCCGAGCAGCTTCGCAACAGCGACTGCGACCACCCGTACCGCCACGACAGCAGCTTCCACTACCTGACCGGTTTCGACGAGCCCGGCGCCACGCTGGTGCTCGATGCATCGGGCCGCAGCACGCTGTTCTGCCGCGACAAGGACATCGAGCGCGAAATCTGGGACGGGCACCGCCTGGGCCCGCAAGCGGCGGTCGACACGCTGGGCGTGAGCCAGGCGTTTCCACTCGACCAGATCGACAAGATGCTGCCCGAGCTGCTGGCCGGGCAGCCGGCGCTGTGGTTCGCCTTCGGCCAGCCGGGCGGCCTGCAGGCGCGCACCGAAGGCTGGCTGGACGCGGTGCGTGGCCGCTCGCGCAGCGGCGTCGAATGCCCCGGCGCGCAGCGCGACCTGGCGCCGCTGCTGGCCGACCTGCGCTTGGTCAAAGACGCGGATGAACTGGCCACCATGCGCCGTGCCGCCACCATTTCGGCCGGCGCCCATGCACGCGCCATGCGCTTTTGTGCCGACGCGTTCCGCGCCGGCCGGAGCGGCGTTCCCGAGTACGAAATCGAAGCCGAACTGCTGCATGAATTTCGCCGCCACGGCGCGCAGAGCCCGGCCTACACCAGCATCGTCGCGGCCGGCGCCAACGCCTGCGTGCTGCACTACGCCGCCGGCAAAGCCGAACTGAAACCCGGCGCGCTGTGTTTGATCGACGCCGGCTGCGAGCTCGACGGCTACGCCAGCGACATCACCCGCAGCTTCCCCGCCAGCGGTGTGTTCACAGCCGCCCAGCGCGAGCTGTACGAGATCGTGCTGGCCGCGCAAGACGCCGCCGCCGCCGCCACCCGGCCCGGCGCACGCCAGCGCGACGCGCACCACGCGGCGGTGCGCGTGCTGGCGCAGGGCATGCTGGACAGCGGCCTGCTCGATCGCAACGCGGTGGGCGATGTCGACGCGGTGATCGAGTCTGCTGCCTACCGCCAGTTCTACATGCACGGCACCGGCCACTGGCTGGGCCGCGACGTGCACGACGTGGGCGAGTACCTGTCGCTCGGCGAAGCGGCGTTCGACCAGCCCGACGGCCTGGGTGGCCGCGTGCTGAAAAAGCCGTCGCGCCGCCTGCAAGCCGGCATGGTCGTCACGCTGGAGCCGGGCCTGTACGTGCGGCCGGC
>JANNBZ010000352.1:0-2784 GCA_031386065.1 Burkholderiales bacterium
GGTGCGCGAGGCGTTCAAGGACCTGCTCAAAGGCTGGGGCAAGCAGCACGATCTCGTGTTCATTCCCGAATACAAGCTCGACAGCGCCACCAAGGACACGCGCTTCGTCGATGGTGCATTGCTGCACGAGCTGCGCGTGCCCTTTGGCTACTGGGAAGCCAAGGATTCGAAAGACAACCTCGACGCCGAGATCGAGTTCAAGTTCAAGCGCGGCTACCCGCAAGACAACATTATTTTTGAAGACAGCACGCAAGCCGTGCTGATTCAGCACCGCGAAGAAATGATGCGCTGCGACGTGGCGGACGTGCAGGCGCTGGAAAAACTGCTGAAGCTCTTTTTCAGCTTCGAGCGCGCCGAGATCGCCGACTTTCGCCAGGCCGTGGCGCAGTTCAAGTCCGACCTGCCTGCCGTGCTGGAGGCGCTGCGCTCGATGATCGAGGGCGCACACACGGCCAACGCCGCGTTCAGCGATGCATCAGCCAAGTTCCTGAAGCACGCGCAAGAAGCCATCAACCCCGGCCTCACCGCTGCCGACGTGCGCGAAATGTTGATCCAGCACATCCTGACCGAAGAGATTTTCTCGAAGGTGTTCGACAGCGAGTTCCACCGCGACAACAACGTCGCCCGCGAGCTGTACAAGCTGGAAGAAACCTTCTTCACCGGCGGCCTGAAGAAAAGCACGCTCAAAGGCCTGGAGGCTTATTACGCCGCCATTCGCGCAGCCGCCGCGCAGATCGGCAACCACCACGAGAAGCAGACCTTCCTCAAGGTGATCTACGAAAACTTCTACAAGGTCTACAACGCCAAGGCCGCTGACCGACTCGGCGTGGTCTACACGCCGAACGAGATCGTGCGTTTCATGATCGAGGGCGCCGACTGGCTGTGTGAAAAACACTTCGGCCGCAACCTGATCGACAAGGACGTGGAAATTCTCGACCCGGCCACCGGCACCGGCACCTTCATCTGCGAACTGCTGGAGCACTTTCGCGGCCAGCCGAAGAAGCTGGCGCACAAATACAAGGAAGAACTGCACGCCAACGAGGTGGCGATCCTGCCGTACTACGTGGCCAACCTGAACATCGAAGCCACGTATGCCGCCATCACCGGCGAGTACGCCGAGTTCCAGAACCTGTGCTTCGTCGACACGCTGGACAACGTGGGCCTGCACACCTCGGCGCCCGGAGTGAACCTGGACCTGTTCGGCAGCGTGAGCGCGGAGAACGTGGCGCGCATCAAGCGCCAGAACAGCAAGAAGATCAGCGTGATCATCGGCAACCCGCCCTACAACGCGAACCAGGCGAACGAGAACGACAACAACAAGAACCGCGAATACCCCGAGGTCGACAAGCGCATCAAGCAGACTTACATCGCCGAGAGCACGGCGCAGAAGACGAAGCTCTACGACATGTATGCGCGCTTCTTCCGCTGGGCCAGCGACCGGCTCGACGCCAACGGCGTGCTCGCTTTCGTGACCAACCGCAGCTTCGTCGAGAGCCGCACCTTCGATGGCTTTCGCAAGGTGGTGGCGCAGGAGTTCGCCGAGTTGTACGTGGTGGATCTGGGCGGCGACGTGCGCGCGAACCCGAAGTTGAGTGGCACCAAGCACAACGTGTTCGGCATCCAGACCGGCGTGGCGATCAGCTTCCTGGTCAAGCGAAAGGGCAGCAAGGGCGGGCGTGTGTTCTATGCGCGACGGCCGGAGCTGGAGACAGCGGAAGACAAGCTCGCGTTCCTAGGCAGTGCGGCATTGAGCCGACTCGCGATGGACGAGCTTCGGCCGGATGCGAAACAGAACTGGTTGAACCTGACGAGCAATGACTTTGATGGGTTGATGCCCGTGGCCTCAAAGGGAGTGAAGTCGAGCACGAGGGCGTCGCAAGATAAGGCGGTTTTCAAGCTCTTCACGCTCGGCGTCGTCACCAATCGAGATGAATGGGTTTACGGCGAATCAGCGATGCAAGTCGAAGCGCAGGTGCGTCACCTTATCGACGTATACAACGGCGAGCGGGCAACGAGCGCTAAGAGAAACGCTCCTAGCGACGCAGCGATCAAGTGGACACGAGCGGTGAAGCGCGATCTGCAGAACAACCTACCCTACCGATATGCCGAAGGCGCCGTTGTCGCTGCCTCCTACCGGCCGTTCGTGTGCCGTTGGCTGTACTACAGCCGAAAGCTCAACGAGATGGTGTATCGAACACCGGAAATTTTCGGCGACGGTTCGGTGACGGCGCGCTGCATTGTGGTTTCTGATCCCACCGCTCAGAAGCCGTGGATGGTTATGGCGGTTGATCGGTTGCCCGATCTTCACTTCGTTGGTGCAGCGGCTGGAACGCTCTGTTTTGCGGCAACGGTCATAGATGCGTCCGGCACCCGCATCGACAACATCACCGACTGGTCTCTCGCCGAATTCAAGAAGCACTATCAGCCACCGAGCGGCGCGCGGCCCTCGCCCCAACCCTCTCCCAGGGGGAGAGGGAGCAAGACCCCGGCGCGGGCGATAACGAAGGAAGCGATCTTCCACTACGTCTACGCGGTGCTGCACGACCCACAGTACCGCGAGAAATATGCGCAGAACCTGAAGCGCGAGTTCCCGCGCATCCCGCTGTACGGCCGCAGTGACGAGTCAAGCGAAGCCACCTTCTGGCAGTGGGCCGCGTGGGGCGAGGCGCTGATGTCACTGCACATCGGCTACGAACAGGCCGCGCCCTTCGCGCTGGTGCGCATCGATGTGCCCGACGAAAAGGTGCGCGCGAGCGGCCAGTCGCCCAAGTGCATCTTGAAGTC
>JANNBZ010000369.1:0-2185 GCA_031386065.1 Burkholderiales bacterium
ATGGCGGCTACTGGATGCCGGTGCTGGTGCTCGTCGCGGTGGTCGGCCTGGTGGTGTGGATCGTCAAGCGAAAGTGATCTGCGGCGCACGGCGAACACTCGATTCCCTTGATGCGGATCAAGGTCGAGTTCGAGCACACCGTCACAGTTCGATCCACGTTCAACCAGACACCGCTGTCCATGCTGGTCTTCTCTCATCGCCGCACGAAGCAACGCACCGTCGTGATGATGTTGGTGGTGTGGGTGTTCGCGCTGGTCGCCGCCGTCGTGAACGCTTGTGCACTTCAGGTCAAGGTGCCAGCCCATCACCAGGGCCGGCAGCCGATGCATTCGGCCAGCACGGTGATCGAGACGCACGCCCACCTCTCCGTGCTGCCGCAGATCGGGGTGCCTGCGCCCGCTGACGACCCATCAAGCGACGCAGATTCAGGCAAGGCGCAGTGCAAGAGCTTCTGCGACAGCGAGGCTTCAGCAGCCGCTGCAAAGCAACAGGGTCACGACGCGACTGACCTGGCGCAGGCCCCGATGCGTGTGCTTGCCTTCACACCGTACCTACCGCTCCTCGCCACAGCGAAGCAGTCGTTCGATGACCGGCCGCCACCCCCCGGCGCGCCGATGGTCATCCGGTTTCTGCGTTTGACGATTTAACCGGCCACTGCCACCGCAGCGAGGCGTCTGCGCTTCGCTGCCGCTTGCGCCAGCGCGTGCGCACTCGGGCACGCCTGCTTGCGCGACGGCGCCCGGGCGCTGCCGCTCAGCAAGCAACGCTTCGAAGCCGGCCACGGAAGTCATCTGTGCCTGCAGACACCTGAAGTTCAACGCCATGAATACAACTTTCAAAAATCGCCCACCCTCGGTCTGGATGCTCACCGCATGCGGCATCTGGATGGTGGGCCTGGGGCTGTACTTCATGGTGCTGCGACCGCCGCTGCTGCCGGAAGACTTCCGCTTCATGGGCACCACCCTGGCCCGGATTCAGGCGGATGTGCCGGGCCTCGGCGATTGGTTGAAACGAGTCTTCACCGTCATGGGTGGATTCATGGCCGGTGCCGGCGTGCTCGCGGTGTTCGTTGCTCAAACGGCCTTGCCATCCCGACCGGGCGGAGCGGCCTGGGCCATCGGCCTTTCTGGTGCGCTGACGGTGGGGCTGATGAGTGCCGCCAACTTTGCGCTGCACTCCGATTTCAAATGGGTGCTGTTGGTGCCGGCCTTGGTCTGGCTGGCCGCCCTGCTCACCTACATCGCGAAACGTTGACGCCATGGACCACAGCACACAGGAGGGCAAGCTGAGCATCGACGCCGCGCTCGACAAATTGCAGCGCGACACCTTCGGCTATTTTCTGCACGAGACGAACTCGGCCAATGGACTGGTGATCGACAAGACCGCGCCGGACTGGCCCGCGAGCATTGCTGCCACCGGCCTGGCGTTGGCGTGCTACCCGGTCAGCGTAGAGCGCGGTTTCATGAGCCGCGCCGACGCAGTGGAACGCACGCTCGTGACGCTGCGATTTTTCTGGAACAGCCCGCACGGCCCCGAGCCCGATGCCACCGGGTACCGAGGCTTCTACTACCACTTTCTCGACATGCGCAGCGGGCGTCGCGCCTGGCACTGCGAGCTGTCCACCGTGGACAGCACGTTCTTGCTGGCAGGCGCCCTGGCGGCAGCCGCGTACTTCGGCGCTGACAGCCCCGAAGAGACTGAAATCCGCATGCTCGCTGACAGCCTTTATCGCCGCGCCGATTGGCAGTGGGCTCAGAACGGCGAAGAGACGGTCACGCACGGCTGGAAGCCGGAGAGCGGCTTTCTTCCCTACCGATGGGAAGGCTATGACGAGGCGCTGCTGCTCTACGTGCTGGGGCTGGGCTCGCCCACACATCCGCTGCCGGCGCAAAGCTATGCGGCGTGGGCCGCCACTTACCACTGGCAGCAGATCGGCGAACACGGCGGCGTGCAGGACTACCTGTACGCCGGGCCGCTGTTCACGCACCAGCTGTCGCACATCTGGATCGACTTTCGCGGCATCCATGACGCCTTCATGCGTGAGAAGGGCATCGACTATTTCGAGAACAGCCGTCGCGCCACGTATGCCCAACAGCGCTATGCCATCGACAACCCGCGAAAGTTCGACGGCTACAGCAAGCATTGCTGGGGAATCACGGCAAGCGAAGGCCCTGGTCCGGCGACG
>JANNBZ010000435.1:0-16362 GCA_031386065.1 Burkholderiales bacterium
GCTCCGCTGCTGTTCGGCACGCTGATGGACAGGCAGCAGCCGGCGCTGGTGTGGCTGGGCATTGCACTCGTGCAAGGCGTGCTGATCGTGAATGCGTTCAACGTTCGCAAGGTGCGGCGCACCTCGCTGAATGTGAGCCCTGCTTGAAGCCGGCAGCGCGGAAAACCGCCGCGCCGGGGCACACTGCGCATCTTTGATTTGCCACCCGCCCCATGACCTCAACGCCCACTTCCCGCATCGCCGGCCACCTGTTGGTGGAAGCCCTGATCGCACAGGGCGTGCACACCGTCTTCGGCGTGCCCGGCGAGAGTTTTCTGGCTGTGCTGGACGGCTTCCACGAACACCGTGAGCAGATTCGTTTCATCGCCTGCCGGCAAGAGGGTGGTGCGGCCTTCATGGCCGAGGCGCAGGGCAAGCTGACCGGCCGGCCCGGCATCTGCTTCGTCACCCGCGGCCCCGGCGCCACCAATGCCAGCATCGGTTTGCACACGGCGTTTCAGGACAGTACGCCGATGGTCCTGTTTATCGGCCAGGTGGCCAGCGAGCAGCGCGACCGCGAGGCGTTCCAGGAGCTGGACTACCGCCAGATGTTCGGCCCCGGCACGCTGGGCATGGCCAAGTGGGTCGGCGAGGTGCACGACGCCGACCGCCTGCCCGAGTACGTGGCGCGTGCCTTCCACACCGCCTTGCAGGGCCGACCCGGCCCGGTGGTGCTGGTGTTGCCCGAAGACATGTTGACGCAGCTCACCGCAGCCCCGGTGCTGCCGCGCGCCGAGCCGGCGCACGCCTGGCCGGCGCCGGGGCCGCTGCGCGAGTTGCGCAGCCTGCTGCTGGCCGCGCAGCAGCCTTTACTCATCGTCGGCGGCAGCGGCTGGGACGCCGCTGGCTGCGCGGCGTTGCAGCGCTTCGCTGAAGGCTGGCAGCTGCCGGTCGGCTGCGCGTTCCGGTTTCAGGACCTGTTCGACAACCGGCACCCGAACTACGCCGGCGATGTGGGAATCGGCATCAACCCGGCGCTGGCGCGGCGGGTGGCGGCGGCCGATCTGGTGTTGGCAGTGGGCCCTCGCCTGGGCGAGATGACCACCGGCGGCTACACGCTGCTGAAGGCGCCGAGGCCGAATCAACGACTGATTCACATCCATGCCGGCGCAGAAGAACTCGGCCGCGTCTATGCCGCCGACTTACTGGTGCAGTCGTCGATGGCCAGCGCAGGCAAGGCGCTGGAGACGTTGGCCCCGCCCGCGTCGGTGGTGTGGGCCGACTGGACGGCGCAGGCCCAGGCCGACTACCAGGCCAACCTGCGGGCGCCGGCGGTCGAGCCGCTGGACATGGCGGCGGTCGTGAAAACGGTGCAGCGCCTGGCGCCGGCGAACACCGTCTACACCAACGGCGCGGGCAACTATTCGGGCTGGCTGCACCGCTACACGCAGCACGCCTGCCTGAGCCAGCACGGCCGCACGCAGCTCGCTCCGACCTCGGGGGCGATGGGCTACGGGGTGCCGGCGGCGGTGGCCGCCGCGCTGCTGTACCCGGATCGAACGGTGGTCAACTTCGCCGGTGACGGCGACTTCCTGATGACCGGCCAGGAACTCGCAACCGCCACCGGCTACGGTGCCGGGCGCGGGGCCGGAAAGCTGATCGTCATCGTGGTCGACAACGGCACCTACGGCACCATCCGCATGCACCAGGAACGCGAGTATCCCGGCCGCGTCAGCGGCAGCGACTTGTTCAACCCCGACTTCGCCGCGCTCGCGCGGGCTTTCGGCTGGCGCGCCGAAACCATGAGCCGCACCGAAGAATTCGAGCCGGCCTTCGCCGCCGCGCTGGCGAGTTCGCTGCCGACGCTGCTGCACCTGAAGCTGTCGGCCGACGTGTCGACCAGCCGCAGCACGCTGACGGCCATTCGCGAGTCGGCTGCGTCACGCCAGCGCTGATCCGGTTGCCGAGCTCACCCCCAAGGACCGCCCCATGACGCCACAGCCTGACTTCGCCACCTGCGATTTGTGCGATGCCCACAAGGCCGACACCCGCGGTGACTTTCGCGTGCTGCCGCCGGTGTTTCGCAGCTACGGTGGCCACCCGAAGTTCGCCGGGCGCGTCAGCACCGTGAAGTGTTTCGAGGACAACTCGCTGGTCAAGGCCGCGCTCGACGAACCAGGCCTCGGCCGCGTGCTGGTGGTCGACGGTGGCGCGTCGCTGCGCCGGGCGCTGGTCGGCGGCAACATCGGCGCGGCGGCCGCGAAGAACGGCTGGGCCGGCGTGCTGGTCGATGGCTGTGTGCGCGACGTGGGCGAACTCGCGGTTTGCGAGGTCGGCATCCGCGCGCTGGCCGCAATGCCGTTGCCCACGCTGAAGCGCAACCAAGGCGAGCGCGATGTGCCGGTTCAGGTGCAGGGCGTGCGGGTGCGTCCCGGTGACTGGCTGTACGCCGATGAAGACGGCATCGTGGTGTCGGCTGCCGCGCTTCAGATCACCTGAACCGCGTTCCGGTTCGTCGCGTTGGCTTCCAGCTGTGGCACCTGGGCGAACTTGCCCTGCATCGCGTCGCGCATGTTCAGCACCACCTTCGCACGCGACAACGCGTTGTTCGAGGCGCGCACTTCCTTCACGTAGTAGTAGGTGAAGGCGCCGCTGTAGCGGCCGTCGAAGTAGGCGTCGGCGCTGGTCTGGTCGGCCTTGCAGCCGCTCCACAGAATGTGGTGCTTGCCGGCGACGGCTTTCGGCTCGGCCGCCGCCCGCGTTTGCGCTCCGAGCGTGAAGCCGCGCACCACCGCCTGCTTGCCCACGCCCTGCCGCGACGGCGGCGCCACGTAGCGCGGGCGCGGTGCGTGCAGCCCGAACTCGGCGCCGCGCAGGCCCGAGCCGCTGTGGCAGGTATCGAGGTACACCTCCAGCAGCACCTTCTCGGGCAGTTGCGCGAACAGGTCGTGGAACTCGTCGTCGCTGATGATGTGGGCCGGGTCCCAGCCGCCGGCTTTCTCGGCGATGTCGTAGGGCACGAAGGCCTCGTCCATGCCGTCGGGTTCGTCGCCGCTGGTGTCGACCATCTGCGTGCCGTGCGACGACCAGCTGAACAGCAGGCTGCTGATCTTGCCGGCCTTGGCGTCTTTCACCGCTGCTTTCAGCGCCGACATGATGGCCGCCTTGGTGGCTTTGGCGTCGGTCAACAGCGTGACCTCGGACGCCTTGAAGCCCAGCACCTGCCTGCACAGCGCGACCATGTCCTTCGCGTCGTTGACGCAGCCGTTCAACTCGAACTGCGGGTACTTGGCAAACTTGTTGATGCCGACGCAAATTGCTCGCTTGGCCATGCTGTGCTCCAGGTGCGGTTGATCGAGAGCGCGAGTGTGCGACGCACACGGCCAGCCGCCATCCCTAAAACGGATCAGCGGATCAGCGCATCAACTCGAGCAACCGGTCCAGCCCACCGTCGTTGATCGCCACCATGGCCTGCGCCCGCACCGCCGGCTTCGCGTGATAGGCCACCGACAACCCGGCCACGCCCATCATCGGCAGGTCGTTGGCGCCGTCGCCCATCGCGATGGCCTGGCGCGGTTCGATGCTAAGTTGCGCACAGGTGGCCAGCAGCATGCGGCGCTTCTCATCGCCGTCGCAGATGTCGCCCCAGTCCTGATCGACCAGGCTGCCGGTCAGCAGGCCGTCGTGCACGCCCAGCACGTTCGAGCGCGTGAAGTCGATGCCCAGCCGGTCGCGGATGCGGTCGGTGAAGAACGTAAAGCCGCCCGACACCAGCAGCGTCTTCAGGCCCGCGCGCTGGCAGGTTTCAACCAACGCCTGCGCGCCGGAGTTCAGGCGCAGCCGGTGTTCGTACACCTCGTGCAGCGCGGCCACCGGCACGCCCTTGAGCAAGGCCACGCGTCGGCGCAGGCTGTCCTTGTAGTCGGCGATCTCGCCGCGCATCGCGGCCTCGGTGATGGCCGCGACTTCGGCCTTGCGGCCTGCGGCGTCGGCAATCTCGTCGACGCACTCGATGTTGATCAGGGTCGAATCCATGTCGAACGCGATCAGCTTGAAGTCGGTCAGTTTCAATGGCGGCACGAAGCCTCGAACGACGAGGCCGGGGGCGAATTGATGTGCAGTCATGATGGTGTCGTTGCTTGCTGTCGCGCCTGTCGTTGACCAATCGCAAGCATCATCGAACCAGCGCTTCGGCCAGCGAGCAGGTGAGGTCGGGGGCCTTCTTGCGCAGCTTGGCGTCTTGCGTGACCAAGCGGGTCTGCAGCCGCTGCGCGACCACCAGGTAGCGCGAGTCGTAGGCCGACACGTCACGCTGTGCGGCCAGCGTCAGCGCGGCCTCGTGAGGTATCTCGACCAGACCCTCCGCCATCAGCGCAGCGCCTCGGGCCAGCAGATTCACTGCGTCTGGAAGCGGCATGTCGCGCAGCTTGATCTGTGTTGCCAGCACGTTGGCCAATTCGGTCATCAAGAAGGCCTCGCTGCGCCAATCTGGATCGGCCGCGTAAAGCGCAAGCGCCTGCTCGGTGAAGGGGCCCTTCAGCAACAAGCTGGCCACGATGTTGGTGTCGACGACGAGCATGGCAGCGGCCGCCTACTCGCGGCCGTTTTCGATGGCGGCTTCGATCTGTTCAATGGTCAGCGGGCCGCCTTTGAGCACGTAGGGCGGGGGCAGCAGCATCGGCGCCCGGCGCCGGCCGGCGAGCAAGCCTTGCTCCAGCACAAAGATGACCTCCTTCGTCACCGAGCGTCGGTGCTCGACCGCTTGTGCCTTCAGCCGCTCGTGCAGGGGCTCGGGAAGGTTCTTGACGACGAGGGTGGGCATGATGGGCTCCCGGGAAGCAAAAAGGAAGCTAAATGCTAACAGACCACTTGATCTGGCGCGCCAGGCCAGCAGCGGCTGGCAGGCCAAGGCGCAGTGCTGCGGAAGTTCAGCTCACAGCAACAGCAACCTTCGGCGTGCCCAGCGAACGCAGCACATCACGGATCAGCTGCGCGCGGTCCTTCGCTTCCGGCGTGTCGCGCTCGATGCGCAGCTTGTCGTTGCCGGCCAGCTTGATGTGCCGGTTCTTTTGCACCAGCTCGATGATGCGCATCGGCTCGATGGGCGGATTCGGCTTGAAGCTGATGATCATCAGCGACGGCGAGGCATCGATCTTGATCACACCGTACGGCTTCGCAAGCACACGCAGGCGGTGCACGTCGAACAGCGTCTGGCCTTGCGGCGGCAGCTTGCCGAAGCGGTCGGTGATCTCTTCGAGCAGCGCATCGATCTGCTCGGCCTTGTCGACCGTGGCCAGGCGCTTGTACAGGTTCAAGCGGGTCTGCACGTCGCCGCAGTAGTCGGTGGGCAGCAGGGCCGGGGCGTGCAGGTTGATCTCGGTGGTGACCGACAACGGCGACAGCAGGTCGGGCTCGCGGCCGGCCTTCAATGCGGCCACCGCTTCACTCAGCATCTCGTTGTAGAGCTGGAAGCCGATCTCCATCATGTTGCCGCTCTGGTTGTCGCCCAGCACCTCGCCGGCGCCGCGAATTTCCAGGTCGTGCATGGCCAGGTAGAAGCCCGAGCCCAGCTCTTCCATGTCCTGAATCGCTTGCAGCCGCTGCGCAGCCTGCTTGGTCAGCCCCTGCACGTCGGGCACCAACAAATAGGCGTAGGCCTGGTGGTGAGATCGGCCGACGCGGCCGCGCAACTGGTGCAATTGCGCCAGGCCGAACTTGTCGGCGCGTGCCATCACGATGGTGTTGGCGCTGGGCACGTCGATGCCGGTTTCGATGATGGTCGAGCACAGCAGCACGTTGTGGCGCTGCGCCACGAAGTCGCGCATCACCGCTTCCAGCTCGCGCTCGGGCATCTGGCCGTGCGCGATGGCGATGCGCGCCTCGGGCACCAGTTCGGCCAGCTTCATGCGGCGGTTCTCGATCGTGTCGACCTCGTTGTGCAGGAAGTAGACCTGCCCGCCGCGCTTCAGCTCGCGCAGAATCGCCTCGCGGATGGTGCCGTTCGACTCGGCCCGCACGAAGGTCTTGATGGCCAGCCGGCGCTGCGGCGCGGTGGCGATCACGCTGAGGTCGCGCAGGCCTTCCAGTGCCATGCCCAGCGTGCGCGGAATCGGCGTGGCGGTCAGCGTCAGCACGTCGACCTCGGCGCGCATCGCCTTGATGGCTTCCTTGTGGCGCACGCCGAAGCGGTGTTCCTCGTCGATCACCAGCAGGCCCAGGCGCTTGAACTTCACTTTGTCGCTGATGAGTGCGTGGGTGCCGACGACGATGTCGATGGTGCCGTCGGCAATGCCTTCGATGGCCAGCTTGATTTCCTTGGCCGACCGGAAGCGCGACAGCTCGGCCACCTTGACCGGCCACTTGCCGAAGCGGTCGGAGATGTTTTGAAAGTGCTGTTCGGCCAGCAGAGTGGTGGGCGCCAGGATGGCCACCTGCTTGCCGCCGGTGACAGCCACGAAGGCGGCACGCAGCGCGACCTCGGTCTTTCCGAAGCCCACGTCGCCGCAGACCAGCCGGTCCATCGGCTGCGGCGACACCATGTCTTGAATCACCGCGTGGATGGCGGCCTTCTGGTCGGGTGTTTCCTCGAAGCCGAAGCTGGCCGCGAAGGCCTCGTAGTCGTGCGGCGAAAAGCGGAACGCATAGCCTTCACGTGCGGCGCGGCGGGCGTACAGGTTGAGCAATTCGGCCGCGGTGTCTCGCACCTGCTCGGCGGCCTTGCGCTTGGCCTTGTCCCACTGGCCCGAGCCCAGCCGGTGCAGCGGCGCTTCCTCTGCGCTGACGCCGGTGTAGCGGCTGATCAGGTGCAGTTGCGCCACCGGCACGTACAGCGTCGCCTTCTCTGCGTATTCCAGGTGCAGGAACTCGCTGGGACCCCCTTCGTCATTCCCGATGTCGATGCTTCGCAGGCCCACGTAGCGGCCGATGCCGTGGTTCACATGCACCACCGGGTCGCCCACCTTCAGCTCCGACAGGTCTTTGATCAGCGCGTTGACATCGCTGACCTGTTCCTGCTTGCGCCGGCGGCGCGCGGTCGGGCTGGTGGCGAACAGCTCGGTCTCGGTGATGAACTCGATCGCCGTCTGGTCGTCGGGTTCGGTCCAGAAGAAGCCTTCGGCCAGCGGCGCCACGGCGATCGCAAAGTGTTCGGTGCCGGCGCGGAAAGATTCGAGCGAGTCGACGCTCGGCGGCTCGATGCGGCTGTCGCGCAGCAGTTCGAGCAGGCTTTGGCGGCGGCCTTCGGTCTCGGCCACGATGAGCACGCGGTGCTGGGTGGTGCCGACGTGCCCTTGCAGCTTCTTCAGCGGCTCGGGGGCGCCGCGGTCGACGCTGAAGTCGGGCAGCGGTCGCGCCCAATCGGTGGGCTCCTGTCCGCGCACCGCCAGTTGCGCATGCGCATTGCACAGCGCGAAGAAGTCTTCCGGTTTCAGGAACAGGTCTTCCGGCGGCAGGATGGGCCGCTCGCGGTCGTGCTGCAAAAAGCGATGCCGCTCGCGCGTGTCGGTCCAGAAGTGCTTCAGGGCGGCGTCGATGTCGCCGTGCAGGGCCAGTGTCGACGCCGGTCCCAGGTAATCGAAGATCGTTGCGGTGGCCTCGAAGAACAGCGGCAGGTAGTACTCGATGCCGGCGGTGGCGATGCCGGTGGCCATGTCCTTGTAGAGCCGCACCTTGGTCGGGTCGCCTTCGATGCGTTCGCGCCAGCGCGCGCGGAACGCGTTGCGCGCATCGTCGTCCATCGGAAATTCGCGCCCCGGCAGCAGCCGCACTTCGGGCACCGGGTACAGGCTGCGCTGGGTGTCGGGGTCGAAGGTGCGGATGCTGTCGACCTCGTCGCCGAACAGGTCCACCCGGTAGGGCACCAGCGAACCCATCGGGAACAGGTCGATCAGCCCGCCGCGCACTGCATATTCGCCCGGCGACACCACCTGGGTCACATGGCTGTAGCCGGCCAGCGTGAGCTGCGACTTCAGCGCCGCTTCGTTCAGCTTTTCCTTCTGCTTGAAGTGGAAGGTGTAGCCGGCCATGAAGCTGGGCGGTGCCAGCCGCACCAGCGCGGTCGAGGCCGGCATCAGCACCACGTCCACCTCGCCCGGGCCGCTGTGCTGCAACAGCCGCCACAGCGTGGCCAGCCGCTCGGAGATCAGGTCCTGGTGCGGCGAGAAGGTGTCGTACGGCAGCGTTTCCCAGTCGGGGAAAACGGCGACGCGCAGGCCGGGCGCGAAGAACGCCAGCTCGCCTTCGAGGCGCTGCGTGTCGGCCGGCTCGGCGGTGACGATGGCGGTGAGCTTTTTCTGCGCGGCCTGGGCCTGCGCAAAACGTGCGAGCAGCAGCGCGTCGGCCGAGCCGGTGGGGCGGGGCAGGGTGAAGCGTTTTCCTGTGGGAATGACCGGGAGCTGCATCGTCGGGAAGCGGGCAAAACAAAACGCCCCGCGGCAGCCTGCCACGGGGCGAAAGGGGTAGCCTGATTATAGAATTCGCGCTGCCGATCGCATTCCATGACAGCCACCAAGTCCCCACGCTTCTACGCCCTTGTGCCCTGTGCAGGCGTCGGTGAACGAGCAGGCACGCTGCTGCCCAAGCAGTACCAGGCGGTGGCGGGGCGCAGTGTGGTGGCGCACACGCTGGCGGCGCTGGCGGGCGTGAGCCGGATCAGCCGCACGCTGGTGGTGCTGAGCCCGATCGACGCGCTGTTCGAGCACCAGCTGCCGGCCTTCGACGGCTGGCTGTCGCGCAGCGGTGGCGCCACACGCGCACAAACCGTGGCCAACGGCCTGGCCGAGCTGGCCGCGCGCGGCGCGCAAACGCACGACTGGGTGCTGGTGCACGACGCGGCCCGCTGCCTGGTGCGCCCGCAGTGGATCGACGCGCTGGTCGACGCCTGTGTCGACGACGCCGTCGGCGGGCTGCTGGCGCTGCCGTTGGCCGACACCTTGAAGCAAGCACAGCACGGGCGCGTGACCGGCACGCTGGACCGCAGCGACAAGTGGCAGGCGCAAACGCCGCAGATGTTTCGGCTGGGTGTCTTGCGCGACGCGCTTCAGCGCGCCGGTTCACAGGTGACCGACGAAGCCAGCGCCATCGAGGCCTGCGGCTTGTCACCGCTGCTGGTGCGCGGTTCGATCGAGAATTTCAAGCTCACCTATGCGAGCGATTTCGCGTTGGCCGAGCGCTTGCTGAGGACGCGCGAATGAACAAGACATCCGCGCCGGTCTGGCGCATCGGCGAAGGCTGGGACACGCACGCCCTGGTGCCGGGCCGGCAGTTGATTTTGGGCGGCGTCGAGATCGCGCACACGCACGGCCTGCTCGGCCACTCCGACGCCGACGCGCTTTGCCACGCCATCACCGACGCGCTGTTCG
The DNA here is from genome assembly GCA_031386065.1 of Burkholderiales bacterium. Taxonomy (GTDB): domain Bacteria; phylum Pseudomonadota; class Gammaproteobacteria; order Burkholderiales; family Burkholderiaceae_C; genus JANYJJ01. The sequence goes on from JANNBZ010000435.1 coordinate 9,339, forward strand.
GTGCCGCCGCGCTGGGCGACATCGGGCATCACTTTCCCGACACCGCCGAGCAGTTTCGCGGTGCCGACTCCATCGCGCTGTTGGCCGAGGCGGCCCGCCGTGTGCGCGCTGCTGGCTGGCAGATCGGCAACGTCGACAGCACCGTGATCGCGCAGGCGCCCAAACTCGCGCCGCACATTGCGGCCATGCGTCAGCGCATTTCGCTGGCGCTGGCGGTGACGCTGGAGCAGGTCAATGTGAAGGCCAAGACGGCCGAAAAAATGGGCCCGGTCGGGCGCGGCGAAGCCATCGAGGCCCGCGCCGTGTGCTTGTTGAACCGGGTTTGAACCGGACTTGATCCGGCAGCCTCGCGCCGGGCGCTATGGCGCCTTCTTCAACCGCACATGCGCCACCAATCCGCCCTCGGGCGCATTGGCCAGCTCGAACACCCCGCCCATGCGCTGCACCGCCTTGTCGACGATGGCCAGGCCCAGGCCGGCGCCGGTGGCGGCGGTGCGGGCGGCGTCGCCGCGGAAGAACGGCGTGGTGAGCTGGTCGAGCTTCAGCGGGTCGGCGCCCGGCCCCTGGTCGCGCACGCTCAGGATCACCCACGGCCCGGTGCGCGCGTAGCTGACCGTCACCACCGCGATGCCGGTGTCGGTTGATCGGCCGTAGCGGCGCGCGTTCTCGAACAGGTTCTGCAGCACGCGGCCGAGTTCCACGTCGTCGGCCATCACCTTGATGTCGATCGCCACGCGCGAGGTAATGCGGATCTGGCTGGTGTCGCGGAAGGCCGCCATCTCGCGGTCGACCACACCGCTCAGGTGCACCGGCATCAGCTTGCTTTCGCCGGGCCGCGCGTAGTCCATGAATTTGTCGATGATGGCGTCGAGCTGGTCGATGTCCATCGCCATGAAGCGCTTGGCTTCCTCGTCCTGCACGCTCATCTCGGCTTCAAGGCGCAAACGCGCCAGCGGCGTGCGCAGGTCGTGCGAGATGCCGGCCAGCATCACGGCCCGGCTTTCTTCCACCTTGGCGAGTTCGCGCGCCATGCGATTGAAGCCCATGTTGACCTGGCGGATCTCGCTGGTCAGCGTGTTTTCGTCGAGCCGCGAATCGAACTCGCCTTCGCGTATGCGGCTGGCGGCGAACGACAGGTCACGCAGCGGCTTGTTGATCAACCGCGCAATCGCGACCGAGCCGAGCACCGTGGCCAGCAGTGCAATGCTGACCCACAGCAGCAAGGTGCTGCTGGCCATCGGCCCCAGCCGTGTCGGGTCGGCCAGAAGCCAGTACGGATCTTTCTCGATGTTGAAGCCGACCCACAGCCCCGGCATGCCGTTGACCGCGCTGGCCACCTGCGTGCCCGGCCCGAGGCTGGAGCGCAGCGACTGGCCGATGGCGCGCGAGAAGCGGTCGACCTCGAACGGCTCCCATTTGTCGGCCGGCTCGCGCGGAATCAGCTTCACCGACTCGGTCTTCGAAATGTTCTTCACCAGCGCGACGCGGTTGATGCCGTCGGTGCTGAGCAGCGCTGCGCGCGACAGGTTCACCAGGCTGGCGATCTGCTGCGCCGACTGCACCGCGCGCGGCTCGAATTCGAGCGCGCGGAAGGTTTGCGTCCAGGCGAACACGCCGCCCGCCAGCAGGATGGCCAGCAAGACGAAGGTGCGCCAGAACAGGCTGAGCGCGACGTGCTTTCGGGCCATGGAAGGTGCGTGGGTGAGTGGGTGAGGGCGGTTGAAGGCGGCGGCGCTGCGGGAATCTAGCAGACGTGCCTCGCCCATGAAAACGGCCCCACGCGGGGGCCGACGCAAGCTGCGCAGCGGTGGTTAAGGCGCGCCGTCCGGCACGAACACGTAGCCCACACCCCACACCGTCTGGATGTAGCGCGGCTGTGCCGGGTCGGGTTCGATCATCTTGCGCAGCCGCGAGATCTGCACGTCCAGGCTGCGGTCGAAGGGCTCGAACTCGCGGCCTCGGGCCAGTTGGGCCAGCTTGTCGCGCGACAGCGGCTGGCGCGGGTGCCGCACCAGCGCCTTCAGCATCGAGAACTCGCCGGTGGTCAGCGCCATCTGCTCGCCCTCTTTCGACAAGCGGCGCAGCGCCAGGTCGAATTCGAACGGACCGAAGGTCACGGTCATCGCTTCCTTGGCCGGCGCGCCCGGCGCTTCGAGCATCGGCCGGCGCCGCAGCACCGCGTGGATTCGGGCCAGCAATTCGCGCGGGTTGAACGGCTTGGGCAGGTAGTCGTCGGCGCCGACTTCCAGGCCGACGATGCGGTCCACGTCTTCCACCTTGGCGGTCAGCATGATGATGGGCGTGAGGTCGTTGCCGGCGCGCAGGCGGCGGCAGATCGACAGGCCGTCCTCGCCGGGCAGCATCAGGTCGAGCACGATCAGGTCGACCGTCTCGCGCGTCAGCAGGCGGTTCAGCGCCTTCGAGTCTTCTGCCAGAAGCACCTCGAAGCCCTCTTGCGTCAGGTAGCGGCGAAGAAGGTCGCGAATGCGGGCGTCGTCGTCGACGACCACGATCCGATCGGTGCGGGTGGCGGTGGCGCTGCTCATCGGCATCTCCAAATTTGTAACAGCGACAATTTTGCACAGGGTTATCGGCCACTTTTGCCGCTTCTGACCAGCTGTTACAAATCTTGCCTGCACCACCACAGCGGGCTGGAACTGCGGATTTGCTGGGGCGACGTGTCAACGCCGAGGTCGGCGGGCACGCTGTAAGGTGAACCGCCTGCGGCACATCGTCGCCGCCCATCCCAGTCCATCCCACTCGAAAGCCCCCTTGATGAAACTTGTTCTCAGCTGTTTGACGCTGGCCACCGCACTCGGCGTTTCCAGTCTTGCAAACTCGGCCGACGCGCCGCCTTCGGGCGTGGTCAACCTGATGTCCAGCGCCTCGGCCGAGGTCACGAAGGACTGGATGTCGGTCACCCTCGGCGTCACCCGCGACGGCCCGGAGGCAAATGCCGTGCAGTCGGGCATCAAACAGGCGCTGGACGCCGCGCTGACCGAGGCACGCAAGGTCGCCAAGCCGGGGCAGGTCGAAGTGCAGACCGGCAACTTCTCGATGTTTCCGCGCTATTCGAAAGCCAGCACCATTTCCGGTTGGCAGGGCAGCGCCGAACTGGTGATCGAAGGCCGCGACATGCTCGCCATCAGCCAACTCGTCGGCCGCATCAACAGCATGACGGTGGCGCGTGTGAGCTACGGGCTGTCGCGCGAGCAACGCGAAAAATCCGAGGGCGACGTGGCCACGCAGGCCATCGCACGCTACCGCGCCAAGGCCGCCGACTACGCGCGCCAGTTCGGCTACACCGCCTACGCGATCCGCGAGGTCAACGTCAGCACCGACCAGCCGCAGAACGGCAACCCACAACCGATGTACCGCGCCAAGGCGATGTCGGCGTCCAGCGACGAATCGCTGCCGGTCGAAGCCGGCAAGGCGCTGGTGACGGTGAACGTCAGCGGTGCGGTGCAGCTGACGAAATAGGGCGGGCCAGGTTGGCCCGGTCGTTACTGGGCGGTCCAGCCGCCGTCGACAGCCCAGGCCACACCGCGCACGTTGTTGCCGGCCGGCGAGCACAAAAACACCGCCAGCTCGCCCAACTGCTCGGGCGTCACGAACTCGAGCGAGGGCTGCTTTTCGCTCAGCAGGTCGAGCTTGGCCTTGTCGACCGTGATGCCCTCGCGCGCGGCGCGGTCGTCGATCTGCTTTTGCACCAGCGGCGTCAGCACCCAGCCCGGGCAGATGGCGTTCGAGGTGATGCCGGTGGTCGCCACTTCGAGCGCGGTCGATTTGGTGAAGCCGACGATGCCGTGCTTGGCCGCCACGTAGGCCGACTTCTGCGGCGAGGCCACCAGCCCGTGCGCCGACGCGATGTTGATGATGCGGCCCCAGTTCTTCGCGCGCATGCCGGGCAGCGCCAGCCGCGTGGTGTGGAAGGCCGAGCTGAGGTTGATGGCGATGATGGCGTCCCACTTCTCGACCGGAAAGTCTTCAACCTTCGCCACGTGCTGGATGCCGGCGTTGTTGACCAGGATGTCGACGCCGCCGAAGTCGCGCGCTGCATACGCCATCAGCTCGGCGATCTCGGCCGGCTTGCTCATGTCGGCGCCGTGGTAGCCGACGGTCACACCCAGCGCGGCCACTTGCGCCTTCGCGGCTTCGAATTCGCCGAAGCCGTTGAGCACCACGTTCGCGCCCTGGCGCGCCAGACACAGCGCGATGCCCAGCCCGATGCCGCTGGTCGAGCCGGTGACGAGGGCGGTTTTGCCTTTCAGCATGTCGATTCCTTTTCGGTTGCTACAGTGCATTATCAAAGACGAAAGTGACGCATGCAGAACCCCCGCCTCGAACACGTGCAATGCCTGGACAGCCGCGGCCTGCATCGCATGGCGTACTGGGAATGGGGCGATCCGCAGAACCCGAAGGTGCTGGTCTGCGTGCAAGGCCTGGCACGCCAGGGGCGTGATTTCGACACGCTGGCGCAGGCGCTTTGCGGCGACTACCGGGTGGTCTGTCCTGACGTGGTGGGCCGCGGCCAATCCGACTGGCTGGCCGACCCGATGGCCTACGCAATCCCGACTTATGTGGCCGACATGGTCAGCTTGCTGGCGCGTTTGAACGCGTCCACGGTCGACTGGATCGGCACCTCGATGGGCGGCCTGATCGGCCTCGGCCTGGGCTCGCTGGCGGGCAACCCGTTGCGCCGGCTGGTGCTGAACGATGTCGGCCCGACGATCGAGATGGCAGCCATCGCGCGCATCGCCGGCTACCTCGGCGTGCCGATGCACTGGGCTTCGCTGGACGAGGCCGCCGACTACCTGCTCGGCATTTCGACCAGCTTTGGCCCCCACACGCGCGAGCAGTGGCTGGCGCTGACGCGCCCGATGCTGAAGCCCGACGGCAACGGCTTCAAGCTGCACTACGACCCGGCCATCGCGCTGCCGGTGCGTGCCATCACGCCCGAGATGGCCGCGCATGGCCAGGCCGCGCTGTGGAAGGCCTACGACGCCGTCACCTGCCCGACGCTGCTGCTGCGCGGGGCCGACTCCGACCTGCTCAGCGCCGACACCGCAGCAGCCATGACGCAGCGCGGACCCAAGGCCGAGCTGCGTGAATTCAACGGTGTCGGCCACGCGCCCACGCTGATCGCACCGGACCAGGTGGCCGTCGTTCGGGAGTTTCTGTTGCGGCCATGAAGACGGGCTCGCCAGACACGCCGCCCAGCGCGGCGCCCATCGTTCAGTTGGTCGAAGACCACGAGCTCGACGCGGCAGCGCAACTGTTGCGCGCGCGCGCCTTTGCCGAACCGCTGTTGGCTGGCGAGGTGCTCGACACCGGTGAAGACGCGCTGGCGCATGCCGACGGCGTGGCCGCCATCCTGCACGGCATCGGCGCCGCGCCCGCGATGCGCGCCTCGGCCTACCTGGTGTATGCGGGCGACTACCTGAACAAGCCCGAAGAAGTGGTCAGCAAGGCGTTCGGGGCGTCGCAGGCCAGCCTGGTGATGCACACCCGCAAGCTGGTGCAAATTCAGCGCGCCGCGCGCGAGGCCAAGGTCGGCGCCGACCAGCGTGCGCAGCAGACCGAGCGGGTGCGCAAGATGCTGCTCGCGTTTTCGCGCGACCTGCGCGTGGTGCTGTTGCGGCTGGCCTCTCGGCTGCAGACGCTGCGCCATTTCGCGCTGACCAAGCAGCCGTGCCCGAACGCGCTGGCGCTGGAGTCGATGCAGGTGTTCGCGCCGCTCGCGAATCGGCTCGGCATCTGGCAGATCAAGTGGGAGATCGAAGACCTCGCGTTCCGCTTTCTGGAGCCCGAACAGTACAAGGCCGTGGCGCGCCTGCTCGACGAAAAGCGCGTTGAGCGCGAACAGGGAGTCGAGGGCTTTCGGCGTGAGTTGATCGACGCGCTGCAGCGCCAGGGCATTGCCGCCGAGGTGCAGGGCCGGCCCAAGCACATCCACAGCATCTGGAAAAAGATGCAGGGCAAGGCGCTGGATTTTTCACGCGTGTTCGATGTGCGCGCGGTGCGCGTGATCGTGGCCGACGTGCCCGCCTGCTATGCCGCGCTGAGCCTGGTGCATCAGCTGCACCGACCGGTCGAAGGCGAGTTCGACGACTACATCGCCCGCCCCAAAGTCAACGGCTACCAGTCGCTGCACACCGTGGTGCGCGACGCTGACGCCCGCGCGGTCGAAGTGCAAATCCGCACCCGCGCCATGCACGAGCACGCCGAGCACGGCGTGGCCGCGCACTGGGCCTACAAGGAGGCCGGTGCGCGCGGCTACGCTGGCGGTGTCAGCGCCGGCGGCAGTTTCGAGGCCCAGGTGGCCGAGGCGCGCAAGGCGGTGCTGCGCCAGTTGCTGGCCTGGGAACGCGACTTCGTGGAGCAGGGCGCTGGCGAGTCCACGGCAGGCGGCGCCAACTTCGACGACCGCATCTATGTCTTCACGCCGCAGGCTGCGGTGGTCGAACTGGTGGCCGGCGCGACGGCGATCGACTTCGCCTACCACCTGCACACCGACCTGGGCCACCGCTGCCGCGGCGCGCGCGTCGATGGCGCGATGCTGCCGCTGAACACGCCGCTGCAGTCGGGCCAGACCGTTGAAGTCGTCGCGGCCAAGGAGGGCGGGCCGTCGCTCGATTGGCTGAACCCCGAGCTGGGCTACCTGCGCAGCGCGTGCTCGCGGGCCAAGGTGCGCGCCTGGTTCAACGCGCTCGCGCAACAAGCCACGATCGCGCGCGGCCGAGAGGCGGTCGAGAAGCTGCTGCAGCGCGAAGGCAAGACCGCGCTCAAGCTGGGCGACCTGGCGACCCAGCTCGGTTTTCGCAATGCCGACGCGCTGTTCGAAGTGGTCGGCAAGGACGAATTCTCGCTGCGCAGCATCGAGACCCTGTTGCGCCCGGCCGAGCCGCTGCCGACGCCCGACGAAGTGATTGCCCAACGCCGCCCGCGTGTGCCAGCGGCCGGGCCGGCCGGCGGCGTGCTCGTGGTCGGCGTCGAGTCGCTGCTGACCGGCCTGGCCCGCTGC
>JANNBZ010000015.1:0-36356 GCA_031386065.1 Burkholderiales bacterium
CGGCAACGAGGCCGGCGAGATCCGCGTGCTGAAAAAGATCATCGAGCGCGGCTTCGTCTACCGCGGTTTGAAGCCTGTTTACTGGTGCTTCGACTGCGGCAGCTCGCTGGCCGAATTCGAGATCGAATACGCCGACAAGAAGTCGCAGACCGTCGATGTCGCGTTCCTGTCCGCCGAGCCCGAAAAATTGGCCGCAGCGTTCGGTTTGAAGGCGCTGGGCAAGGACGCTTTCATCGTCATCTGGACCACCACCGCGTGGACCCTCCCGGCCAACCAGGCGCTCAACGTGGGCCCCGAGATCGAGTACGCGCTGGTCGACACCGAACGCGGCCTGCTGGTGCTGGCCAGTGCGCTGGTGAATGCCTGCCTGGCGCGCTACGGCTTGCAGGGCACGGTGCTCGCCACCGCGCCAGGCACGGCACTGGACGGCTTGAAGTTTCACCATCCACTGGCCGCCGTCGACCCTGGCTACGACCGCCTGGCACCGGTCTACCTGGCCGACTACGCCAGCGCCGAAGACGGCACCGGCATCGTGCATGCCGCGCCGGCCTACGGCATCGAAGACTTCGCCTCCTGCCGCGCCCACGGCATGGCGGTCGACGACATCCTGAACCCGGTGCTGGGCAATGGCAGCTACGACGCCTCGCTGCCGCTGTTCGGCGGCATGAACATCTGGAAGGCCGCGCCGCTGGTGGCCGATGCGCTCCGTGGTGACGACAAAGCGGCCGGCCGCATGCTGGCCACGTCGACCCTGGTCCACAGCTACCCGCACTGCTGGCGCCACAAGACGCCGGTGATCTACCGCGCGGCGGCGCAGTGGTTCGTGCGCATGGACGAAGCCACCGACGAACGCGCCGGCGTGTTCGCCACCTCAGCCCCGGCCGAGACGCTGCGCGCGCTGGCGCTGGCCGCCATCGAACAGACGAAGTTCTACCCCGAGAACGGCCAGGGCCGCCTGCGCGACATGATCGCGAACCGGCCCGACTGGTGCATCAGCCGGCAGCGCAACTGGGGCGTGCCGCTGCCGTTCTTCCTGCACAAGGACAGCGGCGAACTGCACCCCGACACGATGGCGCTGATCGACCGCGCCGTCGGCATCGTCGAGCAAGGCGGCGTCGAAGCCTGGTCGAAGTTGAGCGTGGAAGATGTTCTGGGTGCAGAGGCCTCGCACTACACCAAGAGCAACGACATCCTCGATGTCTGGTTCGACTCCGGCTCGACCTTTTTGCATGTGCTGCGCGGCAGCCACCCCGGCGCCACCACCGAACACGCGCAAGAGGCCGACCTCTACCTCGAAGGCCACGACCAGCACCGAGGCTGGTTCCATTCGTCGCTGCTGATCGCCTGCGCCACGGAAGGACGCGCGCCCTACCGAGGCCTGTTGACGCACGGCTTCACCGTCGACGGTACCGGCCGCAAGATGAGCAAGAGCTTGGGCAACTACATGCCGCTGGAGGCGTCGGCCAAGAAGTACGGCGGCGAGATCTTGCGCCTGTGGTGCGCCGCCACCGACTACTCCGGCGACCTGGCCATCGACGACAAGATCCTCGCCCGCGTGGTCGACTCGTACCGCCGCATCCGCAACACGCTGCGCTTCCTGCTGGCCAACACCAGCGACTTCGACATCGCAACGCAAGCGGTGCCGCTCGACCAGATGCTGGAGATCGATCGCTGGGCGCTGGCGCGCACGGCGCAGTTTCAGGCCGACGTGCTGGCCCACTACGAGATTTACGAATTCCACCCGGTGGTCGCCAAGCTGCAGGTATTTTGCAGCGAAGACCTGGGCGCCTTCTACCTCGACGTGCTGAAAGACCGGCTCTACACCACCGCGCCGAATTCCAAGGCCCGCCGCAGCGCGCAGACCGCGCTGTGGCACATCACGCAGGCGATGCTGCGCTGGATGGCACCGTTCCTGAGCTTCACGGCCGAAGAGGCGTGGAAGATCGCCGCGCCGGAGCCCGGGAAGTCGATCTTCACCGAGACGTACCGCGACCTGAGCGGCTGGGCCGATGAGGCGGCGCTGGCAAAGTGGAGACGCATTCGCGAGATTCGAGACACCGTCAACAAGGAGATCGAGGCAGTGCGCAGTGCGGGCACGCTGGGCTCTTCGTTGCAGGCCGAGATCGACATCACGGTGGCGGCCGCAGACCACGCGCTGCTCGCGTCACTGGGCGACGACTTGAAGTTCGTCACGATCACCTCGCGCGCCACGCTGCTCGAGGGCGACGATCTGCAGGTCACCGTCAAACCATCGTCCGCCACCAAATGCGAACGCTGCTGGCACTACCGCGACGACGTGGGAATCGACCCGGCGCACCCGACGATCTGCGGGCGCTGCACGAGCAATTTGTTCGGTGACGGCGAACGCCGTACAGTGGCGTGACACCCAGGAGCGCTCGATGGTCCATCAATCCGAATTTGCCGAACTTTTCGAACTGCCTCCCGCCGAGCGACTGCAACTGGTCGAGGATCTCTGGGACAGCCTGATCCCGCGCGAAGCCGAACTGCCTGTGCCGGAGTGGGTGATCAATGAGCTGCGTGAACGCAAGAAGCGCTTCGATGCCAACCCCGAATCTGGCCTGACATGGGATGAGGTGGTGCGCACCCTGGACGAGGCTTGATGCGGCGGCTGATCGTCTCGCCTGCGGCCGCTGCCGACATCAAAGCCACCTATCGGTGGTACCAGGCACAGCAGCCCGGCTTGGGACACCGCTTCAGGTTGGCCGCCGAGGCAGCGGCGTCACGAATTCAGCGCACACCGCAGAGTTTTCGAGTCGCATCGCATCCCTTCCACCGCGCACTTGTGCGGCATTTTCCATTTGAGGTTTTCTACGAGTTCGACGATGAACGCGTCGTGATCCACCTGGTTTTTCACACCTCGCAAGACCCCGCCAAATGGCGTGAACGGCTTGGTATTCCTTGATCCCCATGGCAAAGAAATCTGCAAACCTCCTCCCCTGGCTGGCCATCGCCCTGCTCATCATCCTGCTGGATCAGTTCACCAAGACACTGATCGTCGGCAACTTCCAACTCGGCGAGAGCCGCACCGTCACCTCGTTCTTCAACGTGGTGCGGGTCCACAACGCGGGGGCGGCGTTCTCGTTCCTGGCGGGTGCCTCGGGCTGGCAGCGCTGGTTCTTCGTCGGGCTGGGCACCGTGGCCACCGGCTTCATCGTCTGGATGCTGCGCAACCACGGCGGGCAGCGCATGTTCAGCTGGGCGCTGTCGTTGATTCTGGGCGGCGCCATCGGCAACGTGATCGACCGGCTGCTGCACGGCCACGTAATCGACTTCATCCAGCTGCACGCCGCCGGTTGGTACTTCCCGTCGTTCAACATCGCCGACAGCGCCATCACGGTCGGCGCGGTGCTGCTGATCCTGGACGAGTTGCTGCGCGTTCGCCGCACACGCTGAGCCTTCCCGCAACACATCCGGACGCAAAGCATCACCTGCGCTTTCGCCTGACGGTCACCAAAGAAGCTGCAATACGCTGTCGTCTGAAGTTGTCGGGGTTGAGCATGCAGTTGTTTTCGCGTCGCCTGGTGGGCACCGTCCTGGGCTGTGTGATTGTGTTGTCGGCATGTGGCGGCGGAGAAGCCGACGTGTCACCCACCGAGGGACCGGCATCCACCGCTCAGTCCGCCGGACCGACTCAATTTGCGGCGGCGGAAGCAGTGCCCGATGCGGTTGCGTCGGCCGAGGCGGTGTTGGCCGGCAGCCCGGCCGCAGGTGCCAGCTTCGTGGTCGTGCAGCGGCCCGGCAGTGCCAACCTGTACGTCGCGCCCAACGGCAACAACGACAACGACGGCAGCCGACAACGGCCGTTCGCCACGCTGGCGCGGGCCGCCCAAAGCGCCGGTGCCGGCACCACGATCTGGATCGTCGGTGGCCGCTATCGCTGGCCTGAAGGCAGCTGGTTGCCGATCGACGGCAGCGCCGACAACTGGGTGGTGATCCGCCCGGTAGAAACCGTGGCGGGCAAGCCCGACAGCGTGGTCATCGCCGGTGACGGTGTGTTCGATGCCGAAGGTCCGGCCTGCATCTCCACACCCGGCAGCTACCTCGACATTCGCCACATCACCTGCGAGAGCTTCGGCAACGCTGGCTTCCTGCTGCTCGGCGTGCACCACGTGCGGGTGTTCGGCAGCACGGTGCGCAACGTCGGCGGCACCGGCATCGCGATCTACAAGGGCTACTACCCACCGGACACCACGGTGACGCCGGCCTACCAGGTGGTGATCGACGCCAACAACATCAGCAACACCAACTTGCGCTGGAGGAAGGCCGACTTCCGCAGCCCGAACCAGCTGCCGCCGTGGGGCCAGGGCGTCAGCGTGTTCGCCGATCAGGTCACGGTGCGCAACAACCGCATCGACGCCACCGTCGGCGAAGGCCTGGGCGTCATCGGTGCGGGCATCTGGGCCGTCAACAACAGAATCACCAACAGCTGTTCGCCGGGCCTGTACCTCGACACCACCAGCGGCTCGCTGCTCGAGCGCAACCTGGTCGCCAACAGCAACCCGGCGTTCTTCGCCAACTGCCCGATCACCAACTGGAGCAACGGGCAGCCGATGACCGGCAGCGGCATTCAGGTGGCGGCCGAAACCGACAGCTACACCGGCCGGCCGCAGCCGCATCTGCGCGATAACGTAATCCGCAACAACATCGTGCTGAACACGCGCCAGGCCTTCTTCTACGGCAGCTACGCCTACGACAACCAGGGCGGCGACGGCATGAAGGGCATGCGCATCGTCAACAACACCTTCGTGGGCAGCGCCGAATCGCTGCTGTTCCTGGGCGACAAATGCATTGACGCGGCCAACCCCGTGGCCTGCCGCGCCGACCCGCGCAGCGCGCACCAGGACACGGTGTTCGCCAACAACATCTTCTACTGGACCGGGCCCAACGCCGGCAGGCGCGTCAGCGCGGTCGACAACGCGGTCGGCCTGCGCTTCAGCAACAACTTGTGGTTCGGCGCCAGCGCAGCCGGGGCGGCAGGCCCGGGTGACGTGAACGGCAACCCGCTGTTCAGCGTGGGCAGCGGATTCGCCGGCGCGAACTACCGCATCAAGGCGGGCTCGGCCGCGATCGGCAAAGCCAACCTCGCCTATGTTCCGCCGGCCGACTTCTTCGGCTGGTTGCGGACCCCCCCGCGCCAGTTGGACATCGGCGCCGTCAGGGGGCCGTGAGCGCGCGCAGCACGCATGCCATCAAGGCATCAGCACGCTGCAGCCGGTGGTCTTGCGCGCTTCCAGTTCGCGGTGCGCCTGCGCCACGTCGGCGAGTGCGAAGCGCTGGTCGATATGGATCTTCACCTTGCCGCTGGTAACCATCGCGAACAGCTCGTCGGCCATCGCCTGCGTCGCCTCGCGGGTGGCTATGTGGGTGAACAGCGTGGCGCGCGTCAGGTACAGCGACCCCTTGGCACCCAGAATGCCTGGCGCGATGGGTGCCACCACGCCCGACGCGTTGCCGAAGCTGGCCATCAGGCCGAACGGGCGCAGGCAGTCGAGCGACTTCTCGAAGGTGTCCTTGCCGACCGAGTCGTAGACCACTTTCACGCCCTTGCCGCCGGTGATTTCTTTGACCCGCGCGACGAAGTCTTGGCTGCGGTAGTTGATGGTGAAGGCGGCGCCGTTGGCCGCAGCCAGCGCACATTTTTCGTCCGACCCCGCGGTGCCTATCAGCTGCAGGCCGAGGGCCTTCGCCCATTGGCAGGCGATCAGGCCAACGCCGCCGGCGGCCGCGTGGAACAGCACGAAGTCGCCGGGCTGCAGGCCCTCTTGCGGCAGCGTCTTGCGCAGCAGGTATTGCGCGGTCAGGCCCTTCAGCATCATGGCCGCGCCGGTCTCGAACGAAATGGCGTCGGGCAACTTCACCACGCACTTGGCCGGCATCACGCGCAGCGCGCAATAGGCGCCGGGCGGGTTGCTGGCGTAGGCGGCACGGTCGCCGGCTTTCAGGTGGGTCACGTCTTCGCCCACCGCCTCGACCACGCCTGCGGCCTCCATGCCCAGCGACAGCGGCATCGGCAGCGCATAGACGCCCGAGCGCTGGTACACGTCGATGAAGTTCAGCCCGCAGGCATGGTGGCGAATGCGAATTTCGCCGGGGCCAGGGTCGCCCACCGGCAGGTCGACGAGGTGCATCGCCTCGGGGCCGCCGTGTTGATCGACTCGAACGGTGGCGCTGGTCTGCTGGGGCATGGTGTTCTCCGTGGCGTGCTGTGAAGGGTCCGCCATGGTGCCAGCACTCGCGCGGTCTTGCAGCCTGGGCCGTAGTGGTGCAAGTCATCGTGCCGCCATGCGCTCCTTCACGCCGTCGGCCACGCGCTTCGGAAAGAAGCCCGAGTCCAGGAAGTCGGCCAGCGCCTTGCGCTCGTGAGAAACAAGCGCCGGGCCGCCCCAAGTGTTTCTCACCCCCTCGGGGGGCGGACGACGTATGTCGTCGGCCTGGGGGCGCTCCTCAATCGACAACAACGACAGGTCTTGTGCTAGCGCGGCGGCCACTTCGTCCTGCTCGGCAACGGGCAGCGCATGCAGTTCGGCGCGCGCTTGCCGCAGCTGCGGAATCATCGGCTGCAGCATGCCCATGCCCATGCCGAGCGCCTGCGCAGCGGCAGGGATCAGCAACATGCACTCCTTCAACTCGGCCTGAATCGGCTTCGGCAAGAAGCCGAGTTCAGTCAGCGCGTCGATGCTCGCCAGCGTCTCGCGTGGCGACAGCGGCTGGCTCATCGCCTGCTGCATGCGCGCCATCGCGGCCATCTGTTCTGGGTCGAGTGCCATGCCGGCCGGCATCTGTCCCAGCCCCGGCACCAGGCTGCCCATCTTCGCGGCCATCTCGGGCGGCAGGCCGGCGGGCATGCCCATGCCCATCGGCAGGCCCATCGGCATGCCCATCGGCGGCGGCACGCTGCCCGCCACGCCGCGCAGCACACCGCGCAGCGTCATGCCCTGCAGCGCGTTGGCAAGCGCCATGCCCTTGCAACCCATGCCGTTCAACTGCGACAGCAGCATGTCCTTCAGCATCGACTTGGCGGCGTCCTGCACCATCTGCTTCAGCATCACCAGCAGCAGCGGCGCAATTGCGTGGCTGGGTACCGGCGGCAGCAGCAGCGCGGCGGCGAGGGTCAGCGCGCACAGGCGAGCGAAGCGCGGCTTCATCGACGCGGTGATGGTCGGTTGTGCGCGCGCGTTCATGGCAGCGCGAAGTCCCACGTGTTGGTGAACTGAAGGTCTTCGTAGCTGCCCGAAAGCCTGGCCTGGTCGGTCAGCGGCCCGCTGCCCGAGGCATAGTCGACCAGGTAATTCTTCAGCTCTGACACGACATCCGATTTGCCCGGACACGAGACCGTAGAGGTGAAGTCGACAAACTGTCGGCCCGAGATGCCGTAGCTCGGCGGCATGAACGGGATCTTGCTGATGAACAATTTGGACCCGGCATCGCGCGCCTTGTCGATCACAAAATTGTTCGGCGACAAGCTCGTCGTGCAGCCCAGCGACGTGAAGTTGAACGCCAGCGTGAAGCTGCCACTGCTGGGCGTGTAGATCGGTGTGTCGCCCTCGACGTGGTCCGGCTTCCAGGTGACGGTCGACGTGCTGGTGATGTTGTCCGAGGGCGGTGACCCCGGCGTGCGTGCGACCACGCTGGCCGTTCCCACCCACATGTTCTGGCAACTCAGTGCCTGGGGTTTGACGCGGCTGCCGTTGGCGCGAGTCGCCTGGGTTCGCACACGCACGTCGGCGCGGCTTGACAGCAGGCCCGACGAGAAGCAGCTGACTTCGACCTGCTTGACCGAGTCGATGCCGACCTCGAGCAAGGGCAATGGGTCGAGCTGGGTTTTCACCAGGGCGGCGAATTCGTAGCTGCCCGCATCGGCCTCCACCGGCACCCAGCGGTAGGTGGCCCGGTTGTTGGCGATCAGGTCCATGAACTTCCAGTGCGTGAACTCGGTCTCGCCTGCGGCGCGCCGGTACAGCTCGACCCCCACCACGTTGTAGCCGAGCGCCCAGTACGCCACTGTCTTGAGATCGAAATCGACCGTGAAATCCAGCGGGGCGTCGGGCCGCACCCGGGGCGCGCTGACGCTGAGCGTTCCCTTGGGCGACTCCGAGATCGCCTCCGAAATCGTCAGCTCCAGCTTCACCGACGTCGAGTCGTCAGCGATGACTTTCTTGATCGCGCTTTTCAGCGCCGCACCTGGTTCGACAATCCCTTCGAGCCTCAGGCCGTAGCTGGCCGCGTAGTCGGGCCGTGCCGCCTGGTCTTCTTCGAAGCCCAGGTCGAACGACTGCTTCGGACCAATCCGCGCTTCGACGATCTTGGCGTTCAAGCTGCCGAACAAAAAACTCGCGTCGAGCCCGGCCAGCACATAGAACTGACCCGAGATCTTGGCCCGCATGTCCCGCTTGCTGGGAATTTTGGAGGTGGTCTTGAAATCGTCCAACAACTTGATGTCATTCAGCCCACGGCAGGCCGCCCCGACACCGCCGCATTCCCAGCCCACCACGGTGCTGAAGCCCACGCTGCCGTCGACGCTCAGTTCCCCTTCCACCAGCGTGATCTCGCCGTCCAGCGCAGCACCGATTCCGAAGCGCACCGCCGGCATCACCAGCAAGGCGAACACGCCGCCGATCGGCACGTTGAGCCGCCCCTGGGCTTCGCAGCTTCCTTTTGCGCTGAAGCCCACCTTCAACGCGAGGCCCGCCTTGCCGCGAATCTGGGCTGATCCTTCCAGCGTGTGGCGGGTGAAGCCGGGCCGGTCTTCGAGCACCAGGTGCAGCGTGTTTTCCAGCGAGAGCTGGATGGTCCGGGAGGCGAGACTGCTGTCGATGCTGGCGTCGCAGTCCCAGGCCTTGAACGGCGCGAAGAACGCGAGCGGACGCGTCGCCGCCAAGGCACGCTTGCCTTGCGCCGGCGTCCACACCGCACCGGTCGCTCGCGTCGATTGCGTGGCCTTCGTCACTGCCGCTGCAGATCGATTCGTCACCGCTTCGAAGTTGTAGGCCGAGAGGTCGATGTCGAAGCGAATGTCGTAGTCGCTGAACAGCTGGTACAGCGGCGCCAGTGCGAGGGTCACCACCAGCCCGGCAGACTCTTGCCGCGTCGCCACCACCTTGCCGGCCACCGGCGCCATCTCGACAGCCATCAACAAGGTGCCCAGCGCGGGCACGGCCACGCCTTGCAGCGTGACTTCGTACTCGGTGCCGACCCCCGGCACGGCGCCCGGCGCAAGCCGCAGCGGCGGCCCGACCGACACCACCTGCGCGTCGGCAACCAGCAGCGCGCCGGCTTGCGGCTGCGCCACGATCACCAGTGTCGGCGCCGAGCGCACACCGGCCGCCTGCGCGAACACCTGCGCCGATCCGATGCCCAGCGCCAGCAGCCGGCCGGCGGCGTCGACCGACACCTTGTCGGGTGCGCTGGAGGTCCAGGTCACGCTGCCGAACGACGGCCCGCCCTGCGGGTCCAGCAACTGCGCCGCCAACTGCGCCGACTGGCCGCCGCCGGTCAGCAGCACCGACGGCTTGTCGATGACCACACTGCCCACCGCCGCCGCCACCACCACCGTCAGGCTGGCCGGGTTGCTGGTCACGCCGCCGCTGCTGGCAGTGATGCCGGCGGTGCCGGCCGCCACACCCGTGGTCACGCCCTCGCTCACGGTGGCCACATCGCGGTTCGACGAGGCCCAGGTGAAGCTGACGCCGGCCATCACTGCACCGTGTTGGTCGGTCGCTTCGGCCTTCACGCTTTGCGTTTGCCCGACGCCGATGCTGGCGCTGGCCGGCGTGACGGTGATGGACGCGACGGTTGGCGTCGACGGGCCAGGTGAGGGCGTGTCGTCGCCGCCACCGCAGCCCGCCAACAACAGCACCAGCGACAAGGCGCCCGCGCACAGCGCGGCGAGACCCGGCTTTCGCAAGCCCGAACGGTGAATGGTCGATGCCACGGCGATCCCCCTGTCGACCCCGGACGCGGGGCCTCATTGATGGGTTCAGCCTAGGCGGGCGGCCATTACGAAAGACATACCGATTCGAACGACACCGCCCTGCCCCCTAGCTTGCAGTTCGCGGCGCACGCCATGCGTTAAGGTGCCGTCACCTGTCTTGCATTGCCACTGCCCCCATCGATGAAACGCCTGATCACGGCACCCAACCTCGCGCTTGCGACCTTGTGGTCCGACCTGCTGACCCACGCCGGCATCGCCACCACGGTGCAGCGGGCCTACGCCAGCAGCATTGCCGGCGAGGTGCCGCCGGACCAGTCGCTGCCCGAGCTGTGGGTGATGGACGACGAGCGCCTGGCCGCGGCCCGCGTGTTGCTGGACCAGCTGCGCCACCCGGTGCACCGCCACTGGGCATGCCCCGGCTGCCGCGAGCTGATCGACGGGCCGTTCGAGCAGTGCTGGAACTGCGGCACGGCGATGCCGGCCTGAGCCGATCAAGCGATGAGCCGCATCGACGCGCGCACCGCCGTGCTGCTGACCCTGCCGCCGCTGCTGTGGGCCGGCAACGCGGTGGTCGGCCGGCTGGCGGTGGGCAGCGTGCCGCCGCTGACGCTGAACTTCCTGCGCTGGGCGTTGGCCGCGCTGCTGCTGTTGCCGCTGGGCTGGCGCGTGCTGCGCGAGCCACGCGACATCCTGGCGCGCTGGCCGCACCTGATGCTGCTGGGTCTGCTGGGCGTGGGCACCTACAACGCGATGCAGTACCTGGCGCTGGTCACGTCCACCCCCATCAACGTGACGCTGATCGCGGCCAGCCTGCCAGTGTGGATGCTGGCGGTGGGCGCGGCGTTCTACCGCGTGCAGCCAACGCGCCGCCAGGCGCTGGGCGCCGCGCTGTCGGTGGCCGGCGTGCTGCTGGTGATCGCGCGCGGCGACGCTTCGGCGCTGGCCCGCGTGCACTTCGTGCGTGGCGATCTGTACGTGGTGGTGGCCACCGCCGCGTGGGCGCTGTACAGCTGGCGGCTGGCGCGGCCACCGGCCTCGATGCAGCCGCCGCACGCGCCGCGCATTGCCGTCGGTCTCAATGACGGCACGCGCGACTGGAACTGGGCCGAGTTGCTGCTGGTGCAAACGCTGTTCGGGCTGCTGGTCGCGGGCGCCGGCGCCGCCGGTGAAGTGGCGCTGGGCGCGGCGCCGATTCAATGGAGCGGCTGGGTGCTGGCGGCCTTGTTTTACGTGGCGGTTGGCCCGTCGATCATTGCGTACCGCTGCTGGGGCCTGGGCGTGTCACGCGGCGGGCCGGCGATGGCGGCGTTCTTCAGCAACCTCACGCCGCTGTTCGCCGCCGTGTTGTCGGCGGCCGTGCTGGGCGAAGCGCCGCAGTGGTTCCACGCGCTCGCGTTCGCGCTGATCGTCGGCGGCATCGTGGTGTCGGCGCGGCGGGGCGCGTGACGCAGCGTCGGGCCAAGTCCATTCATCCGACTGTCATCTGCCGTTCATCTGGCGGTTGTTGAGACATCGACAATGCGGCATGTTTCGCAAACGACTTGCAATCGCTTTGGGTGCGCTGGCCGTCGCCTCGCTGCTGCAGGGCGGCGTGGCGTGGTGGGCCATCGACGTGGCCGCCAACAACGTGCAGCGCGGCCGCGTGGCCAGCGATCTGCTGGCTGGATTTCTGGAGTTGTCGGCCACCAAACAGCGACTGCGCACCTGGTTGTCCCAGGCCCTGCTGGACGCCGGGGCTGACCCGCGGCAACGCGACGCGCTGCAGGCTGACATGTCGGCCACGATCAGCGGCCTGCAGTCACTCGCAGCGTCGGCCGCCAAGCTGGACGGCAACCGCGCCAGCGGCGACGCCGAGCACCGTCAACGCCAGGATGCCTTGGTGGTGCTGCGCAGCAGCCTGGAGGAGCTTCGCACCGAGATGGCCACTGCCCGTGCGCTGCCGCCCGGTGCGGACGCTGCCGCGGCCTGGACCGAACTGACACGCGTCTTCAACATGTCCCAGGGCCGGGACCTGCGGTCGCTGGTGGCCGAAAGCATCGCTCGCGAGCGGGCTGCCGTGGCTCGCGACCGCGCCGCCGCTGACCGGTCGTTGAGGCTGGTGCGCGGTTTCGCACTGGGTGCCACGGTCACGATCGCGTTGGCGGCAACGCTGCTGGCAGCGTACTTCGCGCGCGCGCTGCGCCAACCGCTCGACGAACTCAAAGCAGGTGCCGAAGCGCTGCAGCGTGGCGACCTGCAGCACCGCATTCCCGACCACCGGCGCGACGAGTTCGCACGCTTTGCGGCACGCGTCAACGCGATGACAGGTGAGCTTGCGCAACACCGCCAGCGCGAGGCCGAGGCGCGGCAGCGGCTGGAAGAACTGGTGCAGGTGCGCACGGTCGAACTGCAGCAGGCCTTGCACACGCTGCAGCAAGTCGACGCGCGACGCCGTCAGTTGTTCGCCGACATCAGCCATGAGCTCAGAACACCCACCACCGCCATCCGCGGCGAAGCCGAGATCGCGCTGCGCGGGCGCGAGAAGCCGGTCGACGAGTACAAGGCATCGCTGCTGCGAATCGTCGACGCGGCGAAGCACCTTGGCATCGTGATCGACGACTTG
Source organism: Burkholderiales bacterium (assembly GCA_031386065.1). Classification (GTDB taxonomy): domain Bacteria; phylum Pseudomonadota; class Gammaproteobacteria; order Burkholderiales; family Burkholderiaceae_C; genus JANYJJ01. Next base: position 12,555 of record JANNBZ010000015.1, read on the forward strand.
CTGCTGATGGCGCGCAGCGACATCGATGCGCTGGCGTTGAGCCGCGCGCCGCTTGACGTGGCGGAGCCGCTGCGCGATGCCATCGAGCAGGCCCAGGCTCTGGGGCGCGAGCGGAGCGTGCGGGTCGAGACCCCACGCGGCGAGACGAGCGGCGTGCAGGTGCTGGCCGACGCGCAGCGGCTGCGTCAACTGTTCACCCTGCTGCTGGACAACGCGGTGCGCTACTCGCATGCCGAGGGCTTGGTACAGGTGCAAGCTCGACAGCTGGTGGACCCCGAAGCCGGCTTGCTGTGGGAGCTGCGCATATCCGATCAGGGCATCGGCATTGATGCAGATGACCTGCCCCGTTTGTTCGAACGCAACTTCCGCAGCGCACGCGCCCGACTGCACCGCGCCGATGGCAGCGGACTGGGTCTGCCGATCGCCGCCACGCTGGCGCGTGCACACGGTGGGCGCATCGGTGTTGAAAGCCCGGCCGGACGCGGCACGGCGGTGACGCTGCGGCTGCCGGTCATGACCGATGCGACCGACAGCCGCGACTGAGATCGCACCCAGCGCATGAACATCCTCATCGTCGAAGACGACACGCGCGTGGCCGACTTCCTGGAACGCGGTTTGCGCGCCGAGGGCTATCGCGTGCAGGTGGCGCGCAACGGCACCGACGGCTTGATCAAGGCACGCGATGTCGCGCAGCAAATGCGCAACGACGCCACGCCCGCCGTGCTGGTGCTCGACGTGATGCTGCCCGGCATGACCGGCCTGGAAGTCTGTCAGACGCTGCGTGCCGACGGCGTGCAATTGCCGATCCTGATGCTGTCTGCCCTGGGCGCACTGGAAGACCGCGTCGCCGGGCTGCGACTCGGCGCCGATGACTACCTTGCCAAGCCGTTCGCGTTCGAAGAACTTCTGGCGCGCATCGAGGCACTGATGCGGCGGTCGCGCGACACCACGCCGGCAGCGTCGCCGCGCCTGGTGGTGGCCGACCTGGTGCTCGACCGCGACACCATGCGCGTCACGCGCGCAGACAGGCCGCTGACGTTGACGGCACGCGAACTGGCGCTGTTGGAGCTGCTGATGTCGGCGCCGGGCCGGTTGTTCAGCCGCGAGCGCATCCTGGCCAACGTGTGGGGCACCAACGAGGACCCGCTCACCAATGTGGTGGACGTCTACATCCGTCGCCTGCGCAGCAAGATCGACGACGGCAGCGAGCCACCGCTGATCCACACCGTGCGCGGGCTGGGCTATCGCCTGGAAGCGGCTTGACTTCGCTGGACCGCTGAGCGGCGGAATTCATCCGGCGTTCATCAATTCGTCGCTCACCGTTCACGCAACCACACCGCTGTGGTTCACCTGGCTTGTCGACACTGCCTTCACCGCAGCGCACATCCGGTGCCTGTGAGATTCGCCCCAACGGGGTCGTCGATCCATGAAGGAATGCCCACCATGAAAACCTTGTCTGCCCAGCTGATTCCCGCCTTGGCCGCCGCCGCGCTGATGGCCGCTGGCTCGGCCCAGGCCCGCACCGAAACCTGCCAGGTCACCGACGAGAAAACCATTGCTGCGCTGTTCGACCGCTGGAATGCGTCGCTCAAAACGCTGGAGCCGGCCAAGGTCACGGCAAACTATGCGACCGATGCCGTGCTGCTGCCGACGGTGTCGAACACGCCGCGCACGAACCATGCAGAGATCAATGACTACTTCGTCAAGTTCGTGAAGAACCAGCCGCAGGGCACCATCGACAAGCGATTCATCAAGATCGGCTGCAATGTGGCGCAGGACGTCGGCACCTACACCTTCGGTTTCAAAGACGGCAGCAAGGTGTCGGCGCGCTACAGCTACGTTTACGGATTCCGCGATGGCCAATGGTTGATCACGCACCACCACTCGTCGGCCATGCCGGAGCCGAAGTGACTTGAGTCGCATGCGCTGGGGCTTTGCGTTTGAGTGTCCACGGGTTGACCTGGGAGCAGGGTTGCAACACCGGCCTGCGGCTCATCGCCCACCGAACTGCTTCGCCGCAAACGCCCACACCATGCGCGAAGCGTCGGGCCCTTGGCTGTCGCTGAACGGCTGGCTGGCCGCGCCGCCGCTCCACGCATGGCCCAGCCCCTGCACTTCGACCAGCGTCGCCGCCGTGCGGCCGCGCTGCTTGAAGTCGGTCACCGCCATCGGGTGACGCTGACCGCGCTGCACGCTGCGCGCGGCGCCCGCGCGCGCACCGGTGGCGTCGGCCCACACCTGCGCTGCCGCCTCTCCGTTGCTTGGCGCGACCACACGGTCGACTGCGCCGTGGATCACCAACAGCGGTGGCCATGCGGCGTCGGGCGTGGACAGTGTGGACCGTATGGACGGCGCGGCCGGCAGCGGCCGGGTGGCGCGGCGGCCGTGCATGGCGCCGACGGCCGACAGCGTTGAATGCGCGGTGCCGGGCGGAATGCCGGAATGCATCACCACCGCCTTGAATCGATCGGGCTGCCGCGTGGCCAGCAGCGCGGCCATGCTGGCACCGGCCGACAAGCCCGCCACCGCCACGCGCGCACGGTCGACCGGGTACAGCAGGCAGACCTGGTCAATGGCATTCATGATCAACGCTGCCTCGCCCTGCGCGCGGCCTGCGGTGGTGTCGAACCAGTTCCAGCAGCCTTGCGCGTTGGCCAGCCGGTCCTGTTCGGGGTAGAGCACGAAGAAGCCTTCGCGCGCGGCGATGCGGTTCATGCGCGTGCTGGTGGCGAAGCTGTTCGCGTCCTGCCCGCAGCCGTGCAGCATCACCAGCAAGGGCAGCCGATCGCCGAAGCCGACACCGGGCGGGCGGTAGAGCCGGTAGCGGCGCGCACCGGCGCTGCCCAGCGCCACGCCGGCAATCCAGTCGCCGGCACCCGCCGGTGGCTTGCGCCTCGCCACGCTGGAGCGCACGGCGCGCTGCACCGCCTGCTTTGCCACCCGCGTGCCGGCGCGCAACTGGCTGCGTGTGATCGCCGCAAAGCTGCGGTTCAGGGCTTGGGCCCAGGCGGAGGTGCGCAGTCGTTTTGCCATGCCGGACATTCTGCGTGGCGCGCTGTGCACCGGTCGTTTGACAAGGCCATCGATCAGCCGGGCTGAACCCTGTCAGCAGCGCCTCGCCATCCGTTCAACTGGGGATGCCCCGGCGCGGCCGCTTGCGCTCCAATCAGCCACCGTTCGCAACGTCGAGAAAACTCAATGGACAACTTCATTCTGGTGACCGACGGCAGGCCGCTGGCGGCGGTAGAAAAACAACTCGCCAAGTACCTGCCCGGGCTGGATGCGCGGCTGTTCCCTTTCAGCGAACACCAGGCGATCTTGCGCGGCACACTGGTGCGCGCGCTGGCCATCGAGTACCCGTCGGTGCCGCCGTTGGGCATGCTGACGATCTTCGGCGTGGCCGACCTGAAGCCGGTGGACGACACGGTGTCGGCAATGATCCTGGCGGGTCGCGACGCCATCGATCTGCCGCCGCGTGCGGGGCTGGCGGCGGCGGCACGAGCCGCCAGCGCCGCGGTGGGGTTCGACTGGCATCTCGAACAGACGCGGGTGCCGCAGGCCTGGCAACGCATGGACGGCCCGGACGCGATTGTCTGGGGTGCGACCCGGGTCGGCCACATCGACACCGGCTACACGCGGCACCCGGTGTTCGGTTTTCCGGCGCCGTGGCTGGACACCGCCAATGCGGCCACTTTCTTCCCGACGCCGGCCGGCACCGACGATGCAGTGCTGCCGGAACCCGGCGCAGGGCTCGACAACGGCGGCGGCGTCTCGGCTGGCCATGGCACGCGCATCGGCAGCACGATCTGCGGCCACGACGCTGCTGCCACCGGCAGCGCGTTTTACGGCGTGGCCCCGAAGGTGCCCACGGTGCCGGTGCGCATCACCGACATCGTGTGGATCAACCATTCGCAGCGCGAGTTCGGGCAGGCGGTCTCGCACCTGTTGGCGCAAGGTGTGGGCGTGATCAACGTCAGCCTCGGCGTGTTTCTGGGTTCGATCACACGCGACCTGCGGCGCGCCGTGAACGAGGCCTACGACGCCGGCGTGATCCTGGTCTGCGCGGCCGGAAACCACGTCAACTCGGTCGTCGGGCCTGCCCGCCTTGCGCGCACGGTGGCGGTGGCCGGCGTCACCCGCAACGACGTGCCCTGGAGCGGCAGCAGCTTCGGGCCCGAGGTCGACTTCAGCGCACCGGCAGCCGACCTGCGCCGCGCATCGGTCAAGCGCACCGCGAAATTCAGCTACGGCTTCGGCGGTGACGGCACCTCTTACGGCACTGCGATCACCACCGGCGCGGCCGCGTTGTGGCTCACTCACCGAGCCACCGAAATCAGCCAGCTCTACCCGCAGCCCTGGCAGCGGGTCGAGGCGTTCCGCGCCCTCGCCTGCCGCACGGCGCGGGTGCCCGCAGTCTGGCAGCCCGGGTCGTTCGGGGCCGGCATTCTCGACGTGGCGGCGCTGCTCGACGCCACGCTTCCGGCAGCGAACGATCTGAGCCCGGCATCGGCGGCCTGAGCAAGCTCACGCGCTCGCCACCCGCCGCCTGACTGCTGCCAGATAGCAGCCGCTGGCGGCGTCGAACTGGCCGGCCTCGAACCAGGCGCGGCCGGCCAGCGAGAGGCACTCAGTCACCGTCTGCGCCTCGGCGTTCGGCGTGGCGGCGGCGACCGCGTAACCGCTGGCAGCACCGGCCCAGTCGCCAAGGGCTTCGATCAACTCGGCACGGTGGAACAGCGCGTGGGCGAAGTCGTCGCTGTCGACCTGGCCGCGCTGACGAAGGCGTGCGATCACGCGCTCGATCAGCGGCAGCGCCTGCGGCCAGCGCCCAGCGTCGCCGGCCTTGATCCAGGCGCTGACAAGGTTGTGCCGCACCGCGTTGCCGAAGTCGCTGTCGGCCAGCGCCGGCGTGCTGTCGATGACGGTCCGCGCACGTTCCAACGCCGCCACCGCGGCCAACACCGAGTCGGCGTCGCCGCGCGTCAATGCGCTGCGGGCCATGCGGTTGAGCAGCGACGCCTCGCGCTCGGCGTCGCCCAGTTCGCGCGCCAGCGTGACACCGTGCGACAACACCGGCGCGGCTTCGTCAGCGCAGCCGGCTTCGACCAGCAACTCCGCGTAGGCAGCGAGCCACGACAGGCGCTCAGTCGGCGCGCAGGCGTCGGAGCTTTTGTATCGATGCACCTGCCGCAGCATGGTCAGCATCACGTCGGTCTGGCCGTGGCGGCGGTACGTCAAACCCTGCTCCAGGAACACGTCGGCACCGCAGCGTTCGAGCGGGCCGTCGTAGTTCGTGGCGACCTGTCTGACCCGCGCCAGCACCTGCTCGCGCAACTCGGTGGCGCCATGCCGGTCGTACAGCGCGGCCAGGTTGTGCCACAGCAGCAGGTGGTCATCGGTTCGCGATTCGCCGGACGCGATCAGCCTGCGTTGCACGGCACCGAACAGGTCTTCAACCCCGCCCGGTGCGCCCAGCGGCACCAGGGCGCCGGCCACGTTGAACAGCGCCATCGCCACGTCTCGGCTGGCCGGCAGCGATTCGTCGTTCGCCATCACCGCAGCGCGCGCCAGCACCTGGTTCGCCGCGTCGGCGTTGCCGGCCGCAGCCGCCTGTTCGGCCAGAAGCTTCAGGGCCTCAATCGTCATGGCGGCAGCTCCAGCGCGCCGGCCCGCAGCCCGCCCGACAGTGGCCCCGCAGCGCCCCAGCACACGAAGGCGGCCCAGGCGCTGGGGTGGGCCCAGCGCGGCCGTCTGCGCACCTCGCGTTGGGCGCGCTGCAAGGCGTCGGCGCGGCCGGCGCCAGCCAGCAGTTGGCGGTAGAAGCTCTGCATCAAGGCAGCAGTCGCTGCGTCGTCGACCGACCACAGGCTGATCACCTGGGCCGCCGCGCCGGCCATTGAAAACGCGCGCCGCAAACCGGCGAATTCACCGCCCGGGGCGATGGCACCCAGGCCGGTGTCGCAGGCCGACAGCACCACCAGTTCGGTGCCGCGCAGGTCGAGTGCGGCCAGTTCGGCGGCCGTCACGAAACCCCAGGTCGACCCGGGCGCGCTGCGGTTGGCACCGGCCAGCGCCAGGCCGGCGTGCAGCATCGGATTGGCCTGCGCCGACGCAGCGGCGCGACCGAGCAACAGCGACTCGCCGCCGATCTGCAGCCGATGGTTCTTCAGCAACGGCGGCGTCGCCTCGACCGGACTGAACCAACCGTGGGTGGCAATGTGCAGCAACGCCGGCCGCGTGATCGACTTTAGCGCCGCCACGCTGGCCTGCGCGCCGGCGAGCACGCGGCAGCGCGGCAACAACACCTCGATGAGCTGCGCCTCGTCGCGGGTGCGCGGCAAGGCACCTAGCTGCGGCGCGCGCTGCATGGGCGCCCGCGGCAAATCGTTCTCCTGCGCAGCCGCAGGCACACCCGGCACACCCGACAGGTCGTCGGCGTCGAAGTCGGCATCGACCACCACTTGCACTGCGGCGCCGGGCGCCGCTGGCAGCGCCGGACGCAACAGCTCGCGGCCGCTGGTCAGGTGGCAGACCACGCACCGTTCGGCCAGCATCGGCGCGCCGAGCACACCGAGCACGCCGAACGGCAGCAGGTTCAACGCGCCGTCGGGGGCCACCAGCAACAGCGTGACGCGGGCCAGCAGGCGCTCGAACGGTGCGACCAGCTGCCGGTACACCTCGGCCGCCGCGGCGTGGGCGGCATCGGTGTCGCTGTCGGGGTCGCACAGCAGCGCGCGCAGGTCGTCGACAGCACCGTCGATCACGCCTGCGTCACCCAGGTCGAACCAGTGCGGTGCGCCGCCACCCCGCAGCAGCATCGCGGCGTAGCGCACGCCGCGCCAAGGTGTGCCGCGCCCACTGCGAACCGGATCGAACACCGGCCAGCGCAGGTACTCGACCAGCAGCGCACCTTCGGGCAACGCGGCTTGCACGGCGGCCAGGCTGACCGCCGCAGATTCGCCGGCCCCCACGCCGGCCCCCAATGCACCGGCATGGCTCAGCTGCGTTTGCAGGCGGTCTTCTTCGGCCTGCAAGGACGCCAGTTGGCGCGGGTCAGACCGGTCACCGAACAGTTGTGCCGACAGAGCCTGCTCGGCGATCAGTCGGCGCAGCTCGGCCAATCGGTCGAGCCGCACGCGCGACGCATCGTCCATGCGGCCGCGAATGCGGGCGTGGGTCAGCGCCAGCGCGTCCAGCACGCAGGCCTTGCGCTGCAGCAGCAACTCGGCGGCGGTGCGCGCCACCGCACCGCGCGCACCGGCGGCAAAGCAGAACGTCACCAGCTTGTACAAGTCGCCCTGCTGATCCTGCGCCGCCTCCAGCCGTTCGCGTTCGGTGCCGACCAGCAGCACGCGTTGAAAGCCGCTGGCACGCATCGCCTGCGAGCGCGCCAGCGCGCGTTGCGCCGCGCCGATGTCGCCGCGTGCCCAGTGCACCAGCGCCAGGTTGGCCAGCGCGGTGGCGACGTGCGGGTGCGACGGGCCATGGCGCCGGCTCCACAGCCGCAGCGCGTGCTGCATGCCGTCGCGCGCAGCGTCGTGCTGGCCCAGGTGGTAGTGCAGCAGCGCATGGCTGTACAGCAGCCAGGGGTACTCGCCGCCCAGGCTGCGTGCGTCGCCCACCGCCAGCGCTTGCCGGTACAGCGCATCGGCGCGCGGCGCGTCGTCGGCCTCAAAGCAGGTGAACGCGAGGTTGCCCAGCGCGCTGGCCAGCAGCTGGGGGTGGCTGCCGGCCAGCGGACTCAGCAAACCGATCGCGCGCTCGAACATCGCGATGGCCGCCGGGTGTGACGCCAATCCGTGCCTGCGCAGGCTTTTGCCCAGGTCGACCAGCAGGCTGGCGGTGTGCTGCGGCGTGGCGCCCGGTGCGTCGAACACCCGCAGCAGGCCGGACTCGGCGCTGTCGGCATTTCCTTTCTCTGCGTGCACGTTGGCCAGCAGGCGCACCGCACGCAAGGTTTGCGGCGCGCTGGGGCCGACGCTGGCTTCGAACAGCGTGATGGCGCGCGTTGCGATGCGCTCGGTCAGGCCGAGCTGGCCCTGCGCGAAGGCGCTGCTGCCGAGTTGCAGCAGCGACGTGGCGACGCCCTGCTGCGCCGCGCCGGCGTGATCGCCGCCCAACCGCAGCAGCCAGTCGACCATTTCTTCGGCCTGCCGAGGCTGGCCCCGCTGCAACAGCACATCGATCAGGTTGACCAGCGGAATTTGCGCACCGCCCGACGCCAGCGGTTCCAGGCGCAAGTGGGCGTCAACGCTTCGCAGCAGGCTGGCCTGCGCACGCGCCAGCTCGCCGCGTCGCCGGTACAGCAGGCCCAGGTTGCCGTGCACCGTGGCAACGTCGGCAAGGCGTTGCGGACCCAGGCCTTGAAGCAGTTTCAAGGCCTCCAGGTGCAGCGGCTCGGCGCGGTCGTGCTGGCCGCGTTGCGACAGCACGGCGGCCAGGTTGTCGGCGGCGAAGGCACGCTCGGCGGTCGGGCTGGTGCCAGGCGCAGACCACAACGCCAGCGAAGTTTCGAGGTGGTGTTGGGCAGCTTCGAGTTCGCCGTCGCGCTGGTCGAGCTGGCCCAGGTTGTTGTGCAGGCTGGCCAGCAGTGCGTCGTCACCCGGCGTTGATCGCCGCAGCAGGTCAAGCGCCCGCGTGAACGCGCGACGCGCCTCGACATGGAAGGCGCGGTTGGAGAAGACCACGCCGACAAAGTTGACCGACTGCGCCAGCGCTGCCTCGGCCGGCAGGCCCGCTTCGGCTTGCGCCAGCAGGCGGCGTGCGAGCGTGATCGCAGCGTCGTCGTGGCCCCGGCGCGGCATGCTTTCGAGTGCCTCGATACCCCGCGTGAAGCTCATTGCCTGCTCGTTCAACACACCTCCCGACAGCACGCGCCGCACGTCGCCAACCTCGGCTTTTAGCTGCTGCAGCGCAAGGCTTCAAGCGCGGTGTTGGTGATTGCGCGGGGCACGAGCGCGGCGTATAAGAACGCGCAACTGAACGTACAACTGAACGCACAGGAGACTCGCATGTCCGCCTTCCCCGACCTCGTGATCCTGCTGCCCGGAATCACCGGCAGCGTGCTGGCCAACAAGAACGGCAAGGAAGTGTGGTCGCCGTCGGGCGGCGCGATCTGGCGCGCCATCACCAGCTTCGGCAATTCCATCGAAGACCTGGCGCTCGCGTCTGACGATGCCGACGACGGCGTCACCGCGCCGCGCCTGGTGCCCGACGTGACGCTGATCCCCGGGCTGATCAAGATCGACGGCTATTCGCGCGTCGAGAACTACCTGATCGACCAGCTCGGCCTGGTGGCGGGCAGCAACTATTTTCCGTTCCCGTACGACTGGCGGCGTGACAACCGGGTGATCGCGAAGCGGCTCGAAGCGTCGGCCATGGGCTGGCTGAAGGCCTGGCGCGCCAGCTCGGGCAACGCCGACGCGAAGCTGGTGCTGATCGGCCATTCGATGGGCGGGCTGATCGCGCGCCACTTCATCGAATGCCTGGGCGGCTGGCAACACACCAAGACGCTGATGACCCTGGGCACACCGCACCGCGGTTCGCTGAACGCCGTCGGCTTCCTGGAAAACGGCATGAAGAAGGGCATCGGCCCGTTCGGCATCGACCTGTCGCCGCTGCTGCGCTCGCTGACCTCGGTCTACCAGCTGCTGCCGATCTACCCGTGTGTGGACAGCGGCAGCGGCCCGATGCAGCGCGTGGTGCAGGCCGCACAGGCCGGGCTGCTGGGCCATGTGGACGTTGCGCGGGCCACGGCGGCGCGCGCCTTTCACCAGGAGATTCAGGACGCGCAGGCGCGCAACGCAAAAGACCCGGCCTACATCGCCAGCGGCCCGGTGCTGGTGCCCATCGTCGGCATCGAACAGCCGACGATTCAATCGGTGCGCGTGGTCGGCGGCGTGCTGAGCCTGCTGAACAGCTTCGAGGGCAAGGACCAGGGCGGCGACGGCACGGTGCCGCGCGCCTCGGGCACGCCGATCGAGATGAGCGACGCGAAGCGCGAGGTCTATGCAGCCGAAAGCCATGGCGCCTTGCAGAACGCCGACGGCACGCTGGCGAACTTGAGGGGGGTGCTGACGCGCGACGAAATCGACTTTCGCAGGTTCCAGCGCGCCGAAGACGCCGCCACGCTGACGCTGCAGGTCGACGACGTGGTGCTGCCCGGCGACGCGTTGCAGCTGCGCGTGCGGCCGTCCGAAGGCAACCCGAAAATCAGCGTCACGTTGACGCCGCTGGCCGGCGGCGCGGCGCTGGAAGAAGCGCTGTCGCGCGACGCCGAGCCCGGCTGGCAGCGCGGCAGCTTCGGCCTGGCACCGGGCGTGTGGCGCGTGACCGCGCATGGCGATGGCGCGACGCCGGTGAACGAACTGGTGGTGGTGGTCGAATCATGAGAATCCGCTGGAGCACCGACTTCTTCGTCATCGAGGGCGAGCGCGCGGCGGTCGACGCGTTGACGCGCATCGACGCATGCACCGCGCGCTGGATCGTCGTCGTGCGGACCAACGGCGGCTACCGCTATGTATTCCGCCGCGACGAGCTGTTCGCGCGGCTGCGGCTGACGAAAATTCCCTACGACCCGGCGTCGAGCGTCACCCTGGTCGAGGTGCTGGACCTGCACGAAACGCAGTCCAGCACCAGTGTCAGCGACAGCGCGCAGCTCGCGCCGCCCGACCTGTCGTGGCGCTGGGGCGAGACCTCGCCCAGCGTGCTGCGCTATGTCGAAGTGGTGCCGCAAGGCGTGCAGGTGCTGGCCGTGGGCGGTGACGATGTCGACCCCCCACACCAGACGCGCGCGATGCCGCCGCAGCCGAGTGCGCCGCGGGTCGAAGAGCCGACGCCATCCGGGGGAGACTTCTACGATCAAAGGGAGGCCAGCCGCTCGTTCGACCTGACCATGCCCGCACCATCGCAAGCCGCGCGCGCGTTCCCGGACATCCCGGACATCGCGGTCGGCGTGGGTGTTGCAGCAGCGCCGCCGCCCGCGCCGGCCGACGAAGGCAAGACGCCGCATCGCTACCCGAGCATCGAGCCCGAGGCGCCGTTGGCGGCGGGCGCTGCGGTGAGCCTGTGCGTCGACCTGCTGCGCGACGAAGCGCCCGCCACGTCGGGCGGCGCACTGGCGCTGGGCGAGCAGGCCGCCGACTGGCAGACGCTGGAACTCGGCGTGACCGTGGTGTCGTCGGCCATCGATTTCGACAAGAGCGGACGCGGCAAAGTGACGATCCGCCGCAATGCCGATTCGGTCGCAGCGCACATCAGCGGCGTGGTGCTGGCCGATGTGGTGGCCGGCACCGAGATCGAGGTGCATGCGCAGTTCTGGGACCGCACCCGCTGCTGCGGTTCGGCGGTGCGGCGGCTGGTCGTCGGCGCTGCCGGCGCCGCTGCGGCCGCTGCGCAACCGTCGGCCGACCTGAAAGGAAGCATGCGCGTCGAGCCACTCGCGCAGGCGCCCGACCTGACGGTGTTCATCTCGCTGTTCGACCCCGCTGCACCCGGCCGCCTGCACTGGCGCATGGTGACCGAGGCCTTCGATGGGCTGCCGCCCAAGCTAGACGGCATCATCGACCTGGGACAAGACCCGGCCGCCGAAGCCGCTGCGATGTTCAAGCAGTTCGCCAACCTGGAGCGCGGCAAGCACCGCGCCCGCATCGAAGGCTTCGGTGAACGGCTGTGGGACCGCGCGCCGGCGGCGTTTCGCGATGTCTACTGGTCCTTGAACGACCACCACCAACGTCCGCTGACGATCCAGTTCGTCAGCGACGACCCGCACCTGCCGTGGGAGCTGATGCGGCCGTTTCGCGCCGGTGAAACGCACCCGCCGCTGGCGCTGCGCCACGCGGTGGCGCGCTGGATCGGCCGCTGGCACGGCTACATGCGCAACAGCCTGTCGGCTGGCCGCCTGGTGACGGTGGCGCCGAAGTACAAGAGCGCCAGCATGCAGTTGTCGCTGGCCGAATCGACGGCTGCGTCGCTGGTGTCGCAGCTCGGCGCCGAGGCGCTGGAAGGCACGTTGAAGTGCCTGCAAGCGCTGCTGGAAACACCCACCGGCAAACCCATCGCCCTGCTCTACTTCACCGGCCACGGCGCCTTCAGTGCCGACGCCGTGTCGGCCTCGGCCATCAAGCTGCAGGACGGCAACATGACGGTCGACGAAGTGGCACGCCGCGAGGTGACGCTGGGCGAGCGCGACGGCACACTGGTGTTCTTCAACGCCTGCGAAGTCGGCGCCACCGGCAACGCGCTGGGCAGCGTCGGCGGCTGGGCCGACGCCTTCCTGTCGCGCCACTTCCGCGCCTTCATCGCCCCGCTGTGGGCCATTGACGAAGAAGACGCGGCGCAGGTGACGCAAGAGCTGATGCGCCGCATCGTCACCGACCGCGCGCCCGTCGGCGCCGCGCTGCGCGACCTGCGCGCGAAGTACGGCGACGTGTCGCCGACCTTCTATTCGTACCTGCTGTACGGCGACGTGACGGCGCGACTGGACGCGGCGGCGTGATCAGTGTTGGGGATGTGATGCGCTGCGGGATCACCGTATAAAGCTCCCTGCCTGTCCGTTCTTTCACGTGATTGGCCGGACCGACTGTGCATCCCCTGACTGATGGAGAAGAACGATGATCAAGTCGAATCTCGCGCTGGCTGCTTGCGCACTCGCGTTGGTGGCATGTGCAACGCCTGAGAAGGCCGATGCCCCACGCGTCATTGGCAAGTCCATCACAGATGTGGAACTCATGACCGAGGAAGGCTTCAACCCCGAACTGGTCAAAGCGCCCGAAAATTGCGTGGTCAACGTGTTCGTCGATGCCTACGACCAGATCACGGTCGATCATGAACCCGTGTCCACCAAGGACTGCGGAACTTCGGTCAAGAAGATCAGGTGGAAGCTGGATCGGTCGGGCGGCGTTTTCACATTTCCCGCGACGGGTGCCGTCAGCTTCAAGGGGTCGCCGCTTCCACAGAATGTCGATTGCAGAGCGTCGACCAACAGGCGCGTGTACATCTGCGAGTTCGACCGCTCCAGCTCCGCGCAGCGCTATCAGTATTCCATCACGGTGCTGAAGAACGGCGTGGCGCTGCCGCCCCTGGACCCGACCGTCTTCAACAACTGAGCACCAATGCGGGGGCACCCAAGCCCGTCAGGATCGACCCTCAGCCCGAGTTGCCGCCCAGCCACGAACGAGCGGAAGCTATGGCCTGCTCATACGATAAACGTCGTGCCGACGACTCGGCATTCGCAAAGTCGGCAGGCGGAAATGCTTCCCGCGCCTGCGCAAGCCAGGGTGCCAAAAAGGCTTCATCCGCAGCATCGAGTCGAATTCCCGTGTGATGCATCTGCGTTTGCGCTGCACCGAAGAACCACGCCGCCTGCGTCCAGTTTTCGCGCATCGCCGCAAGCCCCGAGGTGACGGCAAGAGCGTTGCCGCCAGCAGGCCTGGAACCGATCAGCTCGGCGATGTCCAGGGCTTCCAGAAGCATGTTGCTGGCGCGTGCAGGCTCGCTACGCCCGATCGCCACCATCGCCAGATTCAGCAGGGCTACGGCAGTTATTTCTCTGTCTCCAATCTGTCGCGCCAACGTTAGCCCGAGCTCGTAAAGCGGCTCGGCGGCGTCCAGTGTCCCCTCGAAGCGGTGCAGTTGCGCCAGCGCATTCAACGCTGCCGCAAGCTCACGCTGATCGCCACGTTGCTGCGCCAAGGCCAAGGCCTGTTCCAGATAGCGTCGGGCGGCCACACGGTCACCTTCTCCGACACACGTCATGCCCAGCGTCTGAAGCACTGACGCGGCCCGTCCGGTGTCGCCCAATTCATGTGCGATGCCAAGCGCATCTTCCAACTGAGCATGGGCCTCATCAAAGCGACCCATCAGACAACCAACCTGCCCCGCCGTGTGCAACGCCCGACACCGAACGATGGTGCGCGCCTGCGCGCCCGGCCGCGCCAGCGCGTCCCGCGTTCCCCAATGCAAGGGCGCCAAAAAACCTCGGTTGAACAGGTACAGCTTCAACGCGAACATCAGCCGCAGCCCGGCCTCGGCGCCTTGTACCGAGCGGTCGCACCAGCGGTGCGCGGTCAGAAAATTCTCTTGCTCGGGGTCGAGCCGTTCCAACCACTGCGCCTGCTCGGGGCCTGAGAGTTGCGCGCTGGCGGCCTCAGCCAGCGAGAGGAAGAAAGCCAGGTGGCGTTCGCGAACGGTGTCGCCCTCGCCGGCGTCGTCCAGCCGCTCGGCCGCATGCTGGCGCACCGACTGCAGCAGCCGGTAGCGGCGGCCGCCAACCTCGGCCTCGACCATCGAGCGTTCGACGAGCCGGCTCAGCAGATCGGGCACGTCGCGCGCCTCGCTTGGGTCGCCCGCGCCCACGGCCTCGGCGGCCTCCAGCGTCCAACCGCCGGCGAACACCGACAGGCGGCGGTACAGCACGCGCTCGGGCTCGCTCAGCAGGTCGTGGCTCCAGTCGATCATGGCGCGCAGCGTCTGCTGGCGCGGCAGCGCATTGCGGTCGCCACGCGTGAGCAAGTGGAAGCGGTCGCTCAGGCGCGCGGCGATGTTCTCGACCGACAGCGCACGCACGCGTGCTGCCGCCAGTTCGATCGCCAGCGGAATGCCGTCGAGGCGCCGGCAGATGCCGACCACCGCGAGGCTGTTCTGCGGGCTCAGCTCGAACGCGGGTTGCGCCGCCACCGCGCGTTCGACGAAGAGTTGCACCGCCTCGAAATCACCCACGCCGTCGAACGCCAGCGCCTGTTGCGAATTGGGCGTGGCCAGCGCGGGGACCAGGTAGCTGGCCTCGCCGCCGACGTGCAGCGGCTCGCGGCTGGAGGCCAGCACCTTCACGCCGACGGAAGCCTGCAGCAACTGCTGCGCCAGTTCGGCGCAGCCTTGCAGCAGGTGTTCACAGTTGTCCAGGATCAGCAGCAGGCGCTTGTCGACCAGTGCGCGCAGCAGCGCCTCAATCAGCGGCCGGCCGGCTTCTTCCTTCACGCCCAGCACGGTGGCCACGGCCTGCTTGACCAGCCTCGTGTCGGCCAGCGCGGCCAGTTCGACCAGCCACACGCCGTCGGGAAAATCGCTGACCACATCGGCCGCCACCTGCAGCGACAGCCGCGTCTTGCCGATGCCGCCCGGGCCCAGCAACGTGACCAGCCGCTGTCGGGCGAGCATCTGCCTGACCGCCGCGATGTCGGAGGCGCGGCCGACGAACGACGACAGCGGCTGCGGCAGGTTGTTGCGCGGGCGAGTCGGCGCGGTTGCGTTGGATGCGTTGGATCCGGCCCTGGGTGCGCCGCCGTTATCGGCCGACTCGCGCACGTGGAAGGCGCTGATGGCGCGGTCGATGTTCTTGAAATGCCGCTCGCCGACGGCCTCGAAGCGCAGTGGCAACTTGCCTTCGACCTGCTCGCGGATCGAGCCCGAAATGCAGACGCCGCCCGGCTCGCCCGCCGTTTGCACGCGCGCGGCGATGTTCACGCCATCACCGTACAGCGCGCCGTCGCGCTCGATCACGTCACCCAGGTTCAGCCCGATGCGCAGGTGCATGCGCCGGTGCTCGGCGCGCGGGGCATTGCGCAGCGCCAGTTCGCGCTGGATCTCGCAGGCGCAGCGCACCGCTTCGATGGCGCTGGGAAATTCGGCCAGCACCGCGTCGCCCGAGGCGTCGACCACGCGGCCCGCGTGCTGCGCCACGTGCGCAGCCACGACCTGCCGCGTCTCGACGATGGCGTCGAGCGTGGCCTGCTCGTCGTCGCTCATCAGCCGCGAGTAGCCGAAGACGTCGGAGCTGAAGATCGCAGCCAGCTTGCGGGAAGCCTGCACGGTGTCCTTCGTTCGCTCGGCGCTGATTGCGGGTTGAACGGGCCGGCGCTGCCGTCCGCTGCGATGCCGAGGTCTGCCGGGCATTCTGCACGGGTTGACGAAAACGGGCATGAAATTCGAAGCTGGCGGAACGTCCGCCGCACCGACGCGAGGTCGGCTACACGTCAAGCGTGTAGACCTCGGCGGCGGCACGCTCAGCGGCGCTGTGGCCGTCGAGCGCACGGTCCCATTCGGCCGCAGCGGCAGCGCGTTCCGAGACCAGCCCGCGCGTCATTCGCGAGACCTCTTCGGTACCGCCGTCGAATTCGGCAACCTGCTCGCGCGTGGCCAGGAACAAGCGCGCCACGCTGACCCCGGCTGCGTCGATCAGCACCAGAAAGCGCGCCGGTGTGCGGTGCGGCGAGTGGCTGTGTTCGGCGGGCTTTTCGATTCCGAAGTTTTGGCTCATTTGCGCATGGTGCCACGCGGCGGGTGAAACAGCCTACCGGCTGGCCACCGCCACTGCGGCACGCAAGCCGTGCTGGCGCCGCAGCCGTCAGCGAAGCAAGTGCCGCGCAAAGAAGCCGCAGATCTTGCGGTCGACCTCGGGCATCACGCTGCGATCAAAGCCGGGCGGGTCGTTGAGCATGTCGCCCAGCAGCCCGGTGAAGCCCGGCGGCAACGGCGACAGCAGCGCGCCGTGGCCGCCGGTCGGCAGGTCGGCCAGGTGTTCACACGACACGCAGGCCTGCAGCACGCGGTCGCTGTGGAAGCGCGGCACCAGCCAGCGGTCTTGCCGCGCCGTGATAAGGCCCAGCGGCACGCGCGGCGTGGCCAGCGACGCCAGGTCGAAGTCGGCCGCCACCGGCACGGCGGCCACCACGGCAGCGACGCGCGGATCGTCGTGGACGCGCGGCGTCGCATCGTCGAAGTAAAGGCGGATCACGGTCTGCGCAATCCACTTTTTCAGGCCGTCGAAAACGCCGCCGGTCAGACGTGTGATGAGGCCGACGCAGGTCTGGAAGTCTTCTGTCAGGTGCGCCTCGCAGTGCTGCTTGAAGCCGGCCCGCGACCAGCGGCCACCGGCCATGCTCAGGGCCGTGTGGCCGCCGGCCGACATGCCGTAGACGCCCACCTTGTCGAGCGCCAGCAGCGGCGCGAACAGCGCATCGCCGCCGACAGAATCGATGGCACGCGACACCTCGGCCGGCCGCAGCGCCCAGCTGTCGGGGCCGGGACGGCTGGGGTCCTTGTGGTTGTCGGCACGGTGCTCGGGCATGGCCACCACGAAGCCGGCGTCGACCAGTGCGCGCGCCAGGTCGGCATGCACCCAGGGCGATCCGCCGGAGCCGTGGGACATCACCACCAGGCGGCCGTTGCCGCGCTGCGGCGCCGCCTGCTCGGCCAGTTGCAGCGTCATGCGCCCGCGCGCTGCGGGTTTGTCACTCGCATCGGTGGGGTAGTACAGCGTGACGGGGCCGTCGACCGCCGTGGCCGCAATTTCGCGCCAGCCCATGCCCGCCTGCGCCAGACCGCCCGCCAGCAGCAACGCGACACCGAGCAGCCTGCGCCGGGCCGCAACTGAAAACCATGAACGCCTTGAAGCCATGAACCGTTCTCCACGTCGCAGGCACCTGCCTGCGGTGGTGTGAACGATGCCGGGCCGCGCAGCGTGTGTCTCGCCGAAGCCCGCCAGCTGCGACTTCCGGCTGGCCGATTTCAGGAATCGGACAGATGTTTCTGCCGAAACTCGGTCGGCGTCAATCCGCAGGCTGCCTTGAAGGCGCGGTTGAACGGCCCGATGGACTGGAAGCCCGCGTCCAGCGCGATCGTCAGCACCGGCAGCTTGCGCCGGCCGGGGTCGGCCAGCGCGGCGCACGCGTCGTCCAGCCGCAGGCCGTTGACATAGGCATTGAAGTTGCGGTGCCCCAGCCGCTGGTTGATGACGCGGCGCAAACGGTACGCGGGCGCAGACAGTCGCGCGGCCAGGCTGGACACGCTGAGGTCGTCGCTGCGGTACGCGCGCTCTACGCTCATCAGCTGGTGCAGGGCATCGGCCAGGCGGTCGTCCACCGGGTCGGGCAGCGCCGTGGTGGTGGTCGGCACGTCGGCGGGCGCACCTGTTGCCGCCTCGGCCAAGGCACCGTGCGGCACCGGCGCGACGGCGCACGCTTCGGATGGGAACAGGTCGGAGCCGCCGAGGCTCAGAAACTGCCACGCCGCAGCGGCCACGATGAACAGCAGCGCCGCCACGTCGAACAGCGAAGAGCCGTCCGACAAACGGCCGTGCGGCGAGGCCAGCCGCAGAGCCAGCGTGGTCAGCGTGTAGACGACGCCGGTGACGACGATGAAGACGCGCGCCCGGCGCCGGCCTTCCACCAGGTCGGCATCCCAGCGCGCCGCCGCCACCATGGCCGCCAGCACCGCGAACAGCAGCGGCACGCCGCGCTGAAGACCCAGCCCGACCTGCAGCGCGATGGCTCCCGAGCCGCCAACCCCGCCCCCACCGAGGGCACAGTTGACGCCGCTCAGCGCGGCCACCGCGAGCCACGCCGCCGCATGGGCCGGGCGCAGCGTGAAGTCGTCGTCGAACAGCGCCTGCGCGAAGATCCAGAACAGCACCGCGTTGGCGACCGACACGGCCACCAGCGGCGCCTGCCACAGGCGCGGTACCAGCGCCTCGAACAGCGGTGTCGAGCTGACGACCTGCACGCACAAGCCCAGGCACATCGCCACGGCCGCACGCGCTGCGGGCAGGCGCGGCCGGTCGCGCAGCAGCACCCCGGCCAGCAGCAACAGCAACGACAGCAGCATGCCGCGCAGGGCGGCGTCGATCAGGAATGCGGACGGCGAGGCAGTCACGATAAGCCAGTCGGTTCGGGCTCACCCAGCCCGCGCTGCGCTCGTCGCGAAACCTTCAATTGCGACGCGCCGCGAACTGAAGAATGCGGCGCTGGTCTTCGCTGACCCAGCATGAATAGGTGACCGAGCGCGAGTAGCCGCTGCCTTGCTGCAGCTTCAGCTCCACGCCCAGGTCGTGCCGGTGCGCCACGATGGAGCTGCCGGCATAGCGGATCGCTTCGGCCGTCGACGGGCCCAGCGCCCGAATGCGCGTGCTGCCTGCCTCGGGCGAGTTGACGTAGCCCGGCGCTTCGGCCGCACACAGCTCGTAGCCCGTCAAACCCGCAGGCTTGTCGGGCGCCTGGGCGCCATACACGGGCTTGACGGCGGCGTCGCTCGCGCACGGGATGTGGCCTTAGGTGTTGCCGCACTTGAACACCTTCTGGGCGCAGACCGGGCCGGCCAGGCCGAGGAACAGCGCCGCGGCAAGGCCGAATGCGCAGAGGTGTGAGCGGTGCATGGGCGTTCGCATCGAAGTGAAGGCCACAGTGTGACGCAAGGCCTCGATACGAGCGCTCAGAATGTGCCCGGGTAGTTGCCGCCGTCCAGCAACAGGTTCTGCCCGTTGATGTAGCCGGCGTGCACGCTGCACAGGAAGGCGCAGGCGGCGCCGAATTCGTCGGGCCGGCCGAAGCGCTGCGCGGGAATGGCGGCGCGGCGCGCGGCCAGCACGGCCTCGGGGTCGCGACCGGCCTGCAGGGCACCAGCGCGCAGCATGGTCTGCAGCCGCTCGGTGTCGAACGGGCCGGGCAGCAGTCCGTTGATGGTGACGCCGCGCGCCGCAATGGGGCTGCGCGCCAGGCCGGCCACGAAGCCGGTGAGGCCGCTGCGCGCGCCGTTGCTCAGGCCCAGCACGTCGATCGGCGCCTTCACCGCGCCCGAGGTGATGTTGACGATGCGCCCGAAGCCGCGTGCGGCCATGGCGTCGACCGTGGCCTTGATCAGCTCGATCGGCGTCAGCATGTTGGCGTCGAGCGCGCGCAGCCAGGTGTCGCGGTCCCAGTTGCGAAAGTCGCCGGGCGGTGGGCCGCCGGCGTTGTTGACCAGGATGTCGATTTGCGGGCACGCCGCCAGCGCCGCCGCGCGGCCTTCCGGTGTGGTGATGTCGCCAGCCACGGTGCGCACCTCGGCCACGGCCATCGCACGCAACTCGGCCGCCGTGGCGTGCAGCGCGTCGGCCCCGCGTGCGGTGATGACCACGTTGACGCCCTCGCGCGCCAGCGCCTGCGCACAGGCCTTGCCCAGGCCCTTGCTGGCTGCACACACCAGTGCCCACTTGCCTTCGATGCCAAGGTTCATTTCGGTTCTCCGTTGATTTTTCTCAGCGCCATTTGGCCAGCATCCACACACCCGCCAGCACCAGCAGCGTGCCGGCCGCCACCCAGGCGGTGAACGGCTCGCCCAGGATCAGCACGCCCATCGCGATGGTCGACAGCGGGCCGACCAGGCCGGTCTGCGCGGTCAGCGTGGCGCCAATGCGCTCGATCGCCATCATCACCATCAGCACCGGCACGAAGGTGCACAGCGTGGCATTGAGCACCGACAGCCACAGCACCTCGGGCGCCACCACCAACGCCGACAGCGGGCGCAACACGATGAACTGCGCAATGCACAGCAGGCAGGCCACGCTGGTGGCCAGGCCGGTCAGGCGCAGCGCGCCCAGGCGCTGCACTTCCTGGCCGCTGAACGACAAGTACACCGCGTAGCTGACCGCGCTGCCGAACACCAGCACGGCGCCCAGGGCGGTGTCGGCCCCCGACAGCGTGACCTCGTGACCGAACACCAGCAGCACGCCGCAGTAGCTGACCGCCAGCGCCAGCAACTGCCGACCGGACACGCGCTTGCCGAACAGCAGCACGCCCAGCGCCAGCACCAGCGTCGGGTTGAGGTACAGGATCAGCCGCTCCAGGCTGGCGCTGATGTATTGCAGGCCCGCGAAGTCGAGAAAGCTGGCCAGGTAGTAGCCGCAAAAACCCAGGCCCAGCACCGCCAGCCAGTCACGCCGGGTGAGCGCCGGCTTGCCGCGCCCGGCCCACCACGACAGCGCCAGGAACATCGGCAGCGCGAACAGCATGCGGTAGGTGATGAGGGTGACCGCGTCGACCCCGTGACGGTAAGCCAGCTTGACGATGATGGCCTTGCCCGAGAACGCGATAGCGCCGAACAGCGCCAGCAGCAGGCCGGGCCAGACGGCATGCGGTTCGGCGGCGACGAGCGGGTCGGTCGCGGACGCAGCCGCGACAGCGCCCGTGGACGAAGAAGAAGACATTGCGACCGATTCTACGGAGCGGTCTTCGAGGCGCACCTTCGCAGGTGCTTCGCTGCGTCGGCTCAGATCCTTGCCACGTCGGGCCGCCGCTCGAAGTGCCAGGTACTGACGCCGCGCTGGAAGCCCAGCGATTCGTAGAGGCCGATGGCCACGTCGTCCGGGTCGGCGCTGATCACCAGGGTGTGCAGCCCCATGCTGTCGAAACCATGCCGGCACACGGCATGGATCAACGCGCGGCACAGGCCTCGGCGGCGCCATGCGGGGTGGGTGGAGACGAACTGGAAGCGGCCCAGCGAGGCGTCGGTGGTGGTGCCCGGTTCGCCGTCACGAAAGAAGCCGCAATCGGCGACCAGTTCCTCGCCCTGCACCGTGCGGGCAAAGACACCGAACCATTGGCCCAGTCCCGCCTGCACCATGGCGGTGTAGCGCAGCATCTGGCGTTCGCGGAAGGCGCGGTAGCCGGCCACCGGCAGGTGATCGCCTTCGTCGGACGCCACCTGCTGCTCGACCGCCAGCGACAGCTGCGCCGGCAGGGTCAGCGCGGCGATGCGAAAGCCCGGCGCCAGCGGCTGCGGCGGGTCGCGCAATTCGCCGCGCCGCATCGTCAACACCGCCTCGGCGTGGCGGGTGAAGCCGGCACGCAGCAACTCGGTCGGCATCTCGAACGGGTCGTGCGAATCGACCCCGAAGGCGATGTGGCCCGACGCGCTGCGCTGCGCCGCGAACTCGGTGTCGAACCAGGCCAGCCACTGCGCTGCTTCGCCGGGTGCGGGCACGTGGTCGAACAACAGGAAGTTGCCCCACCAAAAGTTCGGGTTGTGCGGCGTGCGCACCAGCAGGTAGTCGGGCCGCGCGATCACCTGCGCATCGAAGCGCGGAAAGATCAGGTGCGTGCGCCAGCCCAGCGAGAGTTGATCGATGGGTTTCATGCGCGCGTCTCAAGGAAATGTTGCTCTGCTACTTTCCGGCATCCCCTCGGGGGCGGACGACGTATGTCGTCGGCCTGGGGGCGCTCGATCATTCAGAACGCGGCCGCGAGCCCGTCGCGCCGTGAGTCGCTGGCGGCCACGTAGCCTTCCACGGCCGGGTCGCCGAGCCGCCAGATGAACTGGCCGGCGCCGAAGTCCTGGTAGCTGTCCTGGATCACGTCGACCTGGTGGCCGCGGTCTTTCAGGCCCTGCACCGTGGCCGGGTTCATCGCGCGTTCGACGTTGATCTCGAGCCCGGCGTTGAAGCGCCAGCGCGGCGCGCAGCAGGCGGCTTGCGGGTTCTGCTGGTGGTCGAGCATGCGCACCAGCGTTTGCATGTGGCCCTGCGGCTGCATGTTGCCGCCCATCACGCCGAAGCTCATGACGGGTTCGAGTCCTCCGCTGGCGTTCGGCTTGGTCAGGAAGGCGGGGATGATGGTGTGGAACGGTCGCTTGCCTGGCGCCACCAGGTTGGGGCTGTTCGCCGCCAGCGAAAAGCCGTGGCCCCGGTTCTGCATCGACAGCCCGTAGCCCGGCACCACCACGCCCGAGCCGAAGCCCATGAAGTTGCTCTGGATGAAGCTGACCATCATGCCGCTCTCGTCGGCCGCCGTCAGGTAGATGGTGCCCCCGCGCACCGGGTTGCCCGCTCCGAAATCCTGCGCCTTCTTCATGTCGATCAGCCGCGCGCGCGACGCGAGGTAGGCGTCGTCGAGCATCTGCGCGGGCGTGACTTCCATGCTGGCGCCGTCGGCCACGTAGCGGTACACGTCGGCGAAGGCGAGCTTCATCGCCTCGACCTGCAGGTGCTGCGAATCGACGCTGTCGAGCGGCATGGCGGCGATGTCGAAATTCTGCAGGATGCCGAGCGCAATTTGCGCCGCGATGCCCTGCCCGTTGGGCGGAATCTCGTGCAGCGTGTGGCCGCGGTAGTCCTTCGCCAGCGGCGTGACCCACTCGGGGCGGTAGGCCGCGAAGTCGCCCGCCGTCATCGCGCCGTGGTTCTCACGCGAATGCTTGGCTGCGGCCTCGGCAATCTCGCCGCGGTAGTAGGCCTCGCCGCTGGTTTCGGCGATCAGCCGCAGCGTGCGCGCAGCGTCTGCAAAGCGGAACAATTCGCCCACGTTCGGCGCGCGCCCGTGCGGCATGAAGGCCTGCGCATAGCCGGGCTCGGCGGCCAGCAGTGGCGCGGCAGCGGCCCACTTTTCCTGCACCACCACCGGCACCGCATAGCCGCGCTCGGCGATGTCGATCGCCGGCGCCAGCAGGTCGGCGAACGGCAGCTTGCCGAAGCGCTGGCTCAACGCCACCCAGCCCGCCACCGCGCCTGGCACGGTGGCGCTGTCCCAGCCGCGCTTGGGCGGCGTGAGGGCGTCGGCGCCGTACTTGCGCTTGAAGTAATCGGGCGTCCACGCGGCCGGCGCACAGCCCGAGGCGTTCAGCCCGTGCAGTTGCGTGCCGTCCCACAGGATGCAGAAGGCGTCGGACCCGAGGCCGTTGCTGACCGGCTCGACGATGGTCATCATGGCCGCCGCCGCGATGGCCGCATCGACCGCGTTGCCGCCGTTGTGCAGCATGCGCAGCCCAGCCTGCGCGGCCAGCGGGTGCGAGGTGGAAACGACATTGCGGCCGAACACCGGCAGGCGCTGGCTGGCGTAGCCGGCGGTCCAATCGAAGGGGTGGGACATGGGCGACCTCCTGTGAGTGAAAACCAAGCAGTGGCGGGCCGACGGACGATGCGGTTCAGACCGCCGCAGCCTGCGCCTCGCGGTGCAGCCGCCTGACGCCTATCCACACCGCGCCGGCGATCAGCGGAATGCTGATCGCCATCGCCAGATCGGGCCGCACATTCCAGCCCGCAGACTGCGCGCCTTTGGC
>JANNBZ010000106.1:0-10893 GCA_031386065.1 Burkholderiales bacterium
CCTTGGCGTCGCGCACTGCGGGTTGGGCCATCAGGCGGTGCAGCATCGGCAGCACGAAGCCGGCGGTCTTGCCGGTGCCGGTTTGCGCGCCGCCCATCACGTCGACGCCGGAAAGCACCAGCGGAATGGCCTGCGCCTGAATCGGGGTGGGGGTGGTGTAACCGTATTCGTTGACGGCACGCAGCAAGGGCTCGGCGAGGCCGAGAGTGTCAAAAGACATGGGATTCCAGAAGGAGGGGTCGGCCTGTCGCTTGAGAACCAAGCGCCAGTCGCAGGCAGAAGGGGTGTGTGTGAGCGGCGGGTTCGACGGGGAGGTCGAAGCAAGCAATGCTCGGGTCAGGATGACCGGCAGCACAGTGACTGAAGCGTGTGCTGATGCAGCATTCTAACCGACCGGCCTGCGGCAGGCCCTGTGAACAGCAGGCTGATTCGCCCGCTGATCGCGCGACGGGACATGCTCGCGCTCAAACCACCATGCCGAACCGCCCGCCCGACTGCGCGCGGAATTCTTTCGGCGTCATGCCCTTGAGCTGAAGGAAGCGGCGGTTGAAGTTGGCCACGTTGTTGAAGCCCACGTCGTAGCAGACGTTGGTGATGTAGCGGTCGGTTTCCATCAGCAGCTGGCAGGCGCGGTTGATGCGCAGCCGGTTCACGAAATCGGTGAAGGTGTTGCCGGTGGCGCGGCGGAAGTAGCGCGAGAACTTGCTTTCGCTCATGTTCACGCGGGCGCACACATCGGTCATCGAGAACTGCTCGGCACAGTGTTCGATCACCCAGTCGACGATGCCGCTGATGCGCGCCAGCGAGGCGTCGTCTTCGAAGCTTTGCAACTGCACGGTCGACAACGCCCGCACGTCGGTGCAGCGCGACAACTCGCCCATCAGGTCGAGGAACTCTGCCAGCCGGCGCAGCCCGTGGCTCTGCTTGATGCGGTCCAGCCGCGTGGCAGTCAGCTCGCTCATGCCGAAAAACTCGATGCCGTGGCGAGCCCGCTCCAGCAGCGGCAACACGTCCTGCAGTTCGGGGATCAGCACCGATGCTTCGCGCAGCGGCGCGTCCGAGAACTGCAGCACGCGATCGCGCACCGCAACGCCTTCGGCCGGCACGTCGGTCGAGATCCAGTTGTGCGGCAGGCGCGGTCCGGTCAGCACCAGATGCCCCGGCTCGAAGTGGCCGATGTAGTCGCCGACGAAGACCTTGCCGCGCGTTCGCACGATCAGGTGCAGCTCGTATTCCTCGTGGTAGTGCCAGCGCACCAGCGGGTTCGGAAAGCCGTGCTCCAGGCAGCGCACATAACCGTAGCTGCCCTGCGGCTCGTAGCCGAGCGCAGGGTCGCGCACGAAGTCGTGTTCGAGTTCGGGGCCTCTGGGTGGTTTCAGCGATTTGAGCGACATGCTTCAGCTCATCACGTTGCCGCCGTCGACATTGAGCGTCTGCGCGGTGATGTAGGCCGACTCGCTGCCGGCCAGGAACACGGCCGCGCCGGCCACGTCGTCGGGCGTGCCCATGCGGCCCAGCGGCACCGCCAGGCCGACGGCCTTTTTCTTCTCGCCGGGCTGCAGGCCTTCGTACTTCGCGAACAGCGAATCGACATGCCCCCACATCGGCGTGTCGACCACGCCGGGCGCGATGGCGTTGACGCGAATGCCGTGCGGCGCCATCGCCAGCGCGGCCGATTGCGTGTAGCTGATGACGGCCGCCTTGCTGGCGCAGTAGTGCGACACCAGCGCCTCTCCGCGCCGGCCCGCTTGCGAGGCGAGGTTGATCACGCTGGCGCCCTGCACGCCGTGGTCGACCATTTGTTTCAGCACCGCCTGCATCATGAAGAACATGCCTTTCACGTTCACGTCGAACAGGCGCTGGTACATGCGCTCGTCCGATTCGAGCAGCGGCGCCATGTCGAACACCGCTGCGTTGTTGAACAGGATGTCGATCGTATCGAAGCGCTGGCGCGCACCCGCCAGCACGGCTGCGATGCTGTCGCTGCGGGTCACGTCGCCCGGCAGGTAGGCCAGGTGCTGCGGGTGCTGGGCCATCAGGGCGGCCAGCTCGCTGCTCGGTTGCGCGGCCAGGTCGACCACGCTACAACGCGCGCCCTCGCGCACGAAGGCGGCTGCCACCGCCAGGCCGATGCCGCCGCCGGCGCCGGTGAGCAGGGCGTGGCGTGCGGCCAGTCGCTCAGACATGGGTGTTCTCCTGGATGAATTGATGCACCTCGCCGACCGCCTGTCGCATGGCCGACGCCAGCTCGGCGTTGCCGGCCAGCGGTCCCCACAGGGCAGTGTCGGAACAAAAGGCGGCCAGCGGATCGGGCGCGTCGAACAGCGCGTGCGCGGCGGCCGCGTCCATGCCCTGGTCCTGGTATTCATAGCTCAACTCGCCGCGGTGCCAGCGGCCGAGAAATACGAAAAACAGCGCCGTCAGCTTGGCGGTGTGGGCAATCGACGCGCCATGCGCCAGCCGCTCTTGAAACGTCGGCCACAGGAAGCCGGGGATCTTGGCGAAGCCGTCCATCGCCACGCGCTGGTTGGTGTCGCGCAGGTGCGGGTTGCTGAAGCGGTCGAGCACCACGTCGCGGTAGCCGGCCAGGTCGATCGGGCTGGGCTGCGTGGGTGAATCGAGGCAGGGCATCACGTCGCCCGTGACGTAGTCGAACGCCATCTGCCGAATCGCGGGGTGCACCACGCCTTCGTGGATGTACTGCAGGCCCAGCAGCGTACCGGCCCACGCGATGCAACTGTGGCTGGCGTTGAGGATGCGGATCTTCGCTTCCTCAAACGGCAGCACCGACGCCACCATGTCGGCGCCGACCTTTTCCCAGGCCGGCCGGCCGTTGCAGAAGTGGTCTTCGATCACCCACTGGATGAAGCGCTCGCCCATCACCGGCGCGCCGTCGTCAAAGCCGGTGGCGGCCTTCACGCGCTGCGCCACGTCGGGCAGCGGGCGCGGCGTGATGCGGTCGACCATGTCGTTCGGACACGTCGTGTGTTGCAGCACCCAGTCGTGCAGCGCGCCGTCGCCGCGGCGCTGCAGGAAGTCGAGCAGGCCGGCGCGAAAGCGCTCGCCGTTGCTGCGCAGGTTGTCGCAGTTCAGCAGCGTGACCGGCCCGCTGGCGCGCGCCATGCGTTCGCGCAGGATCGCCGCGATGGCGCCGTAGATCGTGCAGCGCGTCGTGCCGTCAAGGTCGCTTCGGATGTCGGCGAGGCTGCTGTCCAGGCGGTTCTGTGCGTCGAGGTAGTAGCCGGCTTCGGTGACGGTGAACGAGATGATTCGCGTCGACGGCCGCGCGCCGATCTCGATCAAGCCGCTGAGTGCGGCGTCGAACGGAATCACCTGCTTGATCGAGCGGATGCGCTCGAAGTCGCGCACGCCCGAGGGCGACACCGTCTCCAGCGTGTACTCGCCGTGCTGGCGAATCAGCGCAGCCATGGTGTCGGCCATGTCGGGGCGGATGTTGCCGCCGGCGATGGACCAGCCGGCGTCGCCGCTTTCGATCAGCCGGTGCAGGTAGACCGCCTGGTGCGCGCGGTGGAACGAGCCCAGCCCGAGGTGAAGAATGACCTTGGCCTCAGACGCGGCCGCAGAAGAAAGTTGCATGACGGTCTCAGTGGGCGGGGGCCACGACATGGCCTTGCCGGTCGAACAGATGAAACGACGACGGCGCGATGTCCAGGCCCACCAGATCGCCGACGCGAAGCGGTGTGCGGCTGTTCTGCTTGGCGACGATCATCACGCCCGCTGCGGGTCCGGACGCACGGCCGGTCGATGGCACTGCGGCGGCGGTGTTGGCGTAGATCAGCGTGTCGGCGCCGAGCGACTCCACCACTTCCACGCGGGCCGCGAGCCGGCCGCTGCCCGCCGGGCGCAGCAGCACGTGCTCGGGTCGAACGCCGATGAAACCGTCGACTGCTTTGGTGGACGTGGCACCCGCGCCCGTGTCTATGTCGGCACCGACGATGTTGCCCAGCGCCGGCAGGTCGGCGGTGTCGATCACGTTCATTTGCGGTGTGCCGATGAACTGCGCCACGAAGCGGTTCGCCGGGCGGTCGTACAGCGTCAGCGGCGCGCCTTCTTGCTCGATCGCGCCGTCGCGCAGCACGACCACGCGGTCGGCCATGGTCATCGCTTCGACCTGGTCGTGCGTGACGTAGATGGTGGTCGCCCCCAGTTCGCGGTGCAGCTTGACGATCTCCAGCCGCGTCTGCCCGCGCAGCGCCGCGTCCAGGTTCGACAGCGGCTCGTCGAACAAAAACACCTTGGGTGCGCGCACGATCGCGCGGCCGATGGCGACCCGCTGGCGCTGGCCGCCGGACAGCTCGCGCGGCGTGCGCGCCAGGTAGTCGACCAGGTTCAAGATTTCGGCGGCGCGCTGCACTTTTTCCTTGATCACTGCCTTGTCGACGTTCGCCAATCGCAACGCGAACGACATGTTGTCGGCCACCGACATGTGCGGGTACAGCGCGTACGACTGGAACACCATCGCCAGGTCACGGCGCGACGACGGCATGCGCGTGATGTCGCGCCCATCCAGCGTCAGCGTGCCTGCGTCGATGGGCTCCAGCCCCGCAATCAGCCGCAGCAGCGTCGACTTGCCGCAGCCCGACGGTCCGACGAAGACGACGAACTCGCCTTTCTCGATGCGCAGGTCGATGCCCTTGATGGCTCGCACCGGACCGAAGTTCTTGGTGATGCCCTGGAGTTGCAGGAAGGCCATGTCGATTCCTTGTGTCTACTTCACCGCGCCGAAGGTCAGGCCCTGCACCAGCTGCTTCTGGCTGAACCAGCCGAACACCACGATGGGCGCAATCGCCATCAGCGAGGCGGCCGACAACTTGGCCCAGAACAGGCCCTCGGGGCTGGAGTACGAAGCGATCAGCGTGGCCAGCGTGCCGGCCTTGGCCGAGCTGAGGTTGAGCGACCAGAAGGCCTCGTTCCAGCTCAGCACCAGGCACAGCAGGCCGGTGGACGCCAGCGTGCCCATCGCCAGCGGGCGGATCACGTGCACGAACTCGCTCCACACACTGGCGCCGTCCATGCGCGCCGCTTCAAGAATGTCGGACGGAATGTCCTTGAAGCCCGAATACAGCATCCACACCATGATCGGCAGGTTGGACAGCGTGAACAAAAAGATCAGCCCGGTCAGCGTGTCCAGCATGCCGGCGGTCTGCGCGATCACGTACACCGGCACCAGCGCGCCGACGGCCGGCATCATCTTGGTCGACAGCATCCACATCAGAATGTCGCGCGTGCGGTGGGTGCGAAAGAACGCCATCGAATACGCCGCCGGTGCCGCAATGGCCAGCCCGAGCAGGGTCGACACGACACTGGTGATGACCGAGTTCTTCGCGTACTGCAAGTAGTCGCTGCGCACGTTCACCTCGGTGAAGTTTTCCAGCGTCGGCGTGAAGAACAGCTGCGGCGGCACGGCGATGGCTTGCAGTTCGGTCTTGAACGCGGTGATGAACAGCCAGATCAGCGGGAACACCAGCAGCAGCGTGATGAGCCACGCTGCAACAGTGCGGACGACGAGGGCAAGATGCTTCATGTCGAATGCCTCATCGGTCCAGGTTCTTGCCGATCATGCGGATCAGGAACACGGCGGCGATGTTGGCCAGCAGCACCGCGAACAGCGCGCCGGCCGAAGCCACGCCGACATCGAAATTCATCAGCGCCTGCTTGAAGATCAGGAACGCGACATTGGTGCTGGCATTGCCCGGGCCGCCGCCGGTGGTGGTGAAGATCTCGGCAAAGATGCTCATCAAGAAGATCATCTCGATCATGATCACCACGGCGATCGGCCGCGCCAGGTGCGGCAGCACCAGGAACCAGAACTTCTGGAACGGGTTGGCGCCGTCCATGCCGGCGGCTTCCATCTGGTCGCGGTCGAGCGACTGCAGCGAGGTGATGAAAATCAGGCAGGCGAAGGGCAGCCATTGCCACGCCACCATCACGATCACCGAGAACAGCGGGTGGTCGGTGAGCCAGTCGACCGGCGTGCTGCCAAAGAAGATCCACACCTGCGCCAGCACACCGTAGATGGGGTTCATCATCATGTGCTTCCACAACAGCGCATTGGCCGTCGGCATCACGAAGAACGGTGAAATCAACAGCACCCGCACGATGCCGCGACCGGGGAAGGGCTCGTTCACCAACAGCGCCAGCGCCACGCCGAAGACCACGGTGATGGCGATCACCGAACCCAGCAGCAGCAAGGTGTTGAGCACCGACGGGCCGAAGTCGGGGTCGGTGACGAAGTACTCGAAGTTCGCCAGCCCGATGAATTCCTTCACGCCGGGCTGCATCAGGTTGTAGCGCACGACCGAGAAGTACAGCGTCATCACCAGCGGCACGATCATCCACAGGAAGAGCGTGACCACGGCCGGGGCCAGCAGTGCGCGAGGCAGCAGACGGTTCATGGTGTATGGGATAGTGGCTGGTGCGGCTCCTTCCCCCTCGACGGGGGAAGGCTGGGATGGAGGTGAAAGGGTGGACTCGGTCCGGTCGAGTCGGCAGGACCGCCCAGACCGTGCGCCGGCACGTTTTCACCTCCTCCCCAACCCTCCTCCGTCAAGGAGGAGGGGGCCAACACTTTCCTGGTTCAACCAGGAAAGTGTCTAACCGCTGCGTCTATTTGTAGTAGCCGCCCTTCTTCATTTCACGCTCCGCCGCGAGCTGGCCCGCCTTCAATGCCGCGTCCACCGTCGACTTGCCGGCGAGTGCCGCGCTCATCTGCTGGCCCACCGCAATGCCGATCGCCTGGAACTCGGGAATGGCCGCGAACTGCACGCCCACGTACGGGCTCTTGGGCAGAGTGCTGTCGTTCGGGTTGGCGCTGTCGATGGCCTTCTTCTCGGCCTCGGCGAAGCGCGCTGCCTTCAGGAACTCCGGCGTCGCGTAGGTCGACTTGCGGGTGCCGGTGGGAACGGCGGCCCAGCCCTTTTCCTGCGCGACCAGCTTGATGTAGTCCTTCGACGTGGCCCAGTTGATGAACTTCTGCGCCGCGTCGGCGTTCTTGGTGCCGGCCGGCACCGCCAGCGCCCAGGCCCACAGCCAGTTGGCGCCCTTTTGCGTGGCGCTGTATGGGCCTTGTGCGAAGGCCACCTTGTCGGCCACCTTGCTCTGCTTCGGGTCGGTGATGAACGAGGCCGCGATGGTCGCGTCGATCCACATGCCGCACTTACCTTCGTTGTAGAGCGCCAGGATCTCGTTGAAGCTGTTCGCCGACGAGCCGGGCGGGCCGTATTTTTTCAGCAGGTCGACGTAGAAAGTGACCGCGTCGTGCCAGGGCTTGCTTTCCAGCTGCGGCTTCCACGCCATGTCGAACCACTGGCCGCCGAAGCTGTTGACCATGGTGGTCAGGAAGGCCATGTTGTCGCCCCAGCCCGGCTTGCCGCGCAGGCAGATGCCGTACACACCGGCCTTCGGGTCGTGGATTTTCGAGGCCGCGTCGCGCACCTGTTCCCAGGTCGGCCGTTCGGCGAAGGTGACGCCGGCCTTGTCGGTCAGGTCCTTGCGGTACATCAGCATCGAGCTCTCGCCGTAGAACGGCGCGGCGTACAGCTTGCCGTCCACCGACAGGCCGTTGCGCATCGCGGGCAGCAGGTCGTCGACGTCGTAGGCGGCGTCGGGCTTGATCTCGTTCAGCCAGCCCTTCTTGCCCCAGATCGGTGTTTCGTACATGCCGATGGTCATCACGTCGAACTGGCCGCCCTTGGTGGCGATGTCGGTCGTCACGCGCTGTCGCAGAACGCCTTCTTCCAGCGTCACCCACTTGACCTTGATCGTCGGGTTGGCCTTCTCGAAGAACGGGGTCAGCTTCTGCATCTCGATCATGTGGCCGTTGTTGACGGTGGCAATGACGATGTCGGTGGCCGACGCGGCGCCGGCCAGCGCGGCCAGGGCCAGCGCAATGGCCGTGCGTGGAATGAGCTTCATGGATGTCTCCTGTGCGTTGTGATGAGCCCGACAGGCGAAACGGTCGGTAGGGTGAAGATAGTCACTCGCCATGCGCGCGTTGGTATGCGGAGTGCAAATCCCCGTATTTCTTTGCGTCGCAAGACTGGTAATAACCCCAATTCGTGCAACCAACGGACCTGGACCGGGGTAGCCTGACCCGTACACACGGCGTCCCAGGCTCCCGCTTCGCTGGCCTGCGCCAAGGCCGGACCGCGCGACGCGCCGGCCCGTGCTGCGACAATGCCCGGTTGCCGCTGCAGCGTTGCCGCCGGCCCGACCCCCGTTCAGGACACACCATGGCTCAGTACGTTTTTACGATGAACCGCGTGGGCAAGATCGTGCCGCCCAAGCGCCAGATCCTCAAGAACATCTCGCTCTCGTTTTTCCCCGGCGCCAAGATCGGCATGCTGGGCCTGAACGGTTCCGGCAAGAGCACCTTGCTGAAGATCATGGCCGGCGTGGACACCGACATCGAGGGCGAAGCCACGCCGATGCCCGGCCTGAAGATCGGCTACCTGCCGCAAGAGCCGGTGATGAACCCCGACCAGACAGTGCGCGAGGCGGTGGAAGAAGGCATTGGCGGCGCGCTGGCGGCCAAGAAGCGGCTCGACGAGGTGTATGCCGAATACGGCGACGAAGACGCCGACTTCGATGCATTGGCCGCCGAGCAGGCCAACCTCGAAGCCATCATTTCTGCAGCCGGTTCCGAGAACACCGACCTGCAGCTCGAACTGGCCGCCGATGCGCTGCGGCTGGCGCCGTGGGACGCGGTGGTCGGCAAGTTGTCGGGTGGCGAGAAGCGCCGCGTCGCCTTGTGCCGACTGCTGCTGAGCAAGCCCGACATGCTGCTGCTCGACGAGCCGACCAACCACCTGGACGCCGAAAGTGTCGACTGGCTGGAGCAGTTCCTGGCCCGCTTTCCGGGCACCGTGGTGGCCATCACCCACGACCGCTATTTCCTCGACAACGCGGCCGAATGGATTCTGGAGCTCGACCGCGGATCGGGCATTCCGTGGAAGGGCAACTACAGCACCTGGCTGGAGCAGAAAGAAGGCCGGCTGGAACTGGAACAGAGGACCGAAGACGCGCGCACCAAGGCGATGAAGAAAGAGCTGGAGTGGGTGCGCCAGAACCCGAAGGGCCGCCAGGCCAAGAGCAAGGCGCGGCTGGCGCGCTTCGAGGAATTGAGCGACGTCGACTACCAGAAGCGCAACGAGACGAACGAGATCTTCATCCCGGTGGCCGACCGGCTGGGCCACGAGGTGATCGAGTTCGAGAACGTCACCAAGAGCTTCGGCGACCGCGTGCTGATCGACGACCTGAGCTTCAAGGTGCCGGCGGGTGCCATCGTCGGCATCATCGGCCCGAACGGCGCGGGCAAGTCGACGCTGTTCCGCATGCTGGCCGGCACCGAGAAAGCCGACAGCGGTGTGGTGAAGATCGGCCCGACGGTGAAGATGGCCTTCGTCGAACAAAGCCGTGAATCGCTGGAAGGCGACAAGACGGTTTGGCAAGACGTCTCGGGCGGGCTGGACAACCTGATCGTCGGCAAGTTCGTGATGCCCTCGCGCGCCTACCTGGGCCGCTTCAACTTCAAGGGCAACGACCAGCAAAAACTGGTCGGTAACCTGTCGGGCGGCGAGCGCGGCCGGTTGCACCTGGCCAAGACGCTGATTGCCGGTGGCAACGTGCTGATGCTCGACGAGCCCTCGAACGACCTCGACGTGGAAACGCTGCGCGCGCTCGAAGACGCGCTGCTGGAATTCGCCGGCAGCATCATGGTGATCAGCCACGACCGCTGGTTTCTCGACCGCATTGCGACCCACATCCTGGCCTGCGAAGGCGACTCGAAATGGGTCTTCTTCGACGGCAACTACCAGGAGTACGAAGCCGACAAGAAGAAGCGCCTGGGCGAAGAAGGCGCACGACCGAAGCGGGTGCGGTTCAAGGCGTTGAAGTGACGAGAGTGGGCCTTGAACGGAATTTCTGAGTGCGGACGTTTTAGTCCGACAATCAGGCAGTGACAGGGCACGAGTTCATCCGCAAGTTGAAAGCGCTTGCCAAAGCTCGACAGGTGGCGGTGAGGCTAGATGCATCGCGCGGCAAGGGCAGCCATCAGACGCTCTACTTCGGCGCAGCATTCACGATCATTCGCAACCCGAAGGACGAATTGAAGACAGGCACATTCCATGCGATGTGCACTCAACTTGGCATCAAGGCAATCGACTTGTGAGGCTCATGCAATGAATCGATTTCAGTATCCGGTCCTGCTCAGTCTGGCCGACGAAGGTGGCTTTGTGGTGACTTGCCGCGACCTGCCGCAGCTGGTCACCCAGGGCGACGACAAGTTGCGCGCGCTGGCTGAGGCGGCCGACGCGATGGACGAAGTCTTCGCGGCCTACATCGTCGGGGGCATCCAGTTTCCCCTTCCCAGCAAAGCCAGACGCAACGAACAATGGGTTTCGCCACCGGCCGAGACGGTCGCCAAGGCCGCGTTGTACGTTGCCATGGGCGAGGCGGGCATCAGCAAGGTGGAACTCGCCAGGCAACTCGGCGTCGATGAAAAAGAAGTCCGCCGTCTGCTCGACCCGCACTACGGCTCCAAGCTGCCGCGCATCGCTCAGGCGATCGGTTTGCTGGGGCAGCGTCTGGTGATCGGGCTAGAGCCAGCGTGAGGCCGCAGGCACCGAGCCTGCGCCTCGCGCGCTGGGCACCTCACACCTTGCGCACCGTGCACACCGTGTCGTACCAGCCCTGCATGCCCACCAGCGGGGCCGGCTGGATCGGCAGGATGGCGTTGATGTTGTAGCCAGCGCCGGTGCCGCCGCGCGCCGGGTCCCACCAGATGTCGTCGTCGAGGTCGGGGTCGTCGTCGATCACGGCCTTGTTCCATGCATCCAGGGCTTGCCGCTTGCCGTTGCGGGCGGTGGCGGCGCG
>JANNBZ010000113.1:0-14619 GCA_031386065.1 Burkholderiales bacterium
TTGATCGCCGGCGGAAAGTCCGCCGTGAGGAACAGGTCGGACCCGTTGCGCGACACCATCAGTCGCAGCAGGTCGTTGATGAATTTCGATGCTTGGTCGCGTTCCATGAGGGAGCCCTGTTGACTGACGATGCACCGACAACTAGCCGGGGAAATTCTCGGGGAACTTGGCCTTGCCGCGCGCCTCGGCGGGCGACACGATGTTGCGGCGAACCAGGTCGGCCAGGTTCTGGTCCAGCGTCTGCATGCCCATGCTGTTGCCGGTCTGGATCGACGAATACATCTGCGCCACCTTGTTCTCGCGGATCAGGTTTCGAATCGCCGCCGTGCCCAGCATGATCTCGTGCGCCGCCACGCGGCCCGAGCCGTCCTTGGTCTTGCACAGCGTCTGCGAAATCACGCCGATCAGCGACTCCGACAGCATCGCACGCACCATCTCTTTCTCGGCTGCCGGGAACACGTCGACGATGCGGTCGACCGTTTTTGCGGCGCTGGACGTGTGCAGCGTGCCGAACACCAGGTGGCCGGTTTCTGCGGCGGTGAGGGCCAGGCGAATGGTTTCCAGGTCGCGCATTTCGCCGACCAGGATCGCGTCCGGGTCTTCGCGCAGCGCCGAGCGCAGCGCGTTCGAAAAACTCAGCGTGTGCGGGCCGACCTCGCGTTGGTTGATCAGGCACTTCTTCGATTCATGCACGAACTCGATCGGGTCTTCCACCGTCAGCACGTGGCCGTATTCGTTTTCGTTCAGGTGGTTCACCATCGCGGCGAGCGTGGTCGACTTGCCCGATCCGGTTGGCCCGGTGCACAGCACCATGCCGCGCGGCTTCAGCGCCAGTTCGGCGAACACCTTCGGCGTGTTGAGCTGCTCCAGCGTCAGAATTTTCGACGGGATGGTGCGGAACACCGCGCCCGCGCCGCGGTTCTGGTTGAAGGCGTTGACCCGAAACCGCGCCAGGCCCTGAATCTCGAACGAGAAGTCGCACTCCAGCGTTTCCTCGTAATTCTTGCGCTGCGAGTCGTTCATGATGTCGTAGACCATTTCGTGCACCTGCTTGTGCTCGAGCGGGTCGACGTTGATGCGACGCACGTCGCCGTGAACCCGGATCATCGGCGGCAAGCCGGCCGAGAGGTGCAGGTCCGAAGCCTTGTTCTTGACCGAAAACGCCAACAGTTGGGTGATGTCCATGGGGCTCTTTTTGGGGTTGACGCCTGCAGCGTTTTCGGCGGGCCGCGAATGGGCTTGACCGATACTTCCAGCCCATTATGGCAACGATCCCGACCCGTCTCCAGCAAGTGCATGCCCGCATCGCAGCCGCCTGCCTCGCCGCGCAGCGCCCCGTGCAAAGCGTCACGCTGCTGGCGGTCAGCAAGACGCAGCCGGCCGCCTGCGTGCGCGAAGCCTTCGCCGCCGGTGAGCGCTGCTTCGGCGAGAACTACGTGCAGGAAGGCATCGCCAAGATCGCCGCGCTGGCCGACCTGCGCGGACAGATCGAGTGGCACCTGATCGGTCCGTTGCAAGGCAACAAGACCCGCATCGTCGCCGAGCAGTTCGACTGGGTGCACTCGGTGGACCGGCTGAAGATCGCGCAGCGCTTGAGCGAGCAGCGTCCCGCGCACCTGCCGGCGCTGCAGGTGTGCCTGCAGGTCAACATCAGCGGCGAAGCCAGCAAGAGCGGCCTGCTGCCAGCCGAGGTGTCGGTGGTGGCGCATGCGGTCGCGGCCTTGCCGAGGCTGCGCCTGCGCGGCCTGATGGCGATACCCGAACCCGCCGCCACGCTCGACCAGCAGCGCGTGCCGCATGCCGCGTTGCGGGCCTTGCTGCTGGCCTTGCAGCACGACGGCCTTGACATCGACACGCTGTCGATGGGCATGACGGCCGACCTGGAAGCGGCCATCGCCGAGGGCGCCACCGTCGTGCGCGTGGGCACGGCGATCTTCGGGGCGCGCGCTTGAACCGCCGCTGTCAGATCGCCAGCGCGGTCGTGTTCTTCACCTCTTCCATCACCGCGTAGGTGCGCGTCTCGCGCACGCCGGGCAGGGTCCAGATCACGCTGCCGATGAACTCGCGGTAGGCCGCCATGTTCGCCACGCGGGTCTTCAGCAGGTAGTCGAAGCCGCCGGCCACCAGATGGCATTCGAGGATTTCGCTGCGCACCTGCACCGCCGCCTTGAAGGCATCCATCACATCGTGCACCGTGCGGTCGAGCAGGATTTCGACGAACACCATCATGCCGGCCCCGAGCTTGTCGGGGTTCAGGCGCGCTTCGTAGCCGAGGATGAAGCGGTCGCGCGTCAGCCGCTTCACGCGCTCCAGCACGGCGGTCGGCGACAGGTGCACCTCCTCGGCCAGTTTCAGGTTCGAGATGCGGCCGTCGCGCTGCAGCACGCGGAGAATCTTGGCGTCGATCTTGTCGACCAGTGGCGTCGCGTCGGGCGTCGGCATGTTGAATTTGCTCCGAAGGAAGCGATGATTTTCGGTGAGTAATGCTAGCTACTCGGCGCTAACCTAGCAAATTGTCCTAACAAGGTGGCCTGTCATGTCGATCCTTCTTTCGCCCGCGTCGGCCCGGCTGCCGTCTCCGTACCGCGATGAAGCGCAGACCTTGCCGGCCTTGCTGTCGCGGCTGGATGGCCGCCTGGACTGGCCGCAGGCGATGCGCGCCGCGCGCCCGTGGGTGCAGGCGGTGCGCGACAACCCGCCGCCGTTCTGGGCCATGGAATCGCTGCTGCGCGAGTACCCGATTTCCAGCGCCGAAGGCCTGGCGTTGATGCGGCTGGCCGAGGCCTTGCTGCGCGTGCCCGACACCGAGACCGCCATCGCGCTGACGGCCGATCAATTGGGCAACGCGCAGTTCGACGCCAGCTCCGGCGGCCCGCACCAGATGCTCGCCACGTTGTCGGCCAGCGCCATCGGCCTGTCGAAGAAGTTTCTGCCGCAGGGCGAAGCCGACGCCGGTTTGTTCAAGCGGCTGGGCGCACAAACGGTGGTCGGCGCCACCGTGCGCGCGATCCAGTTGCTGGGCCGGCAATTCGTGCTGGGCCGCTCGATCGCCGAGGCGATGGGTGAGGCGTCGGCCGCACGCAAACAGCAGTCGGGCCTGCGCTTCAGCTACGACATGCTGGGCGAAGGTGCGCGCACCGAGGCCGATGCACAGCGCTATCTCGCCTCGTACCTGAATGCGATCCACGCCATCGCGGCCGGCCCCACCGTGGGCGCCGGACCCGAGGCGGCCGATGGCATTTCGATCAAGCTGAGTGCGCTGTTCTCGCGCTACGAAGACGCGCAACGCGAGCGTGTTTTTGCCGAGCTGCTGCCGCGTGTGTGGCTGCTCGTCGAGCCGGCCGCGCGGGCCGACATCAACCTGACCATCGACGCCGAAGAAAGCGACCGGCTCGAACTGTCGCTCGACGTGCTGGACGCGCTGGCCACGCGCATTGCGCAAGAATTTCCGCACTGGCGCGGCTTCGGCCTGGCGGTGCAGGCGTACCAAACACGCGCGCTGGAAGTGGTCGACGAAGTGGCTCGCATCGCCAGGTCGCACGGCCTGCGTTTCATGGTGCGGCTGGTCAAGGGCGCGTACTGGGACGGCGAGATCAAGCGTGCGCAAGAGCTGGGGCTGAGCGGCTATCCGGTGTTCACCCACAAGCACCACACCGACATCGCCTACCTGGCGTGCGCGCAGGCGCTGATCGGCCACGCCGACGTGATCTACCCGCAGTTCGCCACCCACAACGCCGGCACCATCGCCGCCATCGTTCACATGGCCGAGGGCACGGCCGCGAGCTTCGAGATGCAGCGCCTGCACGGCATGGGTGAAGGGATCTACCGCGAGGTGATGCGCGACGCGTCCATCCCGGTGCGCGTGTACGCGCCGGTCGGCGAGCACCGCGACCTGCTGGCCTACCTGGTGCGGCGGCTGCTGGAAAACGGTGCCAATTCGTCCTTCGTGCACCAACTCACCGACCACGCGGTCGATGTCGACGTGCTCTTGGCCTCGCCGTTGCTGCCCCGCGCCGAGCCCGCGTTCGCGATGCCGGTGTCGCTGTACGGCTGGAACGCCAGCAACGGTGAAACCGGTGAAAGCGGTGGCAGTGGCCGCGCCAATTCGAAAGGCGTCGACCTGGCCTGCATCGCCGAGCGCGCGCCGCTGCAGCAAGCCATCGCCGCAGTGCGCGTCGATGCCGTGCCGGAGGCCAGCGCCGCCGATGTGGCCGCAGCCATGGCGCGCCTCCACGGCGGCTTCGGCGGCTGGAACGACACCCCGCTGGCGCAGCGCGCCGCCGTGCTGCGCCGCGCCGCCGACGCGCTGGAAGCGCGCCTGCCCGAGTTCTGCGGTCTGCTGGTGAACGAGGCGCACAAGACGCTGGGCGACTGCGTGTCGGAGGTGCGCGAGGCGGTGGACTTTTGCCGCTACTACGCCGACCAGGCCGAAGCGCGGCTGGCCCCGCAACAGCTGCCCGGCCCCACCGGCGAGAGCAACGAACTGCGCCTGCACGGGCGCGGTGTGTTCGTCTGCATCAGCCCGTGGAATTTCCCGCTGGCGATCTTCGCCGGCCAGGTGGCGGCCGCACTGGTGGCCGGCAACAGCGTTGCCGCGAAACCCGCCGAGCAGACGCCTGCCGTCGCGCAGCGCATGGTGGTGCTGCTGCATCAGGCCGGCGTGCCGGCCGACGCGCTGGCCTTGCTGCACGGCCCCGGCGAAAGCGTCGGCGCGGCGCTGGTGGCCGACCCGCGAACCGCCGGCGTCTGCTTCACCGGCTCCACGGCAGTCGCCCGCATCATCAACCGCGCGCTGGCGAACAAGGACGGTCCCATCGTGCCGTTGATCGCCGAGACCGGCGGCATCAACGCGATGGTGGTCGACAGCACCGCGCTGCCCGAGCAGGTGGTCGACGCCGTGGTGCAAAGCGCCTTCCGCTCGGCCGGCCAGCGCTGTTCGGCGCTGCGCCTGCTGTGCGTTCACGAAGGCATTGCCGACGGCGTGATCGCGATGATTCGCGGCGCGTTGCAAGAGCTGAACGTCGGCGACCCGGCGCTGCTGGCGACCGACGTGGGGCCGCTGATCGACGCCGAGGCGTTCGACGGCATTTCGGCGCATATCGCAAGGCTGCGCAGCGAGGCGCGGTGCATCGGCGAGAGCGCCGGGGTCGATGGTGCAACGAAAGGCAGGCACTTCATCGCGCCGATCGCGTTCGAGGTCGCCAGCATCTCGGACGTGAAGCAGGAGATCTTCGGCCCGGTGCTGCACGTGGTGCGCTGGGCCGGCGATGTCGACGCCGTCGTTGCGCAGATCAACGCGCTCGGCTACGGCCTCACGCTGGGCATCCAGACGCGCATCGACAGCCGTGCGTTGCGTCTGGCGCATGCGGCGCGCGCCGGCAACGTCTACATCAACCGCAACATGATCGGCGCCGTCGTCGGCGTGCAGCCGTTCGGCGGCGAAGGGCTCAGCGGCACTGGCCCGAAGGCGGGTGGGCCGCATTACCTGTACCGCTTTTGCGGCGAGCAGACAGTGACCGTCAACACGGCGGCGGCGGGTGGCAACGCGGAGTTGTTGGCAGGATTGAAGTGACGCCTGCGCCTCACTTTGAAGTAGCCGCGCAGGCCAGCACGTCAGAGTTGCTCGACGGGTGCGCATGGTTCTCGCGAGCCGACTGCGCTTGGACGGCTTCGTGGGTACTTCGCCTTATCGCTCAGTCCTGAACGATGTCTCGCACGGCACGGCAGAACGCCTGCGGCGACTCGAGCATCATCATGTGGCCGACGCCGTCCAGCACGATGTCACGCTGCGCGGCCGCCGTGACCCACGCCGGAACATCCCAACCGGCTCGCGAGGTCTCACCCGCCAACAGGCAGATCGGCGTGCCTGCTTCGACAACGTCCTTGACGCGCGCCAGGTAGTCGGGTCGGCCGGTTGCCGCGACAACGGCCCGGGCCATGGCCCGCACGGTGGCAGCCGGCTGGTTGTCGAGAATGCGCCTCGCCCACTGCGTTCTTTCGGGCGTGGGAGCGATGCCGCTGGCAAGCAGCCAAGCGGTTTCATCACGGCACAGGCGCTGGTACTCGGTTTGCCAATCGGCCCGACTCATTGGGGCCACCTTGCTGCACCAAAAGGCGTCGTTGAGTGTGAAGTTGCCCTCGACGCTGATCAGCCCCCGCACAAGATCGGGCGCTTGCGATGCGACCAGCATGGCAACCGCGCCTCCCACGCTGTGGCCCAGCAACCAGGCAGGGCCGACTACGTGCTTGCGCAAATGGTCGGCAACGTGGCGTGCCTGTCCGTCCAACGTAACAGTCCGCAGGGCGGGTTGGCGGTTCGTGCCGTACCCCTGCAGATCGGGCGTGTGGACGGTGATCCGATCGAGGCGGTCTGCAGGCGCGAAGTAATCGATCGAACCAAGAGGGCCGTGGATCATCACGAGAGGGCTGGAACTGTTCATGTGGGTGGGCTTGCAGGGTAGGGAATGCTCAGACCGAGCGTGTCTTGCGTCGTGCGGC
The DNA here is from genome assembly GCA_031386065.1 of Burkholderiales bacterium. Lineage (GTDB taxonomy): Bacteria > Pseudomonadota > Gammaproteobacteria > Burkholderiales > Burkholderiaceae_C > JANYJJ01. Next base: position 6,499 of record JANNBZ010000113.1, read on the forward strand.
TGGCCCGTGCCTCGCTCCATTGAGCGGCATTAAATCTGGGCCGGCTGTCGTGAACATCAGCGCCACAGACGTCTGCGAGGCGCGTGACCACGTCTGCGATGCGGCGCGAGTGGTCTGGATCAAGGTCGAATTCGAGACGCAGCGTCCGGGGCGAACAACACACTGCGCCGTTCAGCGCGACGCGGGCGGCGCGCGGCCCAGTGATGCGCTGACGACAATGGCCAGCACGGTCAGCGAGATTCCCACCCAGTGCCGCGTTTCGACCCGTTCGCCGAGAAAAGCCACAGAAAGCAACAGGCCTGACACGGGAAACAGCGCCGTGAAGATGCCGGCCTCGGTGCCCGATACGCGTGACGAGCCAAGGTACCACCACCAGAATCCCAGTGTGGTGGGCACCAGCGCGTAGTACACCGCTGCGGCCACGCCTTGTGGTGATAGGACCGGCGTCACTCCGACCAGCCACTGCACTGCGGCCAGGGGAAGGCACAAGGACAGCGAGAAGATCGACATCAGCGTGGCCGTCCACAGCGGGTCCAATGGCTCAGCCAAACGCTTGTTGAGGAGCAGGAAAACAGCCTCACAGCCCACCGCCAGCAGCACCAATCCATTGCCCAGCCAGCGCGACTCTGCGCCGGGCCCTGGCGTCGCGGCCAACTGAAGGATGATCAGCCCTGCCGTCGCGCAACCGACGGCGGCCCAACTCGCCGCGTTGGGACGTTCACGCAACGCCAGCACGGCAAGTAGCGTCGTCATCGCTGGCAAGGCACCGGCGATAACACTGGCATCGGCGGCCTGTGTCAACGTCAGACCGGCCATCAGCAGCACCGAGTATGCGACGCTGCCTATCGCTGCCTGCAGCAACAGCAGTTTCCAACTCGCACGGGCCAGCCGGGGTACCGGCTTGCGCAGCAGCAGCAGCAAGATCACGAGCAACACCGAGGCCACTCCGAAGCGCATCACCATCGCCACGAACACCGGCATCTGCGACATCAGTTTGCTCGCCACGATCGTGCTGCCGACAGTCGCCATGGCCGCAGCCATGGACAAATACGAGAGTAAGAGGGTGCGGGTCATGCTGCATGGTGTCTTGCGCCGTTGCCGCCGTCTTGAACGCCCTTGCGCGATCAGTCGGTGCCGCGCCACTGTGCAGGTGTGCAGCCGATGATGCTGCGGAACAGGCGTGTCATGTGGGCCTGATCCGCGAACCCGCAGGCAGCGGCAACGCCGCTGAGGTCGCGCCCGAGCCGGATCAACTCCTGCGCCCGAGCAACGCGTCGCGAGCGCACAAAGGCTCCCGGCGACATACCCAGCTGGGCTGCAAACTGGCGGCAAATGTGAAAGGCGCTGACGCCGATGGACAGGCTTACTTCGGACAGCGAAACCTGGCGGTCCAGGTGTTCCATGAAATAGTCGCGCGCTCGCGCAACGCAGGCACCGTTGTCACCGGAGTGCGCCAGCCCTGAGCGCCTGTCGCCACCGCCCAGAACCGCATTCAGGGCGGCAACAGCGGCTTCCTGGCACCCCAGCGCATCGCCGCTTCGCAGCAATGCCTCGAACATGCAGCGCGCGGCACGCAATGCCGCCATGTCCTGCACCACGGCACGGGTTGTGAACAAGGCGCTGAAGTCGGTCTCAGGGAAAGCCATGCGAAGCAACGCGGCGCTCGGCATCAGGCACCAGTAAGACATGCGCTGGCCGCCGCCGGTGTGCATCTCTGAAGGGTTGACGACGCATAACGTCCCGGCAGGGGCACTGAACTGTTTTTTTTCTCGCTTGAATTCGTTCGTTCCGCCTGTCACCCAGCCGATGGTCCAGGTGTCGTGTTCATGCGGTGCGAATCGGTACTCGGTGAAGTCGCCGCAGATCACCTCGCTGTCCATCAGGCACTCGGGACGCCAAATCTGTACGTGGCGTTGGCGCGGGTGGCTGGTCTGGCCTTGACTGGCCGCATGCGAACACAACTTCATGGGGCGCGAGGGTATCGCAGGCGGCTTGGGGCGGCCCAGCGCTCGCCCATCCGGCCTGAATACACTCGCGGCCATGGACAAAATCGCATTCATCGGCGGCGGCAACATGGCCAGCGCCATCATCGGCGGGCTGTTGAAGGCCGGCCGGTTGGTGGGCTCGTTGATCGTCGTCGAACCGTTCGAGGCCCAGCGCGACAAGCTGCGCGCCGAGCTTCAGGTGCAGGCGCTGGCGGCGGCCGACGCCTCGCTGGAACAGGCGGCGCTGGTGGTGTGGGCGGTCAAGCCGCAGTTGTTCAGCGCCGCCGCGCTGCCGTGCGCGGCGCATGTGGCCCAGGCGCTTCAGCTCAGCGTGATGGCCGGCATTCGCAGCAGCGCCATCGCGCACGCCACCGGCAGCCAGCGCGTGGTGCGCGCGATGCCCAACACGCCGGCGCTGATCGGCCAAGGGGTGGCCGGCCTGTTTGCGCGCGAAGCCGTCACTGCCGCCGACCGCATCGCGGTCGAGGCGGTGCTGGCGCCGACCGGGCAGACGCTGTGGGTGGCGCACGAAGACCAGCTCGACGCCGTCACCGCGCTGTCGGGCTCGGGCCCGGCCTACGTGTTCTATTTCATCGAAGCGCTGATGCAGGCCGCGCAGGAGATGGGCCTGAGCGCCGAGCAGGGTCGCAGCCTGGCGCTGGCCACGTTCGCTGGCTCGACCGCGCTGGCGCAGGCGTCGGCCGACCCGCCCGCACTGCTGCGCGAGCGCGTCACGTCGAAAGGCGGCACCACCTTCGCCGCCCTGTCGGCGCTGGAGGCTGACCATGTGAAAGCCAGCATCGTTCGCGCGGTGAAGGCGGCACAAGTTCGCGCCCGCGAACTCGGCGACGAGTTCGGGCGCTGAGCCGATGGCTGCAACAGCGGCCGGGTCATGTGCTGGCCGGCCCGAATCATGCAAACCCGGCATGGCGAACGGTGAAAAAATCGGGGCAGGCGGGCCTACAGTCTCGCCCCATGCGAACGCAACGCGCCACGAGCGCGAACGACGTTGACGCATGCACACACACCGGAGACCCGCATGAGCTTTTTGTCCTACGTCACCCCCACGGCCACCAGCCCCTGGCACACCTACCTGGCGCAAGTCGACCGCGTGTTGCCCTACCTGGGCCACCTGGCCCATTGGTCCGAGACGCTGAAGCGGCCCAAGCGGGCACTGATCGTCGACGTGCCGATAGAGATGGACGACGGCAGCGTGGCGCACTTCGAGGGCTTTCGCGTGCAGCACAACCTGTCGCGCGGCCCGGGCAAGGGCGGTGTTCGCTACCACCCCGACGTGACGCTGGAAGAGGTGATGGCGCTGAGCGCGTGGATGACCGTGAAGTGCGCGGCGGTGAACCTGCCGTACGGCGGCGCCAAGGGCGGCATCCGCGTCGACCCGAAGAAGTTGTCGCTGAAGGAACTGGAGCGCATGACGCGCCGCTACACCAGCGAGATCGGCATCATCATCGGCCCGCAGCGCGACATCCCGGCGCCCGACGTGAACACCAACGGCCAGATCATGGCGTGGATGATGGACACCTATTCGATGAACACCGGCACCACCGCCACCGGCGTGGTCACCGGCAAACCGCTGCACCTGGGCGGCTCGCTGGGCCGCGTGAAAGCCACCGGCCGCGGCGTCTTCGTGACCGGCCGTGAAGCGGCGCGCCGCATCGGCCTGAAGCTCGACGGCGCACGCATCGCGGTGCAAGGCATGGGCAACGTGGGCAGCGCGGCGGCCGAGCTGTTCGTGCAGGCCGGCGCCACCCTGGTGGCGGTGCAGGACCACACCGGCACGCTGGTGAATCCGAAGGGCTTCGACATGGCCGCCACGATGGACGTGCTCAAGCGCGACGGCGGCATCGGCAACTTCAAGGGCGCCGAGCGCATCGACAACGAAAGCTTCTGGGATGTGGACTGCGACATCCTGATTCCCGCTGCGCTGGAAGGCCAGATCACCCCGGCGCGCGCGAACCGCATCAAGGCCAGGCTGGTGCTCGAAGGCGCCAACGGCCCGACCCTGCCCGAGGCCGACGACGTGCTCGGCGAGCGCGGCGTGCTGGTGGTGCCCGACGTGATCTGCAACGCCGGCGGCGTGACCGTCAGCTACTTCGAATGGGTGCAGGACTTCAGCAGCTTTTTCTGGAGCGAGGACGAGATCAACCTGCGGCTCGACAAGATCATGGTCGACGCCTTGAAGAAGATCTGGGACACCGCCGACCAGCACAAGATCAGCCTGCGCACCGCCACGTTTGCCGTGGCCTGCGAGCGCATTCTCACGGCGCGCGAAGAGCGCGGTCTGTACCCCTGAGCGGCGGGGCGGCGCGGCGTTTCAGCGCGATGCCGCAGGTGCCGGTGTGGGTGCGGCCGGCGCGGGTGGCGTGACCACCATCGGCGCGCCCGGCGTTTGCGACAGTTCGCCGGCCACGCTGACCTTGGTCACGAAGTGCCGGGTGTCGCCGAAGCACGAGGTCGGCAGGCCGACTTTTTCTTCGTAGTGCAGCGTCACCCGCTTACCCATCGCCTTGGTCAGCTCGACGGCGGTGGCCTCGTCGCGCACGGTGAACAGGAATTTCTCGACCGCCGCGCTGCCGGGCAGCGAGACCAGCGCCATCTCGCCTTCCCAGGTCTTGCAGATCCAGCCCTTGTCGGACAGCTTCTGCACCCAGCCGGCGCGGTCGCCGGTGGAGTAGTTCCAGTTCAGCACCACCGCGAAGTACGCCGCCACCAGCAGGGCCAGCACCAGCAGGGCGAGCAAGAATCGTTTGAGGAACATGGTCGGTGCGGCCGAAATTGTGTGGGGCTGAATCGTGACATGAATTGCCACGGTGATGCGCTGTCAGCGCGCCTGCAGCGCAAACTGCAACGCCACGCCGGCGAACACCACGAAACCCAGCCAGTGGTTCAGCCGGAATGCGCGAAAGCAGCCCTCGCGCGAGCGGTCGCGGATCAAGCTGAAATGCCAGCCCGCGATCAGCGCCGCCGCCGCCAGCCCGCCAAAGTACGGCCAGCCGAACGACAGCTGCGCGCCCAGCAGCGCCCAGATGGCGAGGAACGCGGCGTAGAACGCCATCACGCCGGCCACGTCGAAGCGGCCGAGGGTGATGGCCGAGGTCTCGATGCCGATCCGCAGGTCGTCGTCGCGGTCGACCATCGCGTACTCGGTGTCGTAGGCCAGCACCCAAAACAGGTTGCCGGCCAGCAACCCCCACGCGAGCGGTGGCACGTGCCCGAGCACGGCCGCGAAGGCCATCGGAATGCCGAAGCTGAACGCCACGCCAAGCACCGCCTGCGGCATCGAGAAGAAGCGCTTGGTGAACGGATAGAACAGGCTCACCGCCAGCGCCGCGACGCTCCACGCCACCGTTGCGAGGTTGGTCGTCAGCACCAGCGCGAAGGCCGTCAGCGCCAGCACCGCGCCGACGATCAGCGCTTCCTTCGGGCTGATGGCGCCGCGGGTCACGGGCCGGTTCTCGGTGCGCTTCACATGCTTGTCGAACTCGCGGTCGGCGACGTCGTTCACCGCGCATCCCGCGCTGCGCATCAGGAAGGTGCCCAGCGTGAACACCGCCAACAAGTGCCAGCCCGGAAAGCCGCCCGCCGCGATCCACAGTGCCGACAGCGTGGGCCACAGCAGCAGGTAGCTGCCGGCAGGGCGGTTCCAGCGGATCAGGTCCAGGTACAGCGCAAGGCGCGATGCAGCGGGCAAGGTGACGGGCGGGCGGACCATGGCGGAATTGTCGCTGCGCGGCCGGGGGGATGCAGCGCATGAATTGCATGTGGAAGATAATGCAAGTATTCTTGCCACTGAAATCACCAGCGAAAGTCGAACATGCTCCACCTTGCGCCCCGTGCCCGGCCTGCTGCCGCCCAGGTCGATTCCGGCGCCGTGCTGGCCAAGGCCACCGGCCGAGCCGCTGCGCTGCTGGGGTTGACCGGCGCCGCGCTGGCCAAGGTGATCGGTGTCAGCGAAGCCACGGTGTCGCGCGTGTCGCGCGGCGAGCGGCCACTGGCGCCCGACTCGAAAGAAGGCGAACTGGCCGCGCTGCTGGTGCGCCTGTACCGATCACTCGACGCCGTGGTGGGCAACGACGAGTCGCGCCGCCTGGCCTGGATGCGCAGCCACAACGACGCGCTGCACGGCACGCCGGCCAGTTTGATCCTGAGCGCGCAGGGCCTGGTTGCGACCGTGGCCTATGTGGACAGCATGCGCGCGCCGATGTGAACCCGCCCTGGCAAGACGCCTGGTTTGCATCCGAGGTCAAAGCCGCGAGCGGCTTGCTGTGGCGCGGCGTCGAGGCGCAACACCGCGTGGCCACGATGCGCCTGGTCGACAGCCTGGATGAGCAAGCCGAACTCGAGCGCTTGCTAGAAGCCAGCAAGCCGCCGCTGCCGCGCGCCACTGCGGGCCCGCGCGCAGCGGCCAAGCCGCAGCACTACCTGCTGAGCACGCCGTTCCGCTACCGCTCGCCGCACGCGTCGCGCTTTCGCGTCGGCGGTGACCCCGGCCTTTGGTACGGCGCCAAAGAACGCGACACCGCCTGCGCCGAGGTCGCCTATTGGCGCTGGCGCTTCCTGATGGACAGCGCCGGGCTGCGCGACGGGGAATTGGTCACCGAGCACACCCTGTTCCAGGCGCAGGTGCGCGGCAGCGCCATCGACCTCTTGCGTGAGCCCTGGTCGACAGCTGCCGACTCGTGGGCGCACCCCACGGACTACGGCGCCTGCCAGGCACTGGCCCGCGCGGCGCGTGGCTACGGCGTGCAGTGGATCCGCTACGCGTCAGCGCGCCGGCCCGGCGGCCACTGCGCGGCGGTGTTGACGCCCGAATGCCTGTCGCTGTCCGAGCCGGCACGGGTGGAAACCTGGCTCTGCAAGGTCACGGCCGCGCAAGCGCTGATGCTGCACGACGAGGACCGGTTGACGCTGGTGTTGGGAAGCTGAGGTGGGCCGGCACCGGCCTCACCCCTCCAACTGCTTCTGAAACACCAGCCCCGCGTGCTCGCGCAGCGCGTGGAACTTGATCTTCGGCCAGTTGGCCTCGATGGCGCGCAACTCGGGCGCGTATTCCACCAGCACCGTGGGCGCGTCGACCGCGTCGTACGCCACGCGGTGCGAGTTGCCGTCGATGAAGCGTTGCAGCTCTTTCGCGCCGCCGTCTTTCTCGTCGCAGCTGACCCAGCGCGCCACCTGAAACCGGCTCGGCAGAATGCGCGCCTTCACGCCGTATTCGTGCTCCAGCCGGTGCGCCACCACTTCGAACTGAAGCTGGCCGACGGCGCCCAGCAACAGCACCGATCCGCCGACCGGGCGAAACACCTGGATCGCGCCTTCTTCACCCAACTGGATCAGGCCCGCCTTCAGTTGTTTGGTGCGCAGCGGGTCGGCCACTTCGACGCTGCGAAACATCTCGGGGGCAAAGAATGGCAGCCCGGTGTAGAGCAGGTTCTCGCCTTCGGTCAGCGTGTCGCCGAGTTGCAGCACGCCGTGGTTGGGGATGCCGATGATGTCGCCGGCGAAGGCCTCGTCGAGCAGCTCGCGGCGCTGGCTCAAAAAGCTCACCACCGTGTTCGGCCGCAGCTCCTTGCCCGAGCGCGCCACCTTGATGCGCATGCCGCGCTTGAAGTGACCCGAGGCCACGCGCACGAAGGCGATGCGGTCGCGGTGCGCCGGGTCCATGTTGGCCTGGATCTTGAACACCACGCCGGTCAGCTTGGGCTCGTCGGGTTGCACCTCGCGCTGTGTCGCCATGCGCGGGCCGGGCGACGGGGCCAGGTCGACCAGCGCGTCCAACACCTCGCGCACGCCGAAGTTGTTGACCGCCGAGCCGAAGAACATCGGCGTCTGATGGCCCTGCAGGAAGGCCTCGCGGTCGAACGGCGGCGCGGCGTCGGTCAGCAGCTCGATCTCGTGGTGCGCCTGCTCGTACTGCATGCCGAAGCGCTGTGCGTAGATCGGGTTGTCCAGGCCCAGCAAGATCTCGTCGTTGTTGCGGTCGCGGTCCTGGCCGGCGCTGAACACGCGCATCTGCTTTTCGCGCAGGTCCATCACGCCGTGAAACTGCTTGCCCATGCCGACCGGCCAGGTGAACGGCACCACCTCCATGCCCAGCTCGCGCTCGATCTCGTCCATCAGC
>JANNBZ010000124.1:0-4859 GCA_031386065.1 Burkholderiales bacterium
AGCTGATACCAGATCTCGGCCTGCGAGCGCACGTTGACGAAAACCAGCGTGGTGCCCGAGCGCTCGATCTCGGCAATCACCGGCAACTGCATCTGCTTGCCCAGGTGGCCGCCCCACGAGAAGCGGCCCGGGTGCTCGGGCAGCAAGGTGTCGATGACCAGTTTTTTCTCGACCCGGCCCTGCACCATCACGCCGGCAGCCGCCGCGCCATCCGCCGCGCCGTCCGCTTCGGCCGCGCGCCCCAGCAGCACGGCCATCGCATCCGGCAAATTGCCCAGCGTGGCGCTGAGCCCCCACACCGCGAGCGCCGGGTTCCAGCGGCGCAGCCGCGCCAGCGCCAACTGCACCTGCACGCCGCGCTTGTTGCCCATCAGCTCGTGCCACTCGTCGACGATCACCGTGTGCACGCCGCTCAGTTCGGCCTGTGCGTTCTCGCGCGTCAGCATCAGGCTCAGCGACTCGGGCGTGGTGACAAGCGCGGTCGGAAAGCGACGGTCCTGCCGCGCCCGCTCGGCCGCCGGCGTGTCGCCGGTGCGCTGGCCCACGCTCCATGGCAGGGCCAGGTCGGCGATGGGCAGTCGCAGCGCGCGCGTGGTGTCGGCCGCCAGCGCACGCATCGGCGTCAGCCACAGCACGCCGAGCGGCGGTGCACCTGTGGTGGGTGTCGGCCGCTGTTTCGACCCGATGGCCAGCCCGCGCAGCAGCGCGCCCCACCACACCGCATAGGTCTTGCCGCTGCCGGTGGTGGCGTGCAGCAAGCCGCTGCGACCGTCCAGCAGGGCGGCCCACACGTCACGCTGAAAGGCGAACGGCTTCCAGCCGCGCTGCGCGAACCAGGCCTCGGCGACGGCGGCGGCCTTGCGCGCGCGGGTCACGTCGCGGCCGCAGCTTGAGGTAAGTCTGCGGGTTTGGTTTCTGCTGCGGCTGCGGTTGTGGTTTCAGTCTCGGTGACGGCCCGCGCCGCCAGCGCCAGGCCGACCCGCGCAATGCGGCCCTGGTGCCGGCTGAGCACGCGAAAGTGCGCGCCGTGCCAGTCGATGCCGTCGCCTTCGACATGGTCGCGCGCCAGGTTGTCGGTCATCCAGTCGCGCAGCGTGGCGCCGGTGTGTTCGGGCAGCGGCAACTGGAAGAACTCGAACACGTCGGTCAGCGGCAGGTCGGCGTCCAGCGTCAGCCGGCCCTGCACCGCGCGGTGCTCGGGCGGCGGCTCGGCCGGCGGCTCCACCACGCCCAGCCGCTTGGCGGCCCAGCCCAGGGTGGTGCCCTGCAGCAGCAGCGAGGCAATCACCACCGCGAACGCGACGTTGAAAAAGCGGTAGCTGTCGGGCACCTTTTCCAGCAGCGGAAACAGCGCCAGCACGATGGGCACCGCGCCGCGCAGCCCGACCCAGCCGATGAACAGCCGCTGCTTGTGGCCGAAGTGCAGCGGCCACAAGCACAGCCACACCGCCAGCGGGCGCGCCACCAGAATCAGCGTGGCCGCCACCGCGAGCGTCGGCACGATGTTGTCCAGCATGTCGCGCGGTGACACCAGCAAGCCGAGCAGCAAGAACATCGAGGCCTGCGCCGCCCACGCAAAACCGTCGAGCGCAGACGACGCCGCGTGCGTCGCCTGTTCGGCGCCCTCGCGCACACGCAGGCCGAACAGGTAGATCGCCAGGAAGCCCGAGCCTTCCACCAAGCCCGCCGCCGCAAACATCGCCATGCCGGCCGAGACGATGATCAGCGACAGCACGCCGCCGTGTTCTACCGTCAGCGGCAGCCGGCGCAGCAAGGCCGACACGCCCCAGGCGCCAAACCAGCCGATGGCGGCGCCGAAGCCGACCTGCCGCAACAGCAACACCGCAGCGTCGGCCAGGCCGGCGTCGGTCTTGATGGTGGCGATCAGCGCCAGCACCATGAACACCGCCATAGGGTCGTTCAGGCCCGACTCCAGCTCCAGCGTGGCGGCCACTTTCTCGGTCAGCCGCAGGCCGCTCTGGCGCAACAGCGAGAACACCGCCGCCGCATCGGTGGAGCCGACGATGGCGCCCAGCAGCAGGCCATAGCGCCAGTCCGCATGCATCACCTCCATCGCCACCGCACCGACCATCGCAGCGGTCAGTGCGACACCCAGCGTGGCCAGCACGGCAGCGGGCACAAGGCCGGTGCGAAAGGTCTCCATGCGGGTGCTGATGCCGCCTTCGAGCAGGATCACCGCCAGCGCCGCATTGCCGACCCAGGCCGACAACTGCGCGTTGTCGAACGGCAGCCCGACCGGCCCGTCGACCCCGACGAACATGCCGGCCAGCAGGAACACCAACAGAAAGGGCAAGCCCAGGCGCGTCGACGCCACGCCGGCCAGCAAGCTGATGAACACCAGCAGGCCGCCGGCCAGCAGCAACAGGTTGAAGGAATGCATGGCGAGGCACCTTAGCAGAGGCAGTGCCGTGGGCGCGACGGATCGGGCCTGGCTGCGGCGTGGGAAAAAACGCCGCGCGGTGTTCACCCCGGCACGGTCAAACCGGCAGCGGCGCGCTGACGATCCAGCCTTCCAGCGGATCCATTTGCGCCGGCAATCCGTAGCCCGGCTGCGTGCTGGCCCAGCCCGCTTGCAGCAGGCACAGCACGGCGTCGAGGCGGTCGCCCGACGCGTCGGCCACCAGCGCGTCGCGCTGCGCGTGGCTCAGGCGCAGGCGCAGTCCGAGGCGCGTGCGGCCTTGCTCCAGCGCGTCGACCAGGTCCTTGCGGGCGATCAGCCGCTCGGGCGTTTGCTTGGCCTTGTCGTCGCTCTTGTACGAACGCGCGCCGAGCACCTCGCGCGCCAGCAGGCCGGGGTAACCCTCCAGCGCCACGCGCGCCGTGTCGCCGTCGTGCAGCCCCGGCAGGTGCAGGCCGGCGTCGATCAGCAACGGCACGCCGGCATGCAGCATGTAGGCCACCGGCGGGTTGACCCACTTCATCGACGGCGACGACCCGGCCGGCCCGTCGCAGGCCCGGTGGGCGAACTTGCCGCCGACCGGCCGCGCATCGCAAAACGCCGCAAACGTGCTGCGAATCTCCTCGCGCGACAACGCCGCGTAGTGCTGCATCAAGGCGCGCCATTGCATCGGCCAGCCCAGCGCGGTGACCAGCTCGCGCGGCAAGCCGAAGGGCAGGTCGAACACGCCCAGCCACGGCCCCGGTGTGTGCAGCCAGGCGGCGAAGGCATCGAAGCTCGGGTGCTCGTCGATGGCGCGCAAGCGCACCACGCCGCGCTCGATGTGGCCCAGCGCCACGGTGATCGGTTTGCGCTTCGTGGGGCGGCTGGTGAAGTCGACCCCGGCGAGTGCGGAGGTGGTCGACGGCTGGGGGATGGAGGGCGCACTCGGAGTGGCTTTAGAGTTCATCGCTTGCACTCTATCCACAAGGCAACCCGTGGCCGACACCCCTGAAAAGAATCTCCCCGCAGCGCCGCCCGCAACGGCGGCAACACCCGAACCGAAAGAGCAGCTCGTCACCACCGAACACCGCATGCAGGTCGGCAAGAAAACGCTGGACTACAGCGTGACCTGCGGCACCGTGGTGCTGCGCGAAGACCCGCAAAAAGACGGCGCGCGCGAGGGCGACAAACCGCGCGCCAGCTTGTTTTTCATTGCCTACACGCTGAAGGGCGTGAAGAAGCTCGATGCGCGGCCGGTCACCTTCAGCTTCAACGGCGGGCCGGGGTCGAGCAGCGTGTGGCTGCACCTGGGCATCCTGGGGCCGCAGCGCGTGGCCACCGACGCGATGGGCAGCCCCACGCCGCCGCCGTATGCGCTGGTGGACAACGAGCACACGCTGCTGACCGACAGCGACCTGGTCTTCATTGACCCGGTGGGCACCGGCCATTCGCGCATGGCGCACGGCGAGAAACTGACCGAGTTCCACGAGTACCAGCGCGACCTCGATTCGGTGGGCGAATTCATTCGCATGCACCTGACGCGGCACGGCCGCTGGGGCAGCCCGAAGTACCTGATCGGCGAGAGCTACGGCACCACGCGCGCCGCCGGCCTGAGCCTGCACCTGCAGGACAAGCACGACATCTTCCTGAACGGCGTGATGCTGGTGTCGCTGGCCATCGACATGCAGACGCTGAACTTCGACCACGGCAACGAACTGCCCTATCCGCTGTTCATTCCCACCTTCGCGGCCACCGCCTGGTACCACCAGGCACTGGTGCCCGAGCTGCAGAAAAAGCCGCTGGCCGACGTGGTGGCTGCGGCCGAGGCATTTGCCAACACCGACTACGCCGCCGCGCTGATGCAGGGCTCGCGGCTGGCTGCCAGCGACCGCGAGCACATGGCCGGCCAGGTGGCGCGCTTCACCGGGCTGAGCACCGCCTACGTGCTTAAGAGCGACCTGCGGCCCACCGACGCGCGCTACTTCAAGGAACTGCTGCGCGAGCGCGGCCAGACCGTGGGCCGCCTGGACACCCGCTTCCTCGGCCAGGACCGCGACGACGCCGGCGAAAGCGCCGAAGCCGACCCGATGCTGTCGGCCCTGGTGGGCGCCTACGCGGTGGGCATCAACCGGCTGCTCAAAGACACGTTGAAATTCGACAGCGACGCGCCCTACGTGGTGCACGCGCCGATCTGGGACAAGTGGAAGTGGAAGGACTTCGAGAACAAGTACGTCAATGTCGGCGGCAGCCTGCGCCGCGCGATGCACGCCAACCCGCACATGCGCGTCTACGTGGCCAGCGGCTACTACGACCTGGGCACGCCGCACGCGGCCGGCGACTACACGCTGTCGCACCTGGGCCTGCGCGAGAACCTGCAGAAGAACGTGCGCGTCAGCTACTTCGAAGCCGGCCACATGATGTACATCCACCAGCCGTCGCTGCTGCGCATGGCGAAGGA
>JANNBZ010000360.1:0-21956 GCA_031386065.1 Burkholderiales bacterium
CTCGGGCTGGGCGGCTGACGCGCCTTCGGTCCGGTCGGCGGCTGGCTGAACGGATACAGACAAAATTTTCATTCACTTTCAGGAGTTCACCATGCTGTCAACCCGACTCACGTTTCGCGCCAGCGCGCTGGCCCTCGCGGCTGCGTGCGCCGGTTTCAGCAGCGCCGCTGCCGCATGGGAACCGACCAAGCCGGTCGAGTTCGTGGTGCCTGCCGGCACCGGCGGCGGCGCCGACCAGATGGCGCGTTTCATCCAGGGCGTGGTGGCCAAGAACAAGCTGATGGCGCAGCCCATCGTGGTGGTCAACAAGTCGGGCGGCGCGGGCGCCGAAGGCTTTCTCGACGTGAAGGGCGACAAGGGCAATCCGCACAAGATCGTCATCACGCTGTCTAACTTGTTCACCACGCCGCTGGCCACCGGCGTGCCGTTCAACTGGCGCGACATGACGCCAGTGGCGATGCTGGCGCTCGACCAGTTCGTGCTGTGGGTGAACGAGGAGTCGCCGTACAAGACCGCCAAGGCCTTCCTCGATGCGGTGAAGGCCGCGCCCGACAAGACTTTCAAGATGGGCGGCACCGGCTCCAAGCAGGAAGACCAGATCATCACCGTGCTGCTTGAGAAAGCCGCCGGCAAGAAGCTCACCTACATCCCCTACAAGGGCGGTGGCGATGTGGCGGTGCAACTGGTGGGCAAGCACATCGACTCGACGGTGAACAACCCGATCGAGGCCGAGTCTCACTGGCGCGCCGGCAAGCTGCGCGCGCTGTGCGTGATGGACAAGGACAAGATGCCTTACCCGGTCAAGCTCACCGCCACCCAGTCGTGGCAAGACGTGCCGACCTGCGCCGCGTCGGGCCTGCCGGTGGACTACCTGATGCTGCGTGGCGTCTTCATGCCGCCCGGCGCCACGCCCGAGCAGGTCACGTTCTACGTCGACCTGTTCAAGAAAGTGCGCGCGCTGCCGGAGTGGAAAGACTTCATGGAAAAGGGCGCGTTCAAGCAGACCTTCATGTCCGGTGCCGAGTTCAGCGACTGGCTGGGCAAGAACGAGCAGCTGCACCGCGTGCTGATGAAGGAAGCCGGCTTCATCGCCAGCTGAACCCCTTGCCCGATCACGCCCAGGAGCTGGCTGCATGAGTGATGAATCCCCCGCCGACCCCAGTGCTGCCTCGGTGCGCTGGCCCGAACTGACCGTGGCGCTGGTGCTGATGACGCTGGCCGGGCTGGTCATCACCGACAGCCTGCGCGTGGGCATCGGCTGGGCCGACGACGGGCCGAAGGCGGGCTACTTTCCGTTCTACATCGGTGTGCTGCTGCTGCTGTCCAGCGGCTACGTCGCGGTGACCACGCTGATGCAGTGGCGCAAGTTGACGGCGTCCTTCGTCGGACGAGAGGCCTTCTCGGGCGTGCTGGCGGTGGCGTGGCCGACGCTGCTGTACGTGGGGCTGATCGCGCTGGTCGGCATCTATATCGCGTCGGTGCTGCTGATCGCCTACTTCATGCGCCGCCACGGTAAGTACGGCTGGCCGGTCACGGCGCTGGTGTCGCTGGGCGTGATGGCGGTGTTCTTCGTGGTGTTCGAACGCTGGTTCCTGGTGCCGCTGCCGAAGGGTCCGATCGAGCATTGGTTGGGTTTTTGAAATGAAGCCCCCACGCTCACTTTGTTCGCTGCCCCTGTGGCACGGCACGGGCCACCTTGTGGCCCTTGGGGCGTCTCAGTACCTTCGGGCGGCCGGGCGGTACTGAGATGGATGAGCTCACCAACCTGGCGCACGGCTTCGGCGTCGCGCTGACCCTGCCCAACCTGGGCTTCATGCTGATCGGCATCACGCTCGGTGTGCTGATCGGCGTGCTGCCCGGCCTGGGCGGCGCAAACGGCATCGCCATCCTGCTGCCGCTGACGTTTTCGATGAACCCCACGTCGGCCATCATCATGCTGTCGTGCATCTACTGGGGCGCGCTGTTCGGCGGGGCGATCACCTCGATCCTGTTCAACATTCCCGGTGAGCCGTGGTCGGTCGCGACCACCTTCGACGGCTACCCGATGGCGCAGCAAGGCCACGCGGCGCGCGCGCTGGCGGCGGCCTTCACGTCGTCGTTCGTCGGTGCGCTGTTCGCGGTGCTGCTGATCACGTTTTTAGCGCCGCTGCTGGCCAGGTTCGCGCTCAAGTTCGGACCGCCGGAATTCTTCGCGGTGCAGTTGCTGACGTTCTGCAGTTTCGTCGGCATGAGCAAGGAACCGGTCGCGAAAACACTGGCCTCGATGATGCTCGGCTTCGCGTTGGCGGCGGTCGGCATGGACACCGTCACCGGCCAGTTGCGCATGACCTACGGCGTGCCGGTGCTGCTGAAGGGTTTCGACTTCCTGATCGCGGTGATCGGCCTGTTCGGCATCGGCGAAATCTTGCTGACGATGGAAGAGGGCCTGGCCTTCAAGGGCAAGAGCGCGCGCATCAACTTCAAGGTGGTGGTGCAGACCTGGGTCGAGCTGCTGCGCTACTGGAAAACCTTTTTGCGCTCGGTGGCGGTCGGTTGCTGGATGGGCATCACGCCGGGCGGCGCCACGCCGGCATCGTTCATGAGCTACGGCATTGCGCGGCGCATGTCGAAAGACCCGCAGTCCTTCGGCAAGGGCAACATCGAAGGCGTGGTCGCGCCTGAAACGGCGGCGCATGCGGCCGGCACCGCGGCCCTGCTGCCGATGTTGACGCTGGGCATCCCCGGCTCGCCGACCGCCGCCGTGCTGCTGGGTGGCCTGTTGATCTGGGGCCTGCAGCCGGGGCCGATGCTGTTCGTCGAGCACAAGGAATTCGTCTGGGGCCTGATCGCGTCGATGTACCTGGGCAACATCGTCGGCCTGTTCGTGGTGCTGACCACGGTGCCGTTCTGGGCCGCGATGCTGCGCATCCCGTTCTCGGTCATCGCACCCATCATCATCGTCATCTGCGCCATCGGCGCCTACACCGTGCACAGCTCGATGTTCGATGTCTGGATGATGCTGGCCTTCGGCGTGGCGGGCTACCTGTTCAAGAAACTCAAGTACCCGCTCGCACCGCTGGTGCTGGCCCTGGTGCTGGGCGACATGGCCGAGGCCAGCTTCCGTCAGTCGATGCTGTTGTCGCAGGGCGCGTTGTCGATCTTCTGGTCCAACCCGCTGGTCGGCAGCATCGCCGGCCTCGCGATCGTGTTGCTGTTGTGGCCGCTGTGGGGCAAGGCGAAAGGGTGGGCCAAGGCGCGTGAGAACAGGGCGGCAACATGAGGATCGCCATAGCCTTCGCCGGCAAGAAATCATGAAGATCGCCATCGTCGGAGCCGGGGCGATCGGCGGCTACCTCGGCGCGAAGCTCGCGCTGGCCGGTGAAGATGTGACCTTCATTGCGCGCAACAAGAACCTGGCCGCCATCAACGCGAACGGTTTTCGGCTGCGGCTCGAAGACGGCCGCGAGCAGCACGCAGCCAACGTGCGCGCGGTGCAAAACATGGCGGACGCCGGACCGCAAGACGCCGTGCTGCTGACGCTGAAGGCGCACCAGCTGCGCGACGTGCTGCCCGACCTGCGCGCGCTGTTCGGCCCCGACACCACGGTCGTCAGCATGATCAACGGCGTGCCGTGGTGGTACTTCCACAAGCTGGCCGGGCCGTACGAAGGCCGGCAACTCGACAGCGTCGATCCGGGCGGCGTCATCGCCTCGCACATCGAACCCGAGCGTGTGATCGGCAGCGTGGTGTACCCGGCCGCCGAGCTGGTCGAGCCCGGCGTGGTGCGCCTCATCGAAGGCAACCGCTTCACGCTGGGCGAGCCCGACGCCACGCGCAGCCCGCGCATCGAAGCGCTGTCGCAGGCCATGATGCGCGCCGGCTTCAAGTCGCCGGTTTCCAAAGACATTCGCGCCGAGATCTGGGTCAAGCTGTGGGGCAACCTGAGCTTCAACCCGATCAGCGCGCTGACCCACGCGACCCTGCAGGACATCTGCCGTTTCCCGGCCTCGCGCGCACTGGCCGAGAACATGATGCGCGAAGGTCAGGCCGTGGCGCAGGCGCTGGGCGTCGCGTTCAAGATCAGCCTGGAGCAGCGCATGGCCGGTGCCGAAGCCGTGGGCGCGCACAAGACCTCGATGCTGCAGGACGTGGAGCACGGCCGCGCGCTCGAACTCGACGCGCTGGTCGGCAGCGTGATCGAGTTGGGCCGCATCACCGGCACGCCCACGCCGACCATCGAGGCAATCTACGCAGCCGCGAGTCTGCTGTCGAAGACGCTGACGGATGCGCGCGGGCGGTTGGTGGTGCAGCGTTTAGCTTGATTGCGATCCGAGTGGGGTTGTTCGGGCGGGATTCTCCGAGTTTCATGCCGCTATGAGCCCTTGACGACAATCCCACTCCCAACACACCGTTTGGCTTGATGCGAACTGAGGCGATAGTGAAGGAGACCGTCAACGCCGTTATGCCGTCGCGGACATTCATTTTCTGGCGAGGTGATCCGCAAACGCCAATTGCGCCAGAAGCCCGGCTTGCGACACAATTGAGCACCCAAAGGTAGCTGGCAACGTACCGGCCCTGGCTCCGAGACACGCCGCAGGAGAACATCATGGTTGCACTAAATTTGCTCTTTAAGGCGGCGGGTGGCTCCAGCCCCCAGCATCCGAGTGTGTTCGGGGCTCGCCCCCCGGCAGAGACTGTCGTGAAAGAGGTCGTTCAGTTCAAGCCCGCCCCGGACCCCTATAAAGAAATTCGGCGCGCGAGCAAGAGAGTTGAGGCTGGTCGAAGTGTTTTTGCCGACACGGTCTTGGGCGAAGCGCAGGACGTCGCAAGTGAGTGACTGTTTCCCGCGCACGCCAAACCTACCTTCCCAATCGCCTCTCTTCTGGGTCACGCACAAGGATCGATATCTCCGCCAACTCTTGATTCGCGACATTGAGGCTGATTCTGGTCGATCGCTGGTTGTTTATTTCGCTGACTGCAACATCGCGAGTTCGCAACTGGATGGAAATGATGACGTGTACGTCGCTGAGTTGCTCAATGCATGTCCTAAGGACAGGCCGGTAGACCTTCTCATCGAGACGAACGGTGGCGGCACTGACGCTACCGAAAAAATCTGCGCGCTGCTTCGCGCCGCATCACCAGATTTGAGGGTGATCGTGCCGCGACGGGCAAAGAGCAATGGAACCGTCATCGCGATGTGTGGGAAGACCATCGTTATGGGTGTTGAATCCGAGCTTGGCCCGATCGACCCATCCATCAATGGAGTGCCGGTCGAGTTCGTGTTGAATGCCCCCCAGGGAACGATGACCGTAATAGACCTCCAGATTGCCGAAACAGCCCGCAAGCAGACTCAAAAGCTAGCGATGGATCTCCTGTCCACTGGAATGCTCGCGGGCACGCCTGACGAGGACATCATGGCCCTCGTGAAAAAGGTGGCGACGCGCGATCGGTATCACTCGCACGGTTCAGTGATCGACTCAAAGGAGGCCGCTGCCCTTGGTTTGGCGGTCACGCACATGACTCAGGATGATCCGCTGTGGAGGAAGGTTTGCCTTCTTCGCGCGATGTATCAGGTGGATTGCGCGCACTTCAAGTATTCAAAAATATTTGAAGGAACCCGCGTCAGCCTAGTCGTCGCTGCGCCTGCTGCTTAAGGGGTTCGGCTCGGTGCTGTGCGGCGTCAGCCGCGACATGACCGAACTGATCCTCGCGCGCGGCCTGCAGGGCGCCGGCGGCGGCGGGCTGCTGACGCTGGCGATGATGTCGGTCATGCGCGCCTTTCCCGAGGCCGCGCGCCCGCGCTTGCAAGGCCTGCTCGGCGCCACCTACGGCTTGTCGACCATGGCCGGCCCGTTGGTCGGCGGCTTTCTGGTCGAGCACCTTTCATGGCGCTGGGCCTTCTTCATCAACCTGCCGCTGGGTGTGCTGGCATTGACGCTGCTGGCGCTCAAGTTCCCGCACCGGCCGCCCACCCAGCGCGGCCGGCTCGACCATCTGGGCGCCGCCTTGCTGGGCGCGACGCTGGTCAGCCTGTTGCTCAGCACCCAGCGTGAAGCGGCCGCAGCGCCGGTGGTTCCGGCCAGCCTGTACGCCGCCGTCGGACTCGGGCTGGTGGTGCTGTTCGTGTGGGTGCAGGCGCGCGTCGCCAATCCCTTGCTGCCGCTGAGCCTGTTCAGTCAGCGCGCGTTTTCCGCCGCCACGTTGATGAGCGCAGGAAGCGGTTTGATGCTGTTCACGGCCGTAGTGTTCATGCCGCAGTATTACCAGCTGGGGCGCGGCTTGTCACCTGCCGATTCCGGCTGGTACCTGATGCCGCTGATGGCCGGCATTACCGTCGCGTCGATGGGTTGCGGTCGCGTGCTGGCCGCCACCGGCCGCGTGCGCAGCACCGCCATCGCCGCGTGTGCGCTCGCGGCGACGGCCTTTGCGGTGCTCGGCTTCGTGGTGCGCGATCCGGGCGCGTCGCTCACCATCGCCTCGGCCTGCCTGGTGTCGCTGCTGGCCGGCGGCGCCGCCTGGGCCCTGCCGGCGCGTTTGACGCGGCCGACGCGGCGCACGGCGGGCGCCGACTCCGACCGGCGCTGAAACGCCGCCGCGCCACGCGGCCCGACATCAGAGCCGGCTGCCCGACACTCCGCCGCTGCTGCGCAAGCGTTCGATCAGCCGGCCCGCTATCTTTGCGAGCGGCAGCACCTCGTGCACCGCGCCGGCGGCAATGGCCTCTTTCGGCATGCCGAACACCACGCAGCTGGCTTCGTCCTGCGCCACGTTCCAGCTGCCGGCATCGCGCAGCAGCTTCATCGCCCTGGCACCGTCGGCGCCCATGCCGGTCAGCATCACGCCCTGGGCGTTCGGGCCGACCACGCGTGCGGCCGACAGGAACAGCACCTCCACCGACGGCTTGTGGCGGTTCACCGGCTCGCCGTCGCGCACGCGGGCGATGTAGTTGGTGCCGCTGCGGTCAACGCTCAAGTGCAGGCCGCCGGGCGCGATGTAGGCATGACCGGGCAGCACCCGCTCGCCGTCCTCGGCCTCCTTGACGCGGATGCGGCACAGGCCATCGAGCCGCGCCGCGTAGCTGCGCGTGAAGCCCGGCGGCATGTGCTGCGTGATCATCACGGCGGGCGCGTCGGCCGGCAGCCCCATCAGCAGTTCGCGGGTTGCCTCGGTGCCGCCGGTGGAGGCACCGATGAAGATGATTTTTTCGGTCGACAGCCGACCCAGCGCGGCGGGTGTGGCGCGCCGCTCCTCTGCGACGGCGCTGGCCGCACCGGTCGCGCCCGGCGCCGGCCGGCGCACCTGCGCCCTGGCGGCGATGCGGATCTTGTCGGTGATGTCTTCGGCCAGCAGGCGCAGGCCGTCGGCCACGCCGAGCTTGGGCTTGGCGACGAAGTCGATCGCACCCAGCTCCAGCGCGCGCAGCGTCACCTCGGCGCCGCGCTCGGTCAGCGTCGACACCATCACCACCGGCATCGGCCGCAGGCGCATCAGCTTGGCCAGAAAGTCGATGCCGTCCATGCGCGGCATCTCGATGTCCAGCGTGATCACGTCGGGGTTCAGCGCGCGGATCATCTCGCGCGCCAGCAGCGGGTCGGCGGCGGCGCCCACGCACTGCATGTCCGCCTCGCGGTTGATGATCTCGGCAAGCAGGCTGCGCACCAGGGCCGAGTCGTCCACCACCACCACGCGTGTCTTGGTCATCGTCGAAGTCTCCTAGAACAGATCGACCGAGCCGACAGTCGCTGCGGCGGCCCGGCGCGCCGCGGCACGTTCCTGGGCGGCCAGGGTCGACGCGTGGGTGGCGGTCAGTCGCTTGAGCATCGCCTTGCCACTGGCCGGGTGGAAGCACAGCTTGCGCGCGCACACGCCGCCCACGTCCTGGCTCAACACCGGAATGCGTTCGGTGCGCAGGTAGTCGAGCACGAAGCGGGTGTTGCGCTCGCCGATGTTCATGCTGTCCATGCCGGCGACCACCTGGCCACCGCCGAACACCTTGGCCTCCAGCGACGCACGCGCGGCGCCGCGCCGCAGCAGTTCGTTGATCAGCAGTTCCATCGCGAACGATCCGTAGCGCCCGCTGGCGTCGTCGCCCTCGGGCAGCATGAAATGGTTCAGGCCGCCGATGCCGCGGGCGGGGTCGCACAGGCAGGCGGCAATGCACGAGCCCAGCGTGGTCAGGATCAGGATGTTCTCGGCATGCACGAAATACTCGCCCGGCAGCACCTTCACCGCATCGCTTTGCAGCTGCGGGTCGTACCAGAAGAACGAGGCTTCGCCGAGCTTGCGCGGCTGCGCCTTCAACGCGTCGAGGTTCGAGTTCGGCGGTCCGGCCGGCGCCGCACGGCGATGGCTAGACGCGCTCATACACCGTCTTGCCGCGCAGCCGGAACAGGTCTCTCGAATCACCGAAATTCTCGGAGTGACCGGCGAACAGCAGCCCACCCGCGACCATCGCGCGGTGCATGCGCTCGAGCACCGCGCGCTGCGTGGCCGCGTCGAAATAGATCATCACGTTGCGACAGAACACGATGTGAAAGGGCTCGCCCAGCGACCAGGTCGCGTCCATCAGGTTGAAGGCGCGAAACTCGACCAGCCGCTGCAGTTCGGGCTTGACGCGGATGAAGCCGATGTTGGGGCCCGCGCCGCGCAGGAAGTGCCGCCGCAGCCGGTCAATGCCCAGGCCGCGCGCGTCGGCCGGGTAGATACCTCGCTGCGCGCTGGCCAGCACCTTGGTGTCGATGTCGCTGCACAGGATTTTCGCGTCGGCACTCGGCCCCAGCGCGTCGATCACCGTCATCGCCAGCGAGTACGGCTCCTCGCCGGTGGAAGCGGCGTTGCACCACAGGCGCAGGCTGCGGCCCTGGCGTCGGGCCAACTCGGCGGCGAGCAGCGGGAAGTGGTGCTCCTCGCGGAAGAACGAGGTCAGGTTGGTGGTCAGGCAGTTGACGAACTCCTGCCATTCCTGCGCAGCGTCGTCGCCCCGCGCCTGCTCCAGCCAGTGAAGGTAGCTGGCGAATGAGGGGTGGCCCAGCTCGCGCAGCCGGCGCGACAGGCGGCTGTAGACCATCGCCTGCTTGCCGGCATGCAGGCTGATGCCCGCCGCGCGGTGAATCAATTGGCGCACCCGCTCGAAGTCGGCCGCGCCAAACGTGAATTCGGTTTCGCGCGCGGGGGCAGACGCCTCCGCAGGGGCGCGCAAACGAGAGGCAGATGACATCCGCTGATCGTCGGCCAACCCCGCGTTCGTGAAAGCCGCGTCTGAGGGTGGGCGACGGCGCTTCTCTGGGCGCTGCGCCGCGTGCCTTGCTACGGCGCCGCTGTTTCGGGGTACAGCAGCAACTGGAACTCGCGCGTGCTGTCGCCGTTGTCGGGCCGGGTTTCGACAAAGCCCAGTCGCTCGGCCAGCGCCCGCATGCGGTGGTTCTCGCCCAGCACGGTGGCGACCAGCCGCCGCGTGCCCTGAGCGCGCAGCGTGCGGATCAGCTTGTCCATCAGCAGCCAGCCCAGGCCGCTGCCCTTCAGGTCGGAGCGCACGATGATGCCGAATTCGGCGTCGATGTTGTCGGGGTCGGCGATCGCGCGCGCGGTGCCCAGCGTCTGCTCCACACCGTCGACGCCGGTGGCCACCGCGACGAAGGCGGTCTCGCGTTCGTAGTCGATCTGCGTCAGCCGCGCCAGCTCGCTGCGCTCGATGCTGCGCCGGCTGTAGAACACGCGCATGCGCACGTCTTCGGTGTCCAGCTGCTGCAAAAACGCCAGGTGCTGCGCTTCGTCTTCGGGCCGGATCGGCCGCAGCGTCAGCGGCCGGCCGCGCCATTCGAGGGTCTCGACCAGGTGCGACGGGTAGGGCCGGATCGCGAAGTGCTGCGCGCCGCCCGGCGCCTTCGCGCTGACGCGAATCCGCGCGTCCAGCGCAATCGCGCCGTCGGGGTTCAGCATCAGCGGGTTGATGTCGAGTTCGACGACCTCGGGCACGTCGGCCAGCAACTGCGAGGCCGCCACCAGCACCGCGTGCAGCGCGTCGGTGTCGGCCGGCGGCGTGTCGCGAAAACCTGCCAGCAGCCGCGCCACGCGGGTGCGCTGCACCAGCGCGTGCGCCAGCGCGGTGTTCAGCGGCGGCAGCGCGATGGCCCGGTCGGCCACCACCTCGACCGCCGTGCCGCCCTGGCCGAACAGGATCACCGGGCCGAACACGCTGTCGATGCTGGCGCCGACGATCAACTCGTGCGCGTGGCGGCGCTTCACCATCGCCTGCAGCGTGAAGCCCTCGACGTGCGCGCCGGGCTGCGTCAGCTGAACCCGTTTCAGCATCGCCTGCGCCGCCTCGGCCACCTGCGCCGCGCTGTCCAGGTTCAGCGCCACGCCGCCCACGTCGGACTTGTGTGTGATTGCCTTCGACAGAATTTTCAACGCGACCGGAAAGCCGATTGCCTCGGCGGCACGTGCCGCGTCGGCCGGCTGCGCCGCCACGCTGCGCGTGGCGACCACCGGAATGCCACAGGCCGCCAGCACCGCCTTGGCCTCGGGTTCGGTCAGCATCTCGCGGCCCTCGGCCAGCACCTGCTGCACCAGCGTGCGCACCGCCAACAGGTCGACAACGGGATGCGACGCCGCCGGCGACGCGCTGGCCGGCGCTTCCATCAACTGCGCCTGGTTGCGGCGGTAGGTCACCAACATCGCGAACGCGCGCACCGCTTCTTCCGGCGTGGCGTAGCTGGCGATGCCGGCGTGCTGAAATGTTTGCCGCGCTTCGGCCACGGCTGCCTCGCCCAGCCAGCAGGCCATCACGCGCGGTGGCGTTTGGCGGGCCACGCTCAGCAGCGCGTTGGCGATGTCGGCGCTGGGCACGATCGCGGTGGGCGCGTGGATGAACAGCACCGCGCCGGCCGCCGGGTCGTCGACCAGCGCCTGCAGCGACTGCACGTAGCGCTCGACCGGCGCGTCGCCAATGATGTCCACCGGGTTGTCGTGCGACCAGTTCGGCGGCAGCAGCGTGTCCAGCCGCGCCCGCGTGGCCGGGCTCAGTTCGGCCAGCGCCACGCCGGCATGCGCCGCAGCGTCGGCGGCCATCACGCCGGCACCGCCGCCGTTGGTCAGCACCGTCAGCACGTCGGAGCGGTTGCCGCGAAATCGGGTCAGTGTTTCGGCCGCCAGGAACAACTCCTGCAGCGTGTCGACGCGCAGCATGCCGGCGCGGGCGATGGCCGCGTCGTAGACGATGTCGGAGCCCGCCAGCGCGCCGGTGTGCGACGCCGCCGCGCGCTGGCCCTGCCGCGAGCGGCCGGCCTTCACCACGATCACCGGCTTGTTGCGCGCCGCTGCGCGTGCGGCCGACATGAACTTGCGCGGCGACTCGACGGATTCGATGTACAGCAGGATGGCGCGCGTCTTCGCATCGCTGGCCAGGTAGTCCAGCAGGTCGGCGAAGTCGACATCCGCATGCTCGCCCAGCGAGACGAAGTGTGAAAAGCCGATCGCGCGTGACTGTGCCCAGTCGAGCATGGCCGTCACCAGCGCGCCCGACTGCGAGATGAACGCCAGCTCGCCGGGCAGCGCGTCGATGTGCGCGAAGCTGGCATTCAGCCCGATGTGCGGCGCCAACAGGCCGATGCAGTTCGGCCCCAGGATGCGCAGCAGGTGCGGCTGCGCCGCCGCCAGCAGCGCGCTCTTTTGTGCGGCGTCGAGCCCGGCCGTCAGTACCACCGTCGCGCGCGTGCCGAGCGCGCCCAGCTCGGCAATCAGCCCCGGCACCACGGCCGGCGGCGTGCAGATCACCGCCAGCTCGGGCACCACCGGCAGGTCGGCAGCGCGGGCGTAGACGCGTTGCCCGTTGAAGTTGGCGTGCTTGGGGTTGACGGCGAACACCGGGCCCTTGAAGGCGCTGCCCTGCAGGTTGGCCCAGACCCGGCCGCCCACGCTGGTGAGCCGCTGCGACGCACCGAAAACCGCCACCGAGGCCGGGTCGAACAGGTGATCGAGGTTGCGAATGCTCATCGGTGCGGTCCAGGCAATGAAGGGGAGCGTGCACCGTCGCACGCCATGCGCGAGCGCAGTTGACGCACATCAAGCGCGGGCGATGCAGCCCCTGCCGCAGGCCGGCACACGCTTCTAGACTGGCCCGCCACCCAAGCCTGCACAGGAGAAACCACCATGCCGAAGATGATGAAAGCGGCCGTGTTCGTCGAGCCCGGCCGCATCGTGCTGCAAGACAAACCGATGCCCAACGTCGGCCCGCTGGACGCGCTGATCAAGATCAGCACCACCACCATTTGCGGCACCGATGTGCACATTCTCAAAGGCGAGTACCCGGTGGCACGCGGCCTGACCGTGGGCCACGAGCCGGTCGGCGTGATTCACCAACTCGGCTCGGCGGTGAAGGGCTACCGTGAAGGCCAGCGCGTGGTGGCCGGCGCCATCACGCCCAGCGGCTGGAGCAACGCCTGCCTGTGCGGCGTGGGCTCGCAAGACGGTGCCGGCACGCCGCACGGCTGGAAGGCGATGGGCGGCTGGAAGTTCGGCAACACCATCGACGGCTGCCAGGCCGAGTACGTGGTGGTGCCCGACGCCATGGCCAACCTGGCCGCCGTGCCCGACGACCTGAGCGATGAACAAGTGCTGATGTGCCCCGACATCATGTCGACCGGCTTCGGCGGCGCCGAGCGGGGCGGCATCCGCATCGGCGACAGCGTGGCCGTGTTCGCGCAAGGACCGATCGGCCTGTGCGCCACGGCCGGCGCCAAGCTCAGCGGCGCGACCACCATCATCGGCGTCGACCGTCTGCGCAACCGGCTGGAGATTGCCAAACGCATGGGTGCCGACCACGTGATCGACAGCAGCGCCGTCGACCCGGTCGAGGAAATCATGCGGCTGACCGACGGGCGCGGGGTCGACGTGGCCATCGAAGCGCTGGGCACGCAGGCCACCTTCGAGGCCTGCCTGCGCGTGCTGCGGCCGGGCGGCACCTTGTCGAGCCTGGGCGTGTATTCGGGCGACCTGAAAATCTCGCTCGGCGCCTTCGCCGCCGGCCTGGGCGAGCACACCATCGTCACCTCGCTGTGCCCCGGCGGCAAAGAACGCATGCGGCGTCTGATGTCGGTGATCCAGGCCGGCCGCGTCGACCTGAGCCCCATGGTCACGCACCGCTTCAGGCTCGACGACATCGAGGCGGCCTACGAGCTTTTTTCACACCAGCGCGACGGGGTGTTGAAGGTCGCCATCACGCCCTGAGCGCGGTGCGTGCAGTTTGCTGGACGTATGAGTCCAGTAAACTGGAGGCATGGACATCAATGCCCGCATTGCCCGCCGCGTGCGCGAACTGCGCGACGCGCTGGGCTTCTCGCTCGACGCGCTGGCCGAACGCAGCGGCGTCAGCCGCTCCAACATCTCGCTGATCGAACGCGGCCAGAGCAGCCCGACCGCCGTGGTGCTCGACCGGCTGGCCACAGGCCTCGGCGTCACCGTGGCGTCGCTGTTCGAGGACAGCCGCGCGCGGGCGGCCGAGCCGTCGCCGCTGGCCCGCGTGGCCGACCAGCCGCTGTGGACCGACCCGGCCTCGGGCTACATCCGCCGCAACGTGTCGCCGCCCGCGCGCTCGGCGATTCAGCTGGTCGACGTGGTTTTCCCCGCCGGCCAGCGCGTGGCCTACGACACCGCCGCGCGCGAGGTCGACGTGCACCAGCAGATCTGGATGATCGACGGCTCGATGGAGCTGACGGTGGGCGACGTGCTGTGGCGCCTGCACCCCGGCGACTGCCTCGCGATGCGGCTCGACCGGCCCATCGTCTACCGCAACACCACGCGCCGACCGGCCCGCTACCTGGTCGCGCTGACCACGCTGCCGTTCGCGCCCACACGGAGGCACCCATGACCGACGACGAAGTCACTGTGCGCCGCGTCGGCGCGGCCGAGGCCACGGCCCGCGCCGGCGCGCTGGCGCAGGCGCTGGCCGGGCTGCTGATCGACTGCGTCGAAGGTGGCGCATCGGTCGGCTTCATGGCGCCGCTGCCGCCGGAACGCGCGCTCGCGTTCGGACGTGGCGTGGTCGACGGCGCGGCGCGCGGCGAGCGCGTGCTGCTGATCGCCGAAGACCGCGACGCGCGTGTCGTCGGCACCGTTCAACTGGTCGCAGCGCAGCCCGACAACCAGCCGCACCGCGCCGATGTCGCCAAGATGCTGGTCCACCGCAGCGCGCGGCGCCGCGGCATTGCGCAGCGGTTGTTGGCAGCCGTTGACAGCGCAGCACGCGAGCACGGCAAGACCGTGCTGGTGCTCGACACCGTGACCGGCGGCGACGCCGAACGCCTGTACCAACGCGCCGGCTGGCAGCGCGTGGGCGTGGTGCCGAACTACGCACTGATGCCGACCGGCGAGTTCTGCGCGACGACGTTCTTCTTCAAGCAGCTTTGACGACGATCCCGAACGCGGCCGCGTCCCCCTAGTTCATCTTGTATCGAGGCTTGAAACGGCCGCGCCTTCCGACGAACTTATGGGTGGGGCTGGCGCGCTGTGTCTCATCGCGTGACAAGCAATGCTTTGTCCCGTAACCACTGCGGGGTGAAGCATGAACCGTTCATTTGCAAGTGCGTCCACACAGCGCGTGCTGGCTGTCGTGATGGCGGGTCTGTTCGCCGCTTCCGGCGCGCAGGCGCTCGACATCAGCTTCGATTTCAGCACGCTCAGCACCACGCCCGGTGGTTCGGTGACCTTCGCCGGGCGCATCGAGAACGACACCGTTTACCTTCTGAACACGTCGGTGGATCTGTTCCACAACTTTTCTTCGTACGACCCGACGGCGCTCACGCCGCTGGACCTTCTGTCGACACAGAACGTGTCGATTGCAGTCGGAACGTCGTCGCCGGGCCTGCTGCTGTTTCGCGTCGATGTTGCGCCGACCACCGCGCGAGGCGTCTATCTGATGCAAGCGTCGCTGCAAGACATTTACGGCAGCGATGAGTTCGATGTCAGCCCCGTGTTCGACCTGACCGTCAACGTGGTCCCAGAACCCACTTCAGCTTGGTTGTTGCTGGTCGGAATTCCGCTCATCGGTGCCGCCCTTCGGCGAGGAGCGTCGTCATGAGACTGCACACCGCATGGATCGGCGTTTGCCGAGGGCTGGCAGCGTCGCTGTTCTCGCTGCTGTTCAGTTTTGCTGCGGTGGCCGTGACCAGCACGGTGCACTTTCAAACCAACCTGCCGGGTGTCTACGGACAGCCGAGCGCGTTGCGCGTGGCCTTGCCGATTCGCAATGTCGGCAATTCACCCGCCTCCGACGTGGCGGTGAGCTTCGTGTCGCTGGCCGGCGTGGGGCCGGTGAACGTGCTCAATCCCGCGCTCGGGGTCGTCGGCGCAGGCAGCCAGGCGGTGCTCGAAGTCGACTTTGTGAACCCGGGTGCGGTGCCCGGCACGCGCTTGCTGATGCGGGTGTCGGGCACGTACCGCTTGTCCGGCAAGACCTACGGTTTCGCGCTGAACCGCCAGATCGTTGCGCCGCCGCCGCCGGACGGCTCCCGCGGGTTGACGGCGGTGTCCGTCCAGCCCCAGTTCACGCCGTGCCGTGTCGCGCCGTGTTTGCCGCTTGCCGGTGGCCTGCCGCCGTTCGAACCCGCAGAAGTGAACTTGCCCGGACCGCCGGTTCCGACCGGGATCTTCAACCCACCGGTGCCGTCGTTCGTGACGCCGCCTCCGCTGCCGGCGCCACACGCACCCGGCCCCGGCGGAACCGGCGGCATCTTCTTCAACACGACGACGCCCAACGCGCCGAACCCGAATTCGCTGTTCTCCGGCATCCCGCCCGACATGAGCGGTGCCAGTTCGACGGTTTGCACCGGCGACATCGCCATCTTCTGCACCAACCTCGTGTTGATGACCGGAAACACCTTCCTGGCCTACTCGACCGACGGCGGGCAAACCTTCCCGAACGCGCAGATCGTGCGCGCCAACAACGTCTACACCGACACGCCCGACGGCGGCTTTTGCTGCGACCAGATCCTGCAGTACGTGCCGCAGATCAACCGCTATGTGTGGCTGATCCAGACGCGCCGCGCAGCGACGGGGCCGAACCGGCTTCGCATCGCCGTGGCCAGCCCGGCCGCCATCGCGAGCACCGGTGCGTTGGCGTGGACCTACTACGACCTCACGTCGGCAACCTTCGGCATCGGCACCAACTGGCTCGACTATCCCGACATGGCGGTCGGCAACAACTTCCTCTATTTCAGTGTCGATCAGGTCGGCACCGGTTTGATCGTCGGCCGCCTGCCGCTGGCCGACCTGGCCGCTGGCGTGGGCACCACGGTCGAGTACACAACACCCTCTGACGGTGCGGCCGCCTATGGCGGTCACCTGAGCCAAAACGCGCTGGACGGCGTCTACTGGGCCGGCCACAACAGCAGCAGCAACATGCGGGTGTTTCGAATGCCCGAAGCCGGCAACCGCTACTTCTGGCAAAGCTTCGACACCCCTCGCAGCTGGGCCAACAGCAACTTCGTGACGAACGCGCCCGACGGCCTCGATTGGCTGGCCTTCGGCTTCCCGCGCTCCTCGGTGTTGGGCGTCGTGCGGCGGGCCGGAAGCAACGACATCTGGGTGGCCTGGAGTGCTGGCAGAGACGGCACCTTCGCTCAGCCGCACATCGAACTGCTGGCGCTGAACCGCAACGCCGATGGCTCGGTGAATCCCGGCGGGCAGGCGCAGATCTGGAACGCGTCGCTCGCGTTCCAGTACCCGTCGCTGTCCACCGACAACAACGGCGACCTTGCGGTGGCGTTGAGCTGGGGCGGTGGGCCAGACGGGCGCTACGGCAGCTTCGCCGTCGGCTTCTGGGGCGACTTCGTGGTGTATTACATCGACGCCAGCAACCTGACGGCCGCCTACGACGTGGCGGACACCGCAACACCGCCCAACATCACCAATCAACCGCGCTGGGGCGACTACGTGACGGTGCGCAACGCCGCCAATCCCCTGTCGGCCTCGCAGTTCACGGGTTACGGCTACGCGGTGAAGACCGACGCCACCAATCGCGATGGGTGCAAGACGGTTCTGGGCACCGTCACCGGCTGCCGCTTCGAGCCGCAATTCGTGCGGTTCGAATTCCGCAACAACGACATCGGACGGGCACCACGTTGAGCGAAGCGGCTCGTGACCCTGCGCCACGGGCCCACGTTCATTGGTGATCAGATCGACTCGACCGCTCACGCTGCCTGGCAGCGCGCGGGCGTGGTGCCGAAGCACGCGCTGAATTTCGCGGGGACAGCACAAGCCGATGCGACTCGATGCGCATCTGATGCGTGATGTACGATGCCAAGCATCTTGGAATCATCGGAGAGCCAGCATGCGAACCACCCTTGCCATCGACGATGACGTCCTGGTCGCCGCCAGGCATCTGGCCGAGCGCGACCGAAAGACCGTTGGTGAAGTGGTGTCCGCATTGGCACGGCAGGGGCTGAGTCGCGGCGCACGCAGCGCGCGGTCCGCTCGAAATGGTGTCCCCCTGCTGCCGCTTCGAAAGGGAGCCGCGCCGGTGACGCTTGAAATCGTCAATCAGCTGCGCGACGAGCTGCCGTGACCACCTACCTGCTGGACGTCAATGTGCTGATCGCCCTCGTCGACCCAGCGCACGTCCAGCACGACCAAGCCCATGAGTGGTTTGCGCGCACGGGAAAGAAAGCGTTCGCGACCTGCCCGATCACCGAGAACGGTCTTCTGCGCATCGTCGGCCATCCCAAGTACCCGAACTCGCCTGGCGCGCCCAGTGCGGTGGTGGCGTCACTCACGGCGATGCGTTCGTTGCCAGGCCACCGGTTCTGGGAGGACAAGGTCAGCATCGCCGACGCTGAACACATCGATGCCACGCGGCTGTCCAGCCATTCTCAAGTCACCGACACCTACCTGCTCGCGCTGGCGCGGGCGCATGGCGGCCGCCTTGCCAGCATGGACCGCCGGTTGGTGGTGGACGCGGTTGTGGGTGGGCGCATGCTGCTCACGCAAATCTGAGTCTTGGCCGCCGGGGGTCCGATGGCGAACCTCTGAGCTTGGGCCTCTCGAACGAAATGACCCGGCAGAGTCGGTCGGCTGACACTCCGCTTCTGCTCATCCACCACCCGGAATCCCGATGCACAGCCTGCTCGAAAACATCGCCTGGCACAGCCTCTCGGGCGCGCATGCCAAGCACTCGGTCGGCACCCTCGACGCGCGCCGCTACGCACCCGGTTTCGCACCCATCCTGGGTTTTGCCGATCTGGCGCACCCCAACTTCGAGGCCCTGGCCCCGCACTGCCTGGCTGGCGAACACTGCTACTGCGTCGGCTGGTCAGGGGCGGCTCCGGCCGGCTGGCGCATCGAGGAAGAAACCACGCTGTTCAAGATGGTGTGGGACGGCGCCATGCCGGACGCCGACGCGGCCCCCGACGCGCTGCCGCTGGCTGCGGAACATGCGTCCCAGGCGCTTGAACTCGCCACGCTCACGCGCCCCGGCCCGTTCGGCCTCAGGACCATCGAGCTGGGCGAGTATTTCGGCTGCTTCGACGGCTCACGGCTGGTGGCGATGGCCGGTGAGCGCATGCACGCGGGGCCGCTGCACGAGATCAGCGGCGTCTGCACCCATCCCGATTTTCAGGGGCGCGGCTTCGCGCGCCGGCTGATGCTGAAGCTGATCCGGCGTCAGATGCTGCGCGACGAAACAACGTGCCTGCATGTCATGCGCGCGAACACCGGTGCGCACCGGCTCTATGCACAAATGGGTTTTCGCGACCAGATGGAGTCGGTGGTTCGGGTCGTTGCACCGGTCTGATGGCGCGGCGTCGGGCTTCACCTGACGCAGATCAAGCCCGCATCGCAAACCGCCCTTCATGCTGCGTGACGCAGCGCCGGAGCGGCCGCCATGATCACGCGAAGACAATTCACCGCCAGCTCGGCAGCGCCGCTGTTGACCGCCTGTGCCCCCGATGCCGAGAGCTACCCGGCGCTCGCGGCGCGCACCTGGCGCATCGGCGCGCTGAGCGGTTTCGAGGGCGCAGCGCTGGGCCAGGAACTGGTGCGCTACGCCACGCTGGCGCCGTCCAGCCACAACACCCAGTGCTGGAAATTCACCGTCGCAGACCGCGCCATCGGCGTGCTGCCCGACCTGTCGCGCCGCTGTCCGGCAGTCGACCCCGACGACCACCATCTGTTCGTCTCGCTGGGCTGCGCTACCGAGAACCTGGTGCAGGCCGCGCTGGCCCACGGGCTGCACGCCGAGGCCAGCTTCGATCCCGCGCCAGACGCGTTGGCGGTGGCGCTGGAGCCCACGCGTGCGTCTGCCTCGCCGCTGTTCAATGCGATCGCCGAGCGGCAGTGCACGCGCGGCGAGTACGACGCGAAGCCGCTGTCGAACGAGGAGCTGGGCCTGCTGGAGCGCGCCGGCACGTCGGACAAGGTCAGGCTGCTGCTGCTGACCGAGCGCGCCGTGATGGAAAGCGTGCTGGCCTACGTCGTTCAGGCCAACACCCAGCAGATGAACGACCCGGCCTTCGTCGCCGAACTGAAGGCGTGGATCCGTTTCAGCGCGGCCGACGCCGTGCGAACCGGCGACGGCCTGTACGCCGCCGCGTCGGGCAACCCATCGCTGCCGTCGTGGTTGGGCAATCTGCTGTTCGGCCTGGTGTTCACCCCGAAGAGCGAGAACGACAAGTACGCCAGGCAGGTGCGCAGCTCGGCCGGCATCGCCGTCTTCGTGGGCAACGCGGCCGACAAGGCGCACTGGGTGGACGTGGGCCGCTGCTACCAGCGCTTTGCGCTGCAGGCCGCAGCCCTCGGGGTTCGCAACGCCTTCCTCAACCAGCCGGTCGAAGTGGCGCCGCAGCGGCCGCAGTTCGCCGACTTCCTGGGCCTGGGCAGCCGCCGGCCCGACCTTGTCGTGCGCTTCGGCCGCGGCCCAAAGCTGCCGTCGTCGTTGCGGCGGCCGGTGCAGACGGTGATGGTGTGAGCCGACGCAGCGAAGGACCTGCGAAGCTGTCCAGCGCAGTCGGCTCGCGAAGGCCCAGGAAGAAGCTTCGATCAACCACCCACGTGCAGGCCTGAGCAAACGACGCAGCGAAGCACCTGCGAAGCTGTGCAGCGAAGTCGGCTCGCGAAGGCCGAGGAAGAAGCTTCGATCAACCACCCACGTGCAGGCCTGAGCAAACGACGCAGCGAAGCGCCTGCGCAGCTGTCCAGCGCAGTCGGCTCGCGAAGGCCCAGGAAGAAGCTTCGATCAACCCGCGACGTGCAGGCCTGAGGCGCAGGTCGTCTCAGCCCGGTGAGAACGGCGCTGCCAGGCCCGCGTAGCGTTTGGTCAGCGGCAGCGCGTAGTCGCCGCGCTTGCTGGTGCGCAGGCCCAGCGCCACCAGCGCCTCGGCCAGCTTGACGGCGGCCCCCACGCCATCGATCACCGGCACGCCCAGGCGCTGCTGCAAGGCGCCGCACAGGTCGGCCATGCCAGCGCAGCCCAGCACGACGGCGCCGCTGCGGTCGCGTTGCAGCGCCTGTTCGGCGCAGTCGAGGATGCGCGCAAACGCGTTGCTGGCCGGGTCGTCGAGTTCGAGTACCGCGATGTCGGTGCCGTGGATGCCGCGGCAGCGCCGCTCGAAACCGTATTGCAGCACCAGGTGCTCGGCGATCACGCAGGTGCGCGTCAGCGTGGTCACCACTGAAAAGCCGGTGGCCAGCAGCGAGGCCGCGTGGAAGGCGGCTTCGGCGATGCCGATCACCGGGCCGGCCGCCAGCTCGCGCGCGGCGTGCAGACCGGGGTCGCCGAAGCAGGCAATCACATGCGCGTCGGCACCGCTGGCTTCGCCGTCGCGCACCTGCTCGCAAACGCCGGCGGCGGCCCACACGTCGTCGAAGTGGCCTTCGATGGACGGCGCGCCGAAGCTGGGCTGCACCGCTTCGATCAGCGTGCCGGGGGCGGCCACGGCGCGCGCGGCGGCGCCGATGCGCGCGGTCATCGCGGCGGTGGTGTTGGGGTTGATGACGCGGATTCTCATGGCATTTGCGCTTCCATCAGGCAGGTGCCTTTGTATACAATATTTTCGCCAATCTGCACAAAAACAGAGCAAGCCGCACGCCCGCCCCGGGGCCGGTTGACTGCCCCATTCGAGTGCACCACGCGCACCTCGCAGCCCGGTTCTGGGGTGCTACTGGTGCACCGATCGACCGCCAACGCACCACCGACGCCGGTGGGTCGCTGGCATGTGGTTTGCATACATCCTGGCCATGGCAATGGATTCCAGCCTTGAGGTGGTTCACCTGACCAAGCGGTACGGCAAGACCACCGCTGTCGACCGCATCGACCTGAAGGTCGATGCCGGAAAGTACTGCTGCCTGCTCGGGCCTTCGGGCTGCGGCAAGACCTCGACCCTGCGCATGATCGCCGGGCACGAACTGGTCAGCGAGGGCGACATCGTTCTGGCCGGCCGCAACATCACCGACCTGCCGGCCGCCGGCCGCGGCACGGCGATGATGTTCCAGAGCTACGCGCTGTTCCCGCACCTGTCGGCACTCGACAACGTGGCCTTCAGCCTGAAGATGCGTGGGGTCGGCAAACCCGAGCGGCTCAAGAAGGCGCAAGACCTGCTCGAGCGGGTGTCGCTGGGCGCGCTGGCGCAGCGCAAGCCGGCCGAGCTGTCGGGCGGGCAGCAACAGCGGGTGGCGCTGGCGCGGGCGCTGATCACCGAGCCCAAGGTGCTGCTGCTCGACGAGCCGCTGTCGGCGCTGGACCCTTTCCTGCGCATCAAGATGCGCGCCGAGTTGAAGGCGTGGCAGAAGTCGCTGGGCATGACCTTCATCCATGTCACGCACTCGCAGGAAGAAGCGATGGCGCTGGCCGACCAGGTGGTGGTGATGAACCAGGGCCGCATCGAACAGGACTGCGCGCCGCAGGTGCTGTTCAACGCGCCGCGCAGCGAGTTCGTGGCGCGCTTCATCGGCGGCCACAACGTGATCCCGTCGGCGCAGGGCCTGCTGGC
>JANNBZ010000267.1:0-60705 GCA_031386065.1 Burkholderiales bacterium
GGGGCGCCGCGCCATCGCCGAGACGCTGCCGATGAGCGACACCCTGCGCGACCAGCTGGTTCAACGTGCACCCTTGTCGCAGATACGCCAGTCGGCCCGCAACAGCGGCTTCACCAGCCTGCGCGACGCCGCCGTGGCGCTCGCGCTGCGAGGCGAGACCACCGTCGAGGAGATCAACCGTGTCACGCCTGTGGA
This sequence comes from Burkholderiales bacterium, assembly GCA_031386065.1. GTDB lineage: Bacteria > Pseudomonadota > Gammaproteobacteria > Burkholderiales > Burkholderiaceae_C > JANYJJ01. The sequence goes on from JANNBZ010000267.1 coordinate 196, forward strand.
GTAAGTCGGTGCGCCTGCACGTCGGGCCGCACGCCGTCTGCGGCAGGCTCGAGCCGTCGTGGCTTGGGGCCTTGTGGTCGACCGTCGCGGGTGGTGGCACGAATGAGTTGCCGGTGCCACGCGCCGAAATCACCGAACCGCGGTCCGACCTGTCGAACGAAGCCCTGGCGCGCGCCGTCGATGCGGTGCTGCGGCAGATCGCCTCGACCGCGTCCGTGCAGCGAAAGTCGCTTCACGTTGAACTGGCCGACGCGCTGGTGCACCTCGATGTCGTCGCCGGCGACTTCGCGGGCGACAGCGACCGGCAACTGCAGGCGGTGGCGGTCGCCTGCGTGTCCGAACTGCTCGGCGATGCGGCCGACGGGCGCGAAGTTCGGTGGCAGCTGCAGGCCGACGGCAAGCACCTGCTGATCGGCGCCATCGATCGCGCTCAGCTCGGTGTCTTGGCCGACGCCGCTGCGCGTCACGGCCTGTCGATCGGCAGCGTGCAGCCCGACTTCTGCATGCAATGGAACCATCACGCCGGCGCGGTGCGGCGCGGGGCTGCCGTGTTCGCGGTGGCAGACGGGCACGACGCGGTGGTCGCCTGCGTCGCCAACGGCGCGGTCACCGGCCTCAGCCGAGGCGCAGGTGGACTCGACAAGCTTGTCGACCGCCTGCTGGCCAGCATCGGCCTTGAAGCCACCGACGCGGCAACGTTCGTGTTGGTGAACCAGACCGTATCCGACAAGCCCGTGTCGACGCGCTGGACGGTGCTGAACCCCGAGGCACGGCCGCAATGAAGGCGCCGCACCTGCATCTCGATTTCGCACCGCACGTGCGCAAGGTCTCGCTGCCCGGCATGGCGGCGCTGTGCGTCAGCGCCGTCGTGCTGGCAGTGACTTCTTTTCAGCTTGCACAACTGCTGGCCGGCAATGCCGAGCAGACCCAGGCACTGGCGGCACTGGAGGCGCGGCGTGGCGTGGCGACGGTCAACGCCACGCGCCCGGTTCCGGCCGATCCGGGGGAACTGGCGCGCACGCGTGCAGTCCGGCAAGTGGCGCAGAACCTCGCAACACCGTGGGCCGCGCTGCTGGAGTCGCTGGAGTCGGCGCCGAATCAATCGGTCGCGCTGCTGTCTGTGGAACCGTCGGTCGCCAAGCGCAGCCTGCGCATCACCGCCGAGGCGCGCAACGCGCCGGACATGCTGGCCTATCTGAACGCGCTTCAGCAAGACGGCCGGCTGTCCAGCGTGGTCCTGGTGTCGCACCAGGTGCAGACGCAGGCACCGGGAATGCCGCTGCGCTTTCAGCTGCAGGCCGTGTGGGGAGTCGCACCATGAACAGCGCGTTGCAGCGGGCATGGCGGCGCGCGCTGCGCCGCATCGGCTATGCCTGGCTGTTCGCGCTGCTGCTGTTGGCGATGTCGGTGGCAATCACGCTGTGGACGCCGCGTCTGAATCAACGCGCCGAGGCACTGCGGGCCGCCGTGGTGGCGCAGTCCGATCTGGTGTCGCGACTGGGCAAGCCCGCACCCAGGCCGCGCTCCAACGGCGAGCAGGCGGCTGAAGTCATGCGCAGCTTCCCGCCGCTGGCCCAGAGTTCGGCCGATCTCGCCGAAGTGTTCGCCATCGCCCAGCAACGCAAGGTGACGCTGCTGAAGGGCGAATACCAGTTGAAGGCCGAGCCCAACACCTCGCTGGTCTCGTACAGCGTAACGCTGCCGATGCGCCATGAATACGGTGCGCTGAAGGGCTTCGCGGCCGACGTTCTGGAAGCGCTGCCCCACGCCTCGATGGACGAGTTGCGCATGGCCCGACCCGACGCGGGCAGCAGCCTGCTGGACTCGGTGGTGCGGTTCACCTTCACTTACCGCAACTGACATGGCATCACCAAGCAACCTCCTGCGAACCGCCTTGATGCTGTGTGCCGGCGTCGGCGCGTTCTACGCCACCGCGCAATGGACGCGCGAGCAGCGTGACTCGAAAGACCAGATCGCCGAGACCGTCACGCCACCCGAACGCATGCGCGCCCGGCCCGCAGCGTCGGCTGCGGTGAGTGACGCGTCGGCTGCGGCAGGTGACGCGTCGACTTCGGCGACTGACGCGTCGGCCGCGGTGACCGCTGCGCCGTCGGCCGCTGCGAGCGACGCGTCGCTGTCGATCGTCCGCAGCGCGCGGTCCCTCCCGGCGGGCAAAGGCGAACTGTTTGCCAACCTGAACTGGACGCCACCGCCCCCACCCCCCGCCCCGGCGCCGGCCCCTGCGCCACCACCCAAACCGGCCGCACCGGTGACTCCTCCACTGCCCTTCACCTTCGTCGGAATGCTCGAGCGCGGCGCCGCCAAGCCGGAGGCCTTTCTGGCCAAGGGCGAAGCCTTGCTGGTGATTTCGATCGGCGACACGCTGGACAACAACACCTACCGCGTCGACTCCCTGAACGCGAACGAGATCGTCATGACCTACCTGCCATTGAACACCCAGCAAACGCTCAGCGTGCCGGGAGCGTCCAAGTGAACTCACGCTACAAACCACTGCGTTCGCGCTGGGCACTCGCCGTTGCAGCCCTGCTGCTGGCGGGCTGCGCCAGCAGCCGGTTCCACAGCGAGGGTTTGAAGCTGCGGGCCGAGGGCAAGCGCGACGAAGCGATCGCCAATCTTCGACAAGCCAGTCAACTCGAGCCGACGAACTCCGAGTACCGCATCGACCTGCTGAAGGAAACCCAGGCCTACGGACGCGAACTGATAGAGCGCGCCGACGAAGCGCGGCGCAGCGGCAACGTCGGCGACGCCGCCGTCCTGTACACCCGGGCGCTCAAGGTCGACCCCACCAACGACCGCGCGCGGCGCGGACTGACGGGGCTGGAACTCGATGCACGCAGCGCGCGGCTGGTGCTCGACTCAGAGCGGCTGCTGCGCGAAGGCAATGCGGGCGCGGCACAAGAGCGCGTCGATGCAGCGCTGGCCGACAACCCCGCCAGCGCCGCAGCGCAGCGACAACAGCTGCTGATCCGCGATCACGTCGAGAAGGCGCGGCTCGCGCGCGTGGCGCAGGCGGCGGCGCAGTCGATCATGAACAAACCGGTGACGCTGCAGTTCCGCGACGCGAACCTGCGCATGGTGTTCGAGGCGCTTTCGCGCTCGACCGGGTTGAACGTGATCCTCGACCGCGACGTGCGCGCCGATCTGAAGACCACGATCTTCGTGAAGGACGCTGCCGTCGAAGACACGGTCGACTTGATCCTGTTGCAAAACCAGCTGGAAAAGCGCTCGCTGAATGCGAACACGCTCTTCATCTACCCCGCCACGCCGGCCAAGCAGAAGGAATACCAGGACCTTCAGGTGCGCACCTTCCAGGTCACCAACATCGACGTCAAATACTTGCAGACGCTGCTGAAGACGATCCTGAAAGTAAAGGACGTTTCGGTCGACGAACGCAGCGGCACGCTGGTGATGCGCGACACGGTGGACGCCATCGCGGTGGCCGCGAAGGTGATTGCCGCGCACGACGTGCCCGAGCCCGAAGTGATGCTCGAAGTCGAGGTGCTCGAAATCTCGCACGACCGGCTGTCCAACCTGGGCCTCGAACTTCCCAACGCCATCAGCATCTCCACCCCCAGCAGCGCCACCACGCTGGGCGCGCTGCGGGCGCTGACGCGCAACGACCTGGTGGTGTCCAAACTCGGCGTGGGCATCAACCTGAGGCTGGAAGACTCCGACGCCAACCTGCTGGCCAGCCCGCGCATCCGCGCGCGCAACAAAGAGAAAGCGCGCATCCTGATCGGCGACCGCGTGCCCATCATCACCAACACCGTGACCCCGGTGCAAAGCGGCGGTGGCGTGGTCACCGGCTCGGTCCAGTACCAGGACGTCGGACTCAAGCTCGAGTTCGAGCCGCAGGTCTACTCCGATCAAGAGGTCGGCATCCGCATCAGCCTCGAAGTCAGCAGCATCGTCAAGGAAATCTCGGGTCCGAACGGCTCGCTGGCCTACCAGATCGGCACCCGCAATGCGCAGACCGTGGTGCGACTGCGCGACGGTGAAACGCAGATCCTCGGCGGCCTGATTTCTTCGGAAGACCGCAACACCTCGGCGCGGGTGCCGGGGGTCGGCCACCTGCCGATGGTGGGCCGGCTGTTCGGCAACAACAGCGGCACCGACAAGAAAACCGAGATCGTGCTGTCGATCACCCCGCGCATCGTGCGCCCGCCGGCCACGCTGGACGCCTCAGTGCGTACCGTCTTTTCGGGCACCGAAGGCAGCGTGCGCGAACGCGCGTTGCAGCTCGATGCCGTCGGCTCGGCGCGCGGTCAATCGACCAGCGCGCAGCCCGCGCCGGCAGCCCCCGGAACGCGCCCCGCGCCCACGCGACCGCCGGGCCGTGGCGGGGCGCCGGCGGTGGCACCGTCACCATCGCCAGCACCATCGCCAGCACCATCGGCAGCGCCGACAACCAGCGACGCCACGGCCGCACCACAGGCTGCGCCTGATGCGGCGTCAGCGGCGCCCGCTTCGTCCACGCCATCCCAACCTGGGGCCGATGGGCCGAAGGCGCCGCAGTGAAGCACGCCGCACGCTCGTCACGCAGGCTCGGCTTCACGCTGATCGAACTCGTCATCACGTTGGCCATCGTGGGCCTGGTCGCGATGGTGTCGTTGCCGTTGTACGAGGTGACCGCCACGCGTGTGCGCGAGAACGAGTTGCGCCAGGCACTGCGCACCATTCGCACCGGACTCGACGCCTACAAGGCGGCCACCGACAGTGGCGTGCTGGCCAAGGCCGCCGGCGAATCGGGCTATCCGACGTCGCTGGACGTGTTGACGCAACCGCTCGAAGTCAGCAGCAAGCACGAGACCGGCTGGAACGCCAGCGAGGCCTCGCGGCGCATCGTCATCCTGCGCCAGTTGCCGCGCGACCCGTTCTTCCCCGACCCGCAGGTGCCCGCCGCGCAGACCTGGGCGACCCGCGCGTATGCCAGCCGGCCCGACGATGCGCGACCCGGCACCGACGTGTTCGACGTGTCGTCCATGTCAGCGCGAAGTGCGCTCGACGGCACGGTCTACAGCGGCTGGTAACCACCATGCGCACGGTCACGACCTCATTACTTCGCAGCGCGGCGCGACCGTGCGCCATAAATCTGCGCGGCTTCACGTTGATCGAGATGCTGGTCGTCATGACCCTGATCGCGCTGCTGCTGACGTTGGCCGTGCCGCGCTACTTCTCGGCACTGGACAACGGGCGCCTGAACGTGCAGCGGCAAAACGTGGCGACCCTGCGCGACGCCATCGACAAGTTCTTCGGCGACCAGGGCAAGTACCCCGAGTCGCTGGACGAACTGGTGACCAAGCGCTACCTGCGCCAGGTGCCGGTCGACCCCCTGTCGGAAGCGCCCGACTGGGTCGTGATCGCGCCGCAAGACCCGACGCTGGGCGCCGTCTACGACGTGCAGCCGGCGCTCAGGCCGGTGCTCACTGTGGTCGAAGGGAAATGAGTGACTGAGCCCTGCGCCCACGGCCCCCAACGCGCCATGGCACCGCACACCAGCGGCGTGGTCTTGCTGGTGTTGATGATCGCGCTGGCACTGGGCGGCATCGCGCTGATGGCCGCCGTCGACGTGTGGTCGCTGGCACGCCAGCGCGCGCAAGAGCAGGAACTGCTGTTCGTCGGCAACCAGTACCGCCAGGCCATCCAGCGCTACTACTTCGGCGCCCCTGCGGGCAGCCCGCGCAGCCTGCCCCTGAGCCTGGCCAACCTGCTCGAAGACGACCGCTACCCGGTGCCTGTGCGCCACTTGCGGCGCCTGTACCCGGACCCGATCACCGGCAGCGACGAATGGGGCTTGCTGCGCGTGGGCGACCGCCTTTCCGGCGTGCACAGCCTGTCCGAGAAGCAACCGGTCAAGCAGGCCGAGTTCTCGCCCGGCTATCGATTCTTCGAAGGGCTGAAGTCGTATCGCGACTGGTCGTTCGCCGTCTCGCCCACCGGCCGCCCCGTCCTTGTGATGTCGTCCCCTGCCGGCGCATGGCCCGGCGATGTCCCATCCACCGATCCCGCACGACCGGCCCGCCGGACGCCATCATGAGCATTCGCCTGTTACTGGTCGACGACAACACGCTGTTCCGGCTGGGCCTGTGCTCGCTGATTTCTGCCTACGACGAGTTCAGCGTCGTGGCCCATGTTCGCAGTGGCAAGGAGGCCCTGCAGGCCGCGCACAACATCGACCCCGATGTAGTGCTGATGGACGTGGTGCTGGCCGGCTCCAACGCGCTGGAGATCGTCTCGCAGATCAAGCGCCGGCAACCGCAGATCAAGGTCGTGATGCTCACCACTTTTCGCACCGAGGACTATGTGCATGAGGCCCTTCGCGCCGGCGCCGATGGCTATGTGCTGAAGGACGCGTCGGTCGACGAACTGCTGATGGCCATTCGCTCGGTGGCCAAGGGCAAGAACTACCTCAGCCCCGATGTCTCGGTGCATGTGGTGCAAAGCTTTCTGCATCCGGGATCGCACGGCGGCAAGACGTCTCGGCTGGACGTGCTGACCCGGCGCGAGCGCAGCATTCTTCAACTGGTGGCCGAGGGCCGCACCAACCGCACGGCGGCTGAGTTCCTGAGCCTCAGCCCGAAGACCGTCGAGAAGCACCGCGCGAGCCTGATGCACAAGCTGGGCCTGCGCAATGCGGCCGAGTTGACGCTGGTGGCGCTGGAACTGGGCCTGATCGAGCGACCGTTCGCGATCTCGCAACTGACCAAGGCTTCCGCCTAAGCCGGCCGCGCGGTCAGGGCACGATCCAGCCCGAGAGTGGCTTCATCTGCGGGTTGTCGGCGTGCGGCAACTGCACCACCGAACTGCCCTTGGCAGCGAAGCGCTGGCCCGGCCCGAGGCTCACGTTCTGGAACACCGACGCCGTCGGGGTCTGCCCGACCGCGTGCTCGACGCGCTCGACAAAGTAGTCGCGTGAAAAGCTGTCCATGATGTGGCCGACCACGTCGTTGACGACCGCCAGCGTGAACTGCGTGTTCATCTGAACAACCTCGTCGGTGATGGCAATGCCCTTGCTGTGCAGCCACAGCTTGTTGCGCAGCAGGCGCGCGTCGCGCTGCGGCGGCAGGTCCGACGGATAGAGCAAGCGGACGTTCGCACCGGCCCCGTTGAGCGCCTGCGGCAGCCGGCCGGACAGCAGCTGCGATGAGAGATACAGCACCGGCGTGGCGCTGCCGTCCTGCGTCTGCACGCCCGCCAGGTCTTGCGCGCCCAGCCACAACACGAGCGCGCCCGCCGATGTGCCGTGCATCCGGCGCCAGAACGCATCATTGGCCGGCCCGTCGAGCACCTGATCCTCGAGCACCGTGCCGGGCGCCAGCGCGGCGCGGAACGCAGCAGCGGCCACTGCGCCGGCACCCCCATCCTCACGCCGATAGACCTGCACGATGGTTCCCGAGTCGCCCTGCTCGCGCAGGAACTTCGCCAGCACCTGCGCCTCGAGCACTGCGCCCCTTGAGAAATAGAAGGTGTAGTTGTTAAGCCCCGAGAGCACCGGCAGGTCCGCCTGCGGAAACACGCTGGGGATCTCCATCCGCTCGCTGAAGGCATGGATCGGCGCCCAGCTTGCAGCGCCCAGGCCGCCGATCAACGCGAACACCGGCTGCTGCCGCTGATGGGCCTCCAGCTGCGCGCCCCAGGTGGCGCTGGGCCCGCTCAGATCCCACACATGCAGCACCCACTTGCGGTAGGCGCGGTACATGCGCATGTTGCCGGCCTCGCGGCGCTGCTCATCCTGGCGCACGTTGGCGCCCTTGTCCTTTACGAACGCCTGCATCACGTCGAGCATCGCGCGGCGCCGCTCGGGCGCCACGCCGGGCTGGATCACGGTGGCGAAATGAATCTCCTGTTCGTCGACACCGGGCGACGGCGTTGCCGACAGTGAGAACAGGTATGCGGCCAGCGCGGCCGTCTCGTCGTCGCTCAGCGTGTAGCGCGGCATCACGCCATCGAGCGGCTTGCCCGCAGCGTCGAGACCGCTGCGAATGGCGCGCGCCAACAGGGCGTCGGTGTAGGCGGGTCGCTGCGCGGCGCCCAGGCGTGCCTGCCCGCGCGCATTCGGCATGGCGGCTGCCCGCTCCTGCCGCAGCGCCGGGCCGATGATCGGCCGAACGACGAACCGGCCCTCGCTGCTGCCGAACCCACTGCGTCGGTGGCAGGTGGCGCAGGCGACGTCCTTTCCGGACAGCGCCGTCTGCGCCGCGCCGAGCGCTTTCAGTGGCTGGCCCGACGCGCCGCTGCCCTCGCGGTAAATGCGCTGGCCCAGCGCCTGCCGGGCGGCGATCTGCATGGCGTCGCCATCGGTGGCGACGGCTCGCGCGTCCTGCGCACCAACGGCGTTGGCAGCGAACAGTTGGCAGCCCACGGCGAGCACGGCGACCACCGCAACTTGCAGCCGCATCGAGCGGCGTCGCGTGGCTGCCGACAGCCTCACTGCAGCAGCACCTTGCGGTATTCGCGGACCAGCTCGTCCGGGTTTGCGAAGCCGTCGATGCGCACCCAGGGCTTGCCCGAGGCATGGCGCATCAAGGTCAACGGCGTGTGGTTCATCTTGTCGCCACGGTAGCTTTCGAAGGCCAGTTGCAGGGTCTTGATGTCCTGCACGCGGCCGGTCAGGAACTTCCAGCGTTCACCGGCCTCCAGCGTCTTGGCGTAGGCCTTGAGCTGGGCCGGCGTGTCGTTGTCGGGGTCGATCGAGATCGAGATCAGGCGCAGGTTCTTCGCCTGCGCACCGAGTCTGGCGGGCACATCGGCGAAGACCCTCACCATCACCGGGCAGACGGTGCCGCAGGTGGTGAAGATGAAATTCATCATCACCGGGTCGTTGCTGGCCAGCAGCTCGCGCAGGCGCACCGGTCGCGCATCGGCGTCGGTCAACACCACGTCGGGGGTCGCATACGAGCGCACCGAGCGTTGGTAGTCGTTGCTGCCTTGCCATTGGCTGGCGTGCTCTTTCGCGTCGTGTGCGGCAGACGGCGCCCACTGCAGGCCGCCGACGATGCAGGCGGCCATCAGCAAATGCCGCATTGATCGATCTAGAGTGTTCATGCTGGTTGTCTCCTGCGGCTTCGCATCAGCGTTGACTCAGCACTGCCGATGGGCGGGACGCCTGCAACGCCTTGTAGGCGCCCAACGCATCGGCGAGCCCGTGGCCGTGGCTGTTGTCGGCAGCGGCGGGGCCCAGCCGCTGCGCACCCATCAGCAAGGCGCTTTCCAGGTCGTCGACCGACGCCTGCGGGAAGGCACCCGCCAGCAACGCCAGCACACCCGCCACGTGCGGCGCCGCCAGCGAACTGCCCGACACGGTGGCGTACGACGGCAGGCCGCCGTGCGAAACATCGGCGGTTCGAACGCCTGCCCCCGGCGCGACCAGACTGGGAAAGGTTGCCCCGTCGCAGGCCGAGGGGCCGCGGCTGGTCGGGCGCGCGACGGCGAGGTCTCGGTCGACCGCACCGACCGACAACGCACCCGGGTTGTTGCCGGGGCTGTTGCTGCTACCCGGCGCGGGGCCGTCGTTGCCGGCGGCGAACACGACTGCGATGCCGGCGCTGCGCAGCGCGCGGATGTCGGTATCGAATTCCAGAATGCAGGCGCCGGCACCGCGACCGCTCAGGGTCCACGATGCGTTGACGATGTCGGGCGAATCGACCGTGGACAGGTCGCCATCGGGGTCCATCAGCCACTGGAACGCGAGGTGAATGTCGCTCATGCGCGAACGGCCGGCGGCGTTGTAGAGCTTCACCGCAATCCAGCGCGCATCGGGCGCCACGCCCAGCCCGGCATCGCCCACGATGACGCCCAACGCCTGCGTACCGTGGCCGAGCGCGTCGAACGGCGTGGCCGCTTCGCCATGCGGGTCGAACCAGCTGTTCGTGCCGCCGCGCCAGCTGCGCCGCAGGTCCGGGTGCGCCAGGTCCACGCCGGTGTCCATCGTCGCCACCACCACGCCCTGGCCGGTGTGGCCGAGCGCCCACAGTTCGGGCGCGTGAACGGTGGCGACATTCCAGCCTGGGGATGCGCGCCGCAGCGCTGCCGCAGCGTCGCTCAACACCGCACCGACTGCGCCCACCGCCGGCGGCAGGACATCGACGCGCGGCGTGCGGGGCGCCGATGCAAGCTGAGAGCGCCCGCCCTGCACCGATGAGTCGGCGTCGATGCGCTCGACGCCGGGCTGCACAGCGAGTTGCTTCACGGCCATCGCAGAAAGCGTCGCCGCGAGTCCGTTGATGATCCACAGGTCCTTGACGCGAGCTGTGTCTTGCGCGGCAAGAAACGGCGCGATGGCGGCACGGTTGCCCATGGCACGCGCCTTGAGCGCGAGCAGCAGCCGGTTGTCGCGCGCACGCCGGTCCGTCGCCGCCAGCGACTGCGGATCGAGCGCCTCGGCGAAGCGCACGATCACGGCAGTGTCGGCATGCGTGCCGCGCGCGGCCATGGCACGTTCGAGTTCGGGTGCAATGACGCCGGCCTGCGAAGCGATGGCTGCAGCGGCCAGCGCCAGCGCCACCCCGATGCGCATCGGCAAGTGTGGCAGCTTGAATCGGCGCAGGCCGACCGCAGGCTGCCCGAGCCCACGCCCGCCGTGGCGTGACCGGATGCGGGCGTGACGCATGGCGCTGACGGCTACTGCACCGTGAGGTCGGTGACCTTGACCGGGCCCAGCAACAGCGACACCTTGTCGCCGCTTTGCAGCGCCTTGCCGGGGTTGCCGAACAGGATGAAGTAGCTGCGGTCGGTGTGGATCACGTTGTTGCGCGAGGTCTGGCGAATGCGGCCGAGCGTGGGCGTGTCGGGCACGCCGAGCCGGGCGCTGCGAACCTCGTCGACCAGGTAGGGCTGGATCTTGCCGTTGAGAAACGGCGCCGCCTTTTGCGCGTCGAGCACGCGATAGCGAAAGTCGAGCATCGAGCCCGCTGCCGTCAGGCGCAGCCCTTCGACCTTGATGCCGAACGTCGTCTCGACCGTGGGCTTTGCGGCCTGTGCGACTTGAGTTGACGCCACCGTGGCGGGCGCCGTGGCGCAGCCGCTCAAGCCCAGCGCCATGGCCATCCATGCCGTGCAGACGAGCGCTGTCCGCTTCGATGCCCTGGCCCACGGCACGCGTCGGGTGGGCGGTTCAGTGGGTCGCATCTTGAGTCGGCGCGGCGCGCTCAGTTGATGGTGCCGCCAGCGAAGTCATCAACAGTCGCGCCCGCGGTTTGCAGCTGAACGCCGATGCGGCCGCCGCCCTTCCACACCGCCACGTCGGGCAACTGCACGCCGCCAGCAAAGGTGGCGCCCTGGAACACGGTGACCAGGCCTTTGGCGTCGACCACCGCGCTCAGCGCGCCACTGCCGGTGCAGGCACCGAAGGCGGCCTGCTTCACGAACACAGAAGCGTTGCTGCCGCCCACCATCGTGGACACGACGAGCTGCCCGCCTTCGCAGCCCACGCGCACGTAGTTGGCCGGCGCGACCGCCGTGCCACCGGTGGCCTTGAGCACCAGGTACGCATTGGCGGCGGGCGTGCCACCGGCCACGAAAGCCGCGCCCTGCGTGGCGCCGAAACTCTCGACGTTCCAGATCGCCAGGCCGCCCAGCGCAGTGGTGTTGGCAACCGCCGTGCCGGCAGCGATGCCGACATCGGGAATGGTCGAGGTCGTGGCCACCTGCTGAACCCAGTTGATGCCGAGGCTGCTGGCCGCAGGCGGCGTGCGCGCAAAGTCGTCCAGCGTCGCCAGCGTCGGCGCGCTCGGCGTGGCAAGGGTGATCGTCACCGTCGCGATGTTGCTCAGCGCCTTGCCATCGGTGGCCTGGTAGGTGAAGGTGTCACTGGTGCCGGCGTAGTTTGCGAGCGGCGTGTAGGTGAACGAGCCGTTGGCATTCAGCGTGAACGTGCCGCCGCCCGAGGTGGTTCCGCTGGCGGCAACTGCCTTGATGGGCGAGCCATCGGGGTCGGAGTCGTTTGCGAGCACACCGAGTGCAGCGACGTTGAGCGTCACGCCCGCGACCGAGGTGTACGGATCGTCAGACGCAAGCGGCGGCGTGTTCGTACCGCCGGCCGTGCCACCGCCGCCCGTCATCGACTGCAAGGAGGCGAAGCGCAGGAAGGCCAGCATCCCGCCGTCGGACGCGCCGCTGTTCGACAGGCTCAGGCGGCGATCCATGATCGGGTAAGTGGCACCGATCTCGGGTGTCAGCAGCACGTCGACGGTCTTGGCTGCGGGCAGCAGCGCGGTGTACTGGGTCCTTCGATACGCATACGGTTTGCCGTCTTCGGCGATCACGTCCCAGTGCTTGCCCTGGAGCATCGGCACGTGCGTGGTCAGCCCTGCGTTGAGCAGGCGCAGCAGCGTGGTGCCGGGGCTGCCCACGGGTTCGATCACGGAAGTTCCGAACTGGTACGGCGCACCGTTGATGAGGAAGTATTTGGGCGTGTAGCTGTAGGTGCTGGTGGGGCCGGTGGTGCCGTAGGTTCCGGTGGCCACTGCGGTGTGCAAGGCGGGGTCGATCTCGCTGTAGAGCAGCGTGGCTTCGTTGTCGAAGCCGTAGCCGGTTCCCGCGTAGGCCTGGCCGGGCGAGGCAACGGTGCTCCCGGTGGCGGCGACCGCGTTGCTGACGTTCCTGGTCAACGCGCCGTACAGGCCCATCTGCACTTGCAGTTGTGGCTGCGTGCCGCTTTGGTAGAGGTAGGTGCCGGGCTTGACGGGGTTGCTGGCGCTGCCCCACACGTAGTCGGCCTGGGCGCCGTTGTTGGGTGCGGCCTCCACGTCGAATGAGCGCACCCGCGCAGTCGCCGAAGGGCGCGAACCGGTGGTGCCCGAGTCCCACACCGGCGTCATCGGGTTGGTCGGCGCCTTGATCAGGCCGTTGATCACCAGCGACGTGGGCACAGTCAGGCTGTTCAGCAAATGCACCGTCAGCGTGGCGTCGCCGGGCGGCACCGTCAGCACCGGGCCCGGCACCGAGACCGGACCGCAGGTGTCGAACGCCGTGCTGGTGGTGGTGCAACTGGCGTAGCCCCACATCGCCACCGCAATCGCAGCGCCACCCGCCGGGTTGGGCATGTCGACCGTCGTCGCTGCAGCCCTCAACCAGTACTCGGCGGCGAACGCCGGGCTGCAGAAAACGGCCAGCGCGGTGCAGGTCAGCGCCGCAGCGCCGAGCTTGAGTGTGTGTTTTCCGGTGCGCATGATCGCCCTCTCGCCAGTTGCGGCTACTGATCTTCGAACAGGACAACCGACCAGGGCTCGACGATGAGCATGGTCATCATCCCGCCCGGGAAGATGTTGTCGGTGGTGATCTCTTTTTCATTGTGGGAGTGCCACATGTGGAAGTAGCCACCGGTCACGTTGAGCCCCGGATGCCCCTGCGGCAGCGCGCCGACCACGCCCAGGTACGGGCTGCCGCTGTAGCTCTCGCCGAAGGTGAGATCGAGCGCGCCCGGGATGATCACCGGGATGGGCTTGTTGTGATCTGGACACCACTCCCGCGTGATCGTGTCGAAGCCGGTCGGGTTGTTGCATGTGTGGCCGTTGAGGGCGGTGGTGCCGTAGACATCCCAGCCGATGCCCTTGCCGGTCCACTCGAAGATCAGGTCCATGGTCTGGCCGGGAATGGCGCGCACCGTGAAGTCGGGCGAGGACAGGTCGGGCCCCACGCCGGGTGCGCTTTCCAGCACGCGGCCGTCGCGGGCGATCGGCGTCGCGTGGTTGCCGTGGTGGTGGAACGGATGCAGGTCGCGCCCCGCACTGACCACGCGCATCAGCAGGCGCTCGCCGGCGTGCATGCGCGGCATCGCGTTGTACGGCTGCGTCGGCAGCCAGTCCACGTGGTCTTCAAGCAGGGTGTCGGGCGCGTTGCGGCCGTTGATGAACCACATGCTGGGGCGGATCGTGCTGGTGTCGACCGCGACGGGCCGGTTCGAGAACACCTGCGAATACACCTCGAAGTGGATGGCCGGGTCCATCTCGCTCAGCAAGAAGAGGTTCTCGCGGTCGTATCGCGTGCCGGTCTGTTCGTAGGCCCTGCGGTCGAGGTGCGATGCCAGCGTGCCAAGGTCGTAGCCGGTCGGCCGCACGATGAGCGCGCCGACCAAACCCATCTCGACCTGCAGGTCGGCATTGGTGCCGCTGTGATAGAGGTAGGTGCCCGGCTTGTCGGCAACAAAGGTGTAGGTGGGGCCGGCGACGACGGCGTTCTCGGACAGCGGCACCGCACGCGCCTCGCGCGTCAGCAGCCCCGGGTTGCCGCCCGTCGCGCCGACCGCCTGCAGCCCCGGAAAGATGATGGACACCGGTACCGGCAAGGTGTTGTTCAACACGATCTTGACGGTGTCGCCCTGCTTGACGATCAGCGTGGGCCCGGGGTACTGCATTGGAAGTTGGCTGCCGAAGGCATAGCCCCAGCTGTAGTGGCTGCCGCCGTCGGAGGTGCTGATGAAGTCCTGCTTGGCGGTGAGCGTGAAGGTGCGCGGGTCGGCCACCGTGCCCGTGCCCTCGCCTTCCCAGCCGTTGATGTAGGCCTGCGCCTGACCCACCGTGCACAGCAGCAACGCGGCGAGGCCGCCCCGGAAGATTCCGGGCAGCGAATTGAGTATCGACAAGCTCTTCATTGCGCCTCTCCTGACAACTGCCGGGTGGGTCTCTTGAGTCAATGTTGCGTGGCCACTTGACTCGATCCCCCTCGGGGGGCGGACGACGTATTTCGTCGGACTGGGGGTGCTCATTGGTGATTGCGTTGCGGCCGCGACGCTCAGTTGCTGATGACGATCTCGGTCATCATTCCGCCGTTGTCCTGCTCGAAATTGCTGAGGTGGTTCAGGTTGGTGCTGTAGAGGAAGTAGGTTCCGGCCTCGACCTGGCTGGTGTCGATCAACACCTCGGCCGATTCACCACCGCCCAGCGTGACCGAGGTGGTCTCGTAGTACAGGTCCTTGCCGTCGGGCCCGCGCAGCTGTCGGGCTCCGGCGCCCACCACCTTCATCGGCAGGCCTTGGGCCGTGATCGTGAAGTAGTTGGTGACGCTCAGGTTCGACAACCGCAGCAGGATTCGCTGGCCCTTCGTGGCCGTGACCAGGGCGTTCACGGGTTGCGATGATTCGGTGTTGCCGTAAGCGAGCTTTTCCGCCGGCGCCGGCAGCGCAGCCGGATTGACGGTGTCGGGGTAGCCCCGCCCGTTGATCATGGCGTAGGTGTCCTTCATGTTCTTGAAGGGCAGCGGCTGCACACCCAGGTGCAGTTCATGGAACACATGGTCCATCGACGAGAGCTGCAGCGGGTAGGCCACGTCGTAGCCGGTGGAGCCGTCGCCGTCGTTGTAGACGAACTTGCTGTAGCCGCCGATGGCCGGGCCGTCGTCCTGCGCCGGCTTCACGTACAGGTTGCCGAGCATGCCCATCTGCATGTGCTCGGTCGCCTCCTGGTGGCAGTGGTACATGTAGGTGCCGGGGTCGTTCAGCTTGTAGTAGTAGGTGACCGACGAGCCCATGTTCACGCCGAACGATCCTTCAGGCATGCCGTCGAAGACCGGTGGCTGCTGCGGAAACCCATGGAAGTGAACGGTGTGCGGATCGAACAGGTCGGGCCGCATCGTCATCGCGACGTTGGTCAGCGTCAGGTAGAAGTCCTGGTTCTGCTTGAGTTCGATGGTGGGCGCGGAGAAATTCGCCGCCAGCGAGTCGAGCATGACCATATTCGCCGGCTTGGTGGTCACGTCGGCAAAGCCGAACGAGTACAGGCTCCGGCCGTCGGCCATGCTGATGAAGCCATCGCCCGCGCTGAGGTGCTTGCACATGACACCGGAGGGCAGCGTGGCCGGGTTGATGCTGCCGTCGGGCTGCACGTTCGCGTTGTTCGGTCCGCATTGAACAAACACTGCGGCACCTGCCGATGAAGCTGCACCGAGCGCTGCGGCTGCGGCCAGCGGCAGCACGGCCCTGCGGAATGTTTTGGCGATCAACATGGTGCGACTCCTTGTGTTTTCTCGGCGCTGCGGGTCGGTGACATCAGCTTCCGGCCAGGTTCAGCAGCGCCGGGTTGTTGACAGCCTGGTTCGGTGCCGTGGTGGGCACGCTCAGCGTCCCTGTCCGCGGGTTGACTCCGGCCGGCCCGTTGAAGATGAGCTGGATCTGGCAGGTTTGGCCGGCGTTGCGCGTCGTGCCCGCGCATCCGTCGGCACCTTTGCTGAATGTGGCCGGGCTGCCGTTGCTCACGGTCGCCGTGCCGTAGGTCACGGCCGCGTTGCCAGAGTTGGCGACCGTGACGACGCTGGTCGCGAGCCCGGTGCGATTTCCGAAGTTGAGCGTGCGGCCGTTGGTGTTGTTCAACGTTGCCCCGTTCGATGCCGATATGAACGAGACCACGCCGCCCGTGCCCGTGCCCGACACGCCCGCCGGCAAGCCGGTCCCGGAGGTCTTGGGAACATTCACCGTCGTGTTCGGCAGGCAGACGCCGAATATCAATGTGCCCTTGCAACCTGTCGTGGTGGGCGCGAACACCACGCTGAACGTGCACGAGGCGCCACTCGCGAGATGGGTGCTCGCGGTACAGGTGTCGCCGGCGCGGAATGCGGCCTGGAACTGGTTGGCGTTGGCACCGGCAAGTGCCGGGTCGCCGTTCAACCACAGCTCGCCGCCGTTGCTCAGGTTCGTGTTGGTCAAGGTGAACCTGAACGGCGTGCTCGACGTTCCGATCCGCTGGTTGCCAAAGTTGCGCAACAGCGGCCCGATGGTGTAGACCGGGACCACGCCCGTGCCCGTCAGCGGCACCGCAATCGTCGGCGCGTTCGAGACCAGGTTGAATGTCGAGGTCTGCGGACCGCCTGCCACCAGTGGCGAGAAGCTCACGTTCATCGTGCACGACGTGCCGGGTGCCATCGGCACGCCCAGTTGGCAGCTGCCGATGTCGACCGTGAAGCGACCGGTCACGCTGCCGGCGCTGATGGTTGGGGCGGCGAGCACCAGGTCGGCCGTCGCGCCGGTGTCGTTGAACACCGCAAGCGCAAGCGTCTTGGAGGTATTGATCGAGACGTTGCCTGGGGCCAGCAGATTCGGCGCGACGCGCGGAGTCGGCGCGGGCCCGAAGTTCTCGTCGGCACCGATGTCGACCGGGTTGACGCGAACCTCGGCGTCGAAGTCCCGGGCCGGCACGAAGTTGCTGCCGTTGCTGTTTTCGCCGGCGTTGCGCGCATTCGAAGCGGCCTGGATGTGATAGTCGGCGCGCAGCGTCGTCAGCACATTGCCGGTGGCATCCATGTCCCACAAGGTGAGCGGGCTGAAGATCACGTTGACGAAGTTGCCGCCCTCGTCGACCGTGACGGCCGATTGCAGCGTGGCCGTGAAGTCGCTCGGCTTGACGAACAGCGCCGTGCTCGTTGCGGGGTCGAACAGGTTGTTGTTGCCGGTGTAAGGTGCGCCGTCGGTGAACACGCTGTAGCGCGGCAGCAGCGCACCGCTGGTGGGCGCCACGGCGCCGAGGTCGCGGTAGCTCGCGGTCGGGTTCGCGGTGATCACACCGAGCGCGTCGACCGTCGAGCCCGGGTTGTACAAGCCACTGGTCGCGCCGCCAATCACGAAGACATACGAACGGTTGCCCCACAGGATGTTGTTGAGCAGTGTTGGCGCAGGGCCATCAAGCAGCGCGACGCCGGCAATTTGCGGATTCGTCGGCGTGCCAATCGCCACACCGAAAGCCTGCCGGGTGGTGGCCGTGCTGACGTTGCTGGCCACCGTGTTGTTGACCAACTGCACATTGCCGTTGTTGTTGCTGAGGGCCACGGCACCAGCGTGGCCAGCGACGTTGTTGATGATCATGTTGTTGGTCATCACGACCTGATCCACCGGCCGCCCGACCACGCTGTTGGCGGGCAGCGTTCGGGCAATGCTCACGGCGCCGCCTGAGCCGGCACCGGCCTGGTTGCCCTGGAACAGATTGGCGTCGACCGTCACGCTGCCGGTGCCGGCGGAGACGATGCCAGCCGTGCCGATCAGTCCGGCAATCGACAGGCCGCCACCGTTCGGGTTCGTTCCACCGGCAAAGCTTTGATTGAAGATGATCTTGTTGCCGATGATCTTCGACGCCGTCGACTCGCCCAGGTGGCTCACGCCCGCGCCGTCGGCCAACGAGAAGTTGCCGCAGACATAGTTGTTGGCGACGGTGTAATTGCTCGAGCCGGTGCCCAGCGTGATGCCGCCCGCGCCGCCACCGGTCCCGCCGGCCACGGCCACCGCGATGGCGCCGTTCTCGGCAATCCAGTTGTGATGCAGGTTCACGTTGCGGTTGACGGCGTCGACAAACGCACTTTGATCGGACAGCGAGATGTGGCCGATGCGAACGCCGCCGCCATAGCTTCCGGAATTGCTGAACACGCGGTTGTTGGAAACCTGCAGATTGCAGGCATAGCCGTTGGCCAGAATGCCGCCGCCGGTGATGGCACCGGTGATCGCCAATCCGTCGATGCGCAGCGAAGTGCCTGCGTCCAGGCAACCGAAGCTGCCGTCGCCCAGCAACAGTTTCTTGCCGAGCACCAGCACGCCGGACTGCTCTTCGGCGCCAAGCAGCGACGGCAGGCCGGTGGCCGGGTTGATGCCCGCCGTCTGCCCCGGAAGCATGTCGAAGGTGCCGGCGGCGGCCTTGTTGTCCAGCAGGGCCCGCCAGGCGACTGGCGCAGGACCGTTGGTGATGATCGGGTTGACGTAGGTCGACCCGGCGCCCCAGCCCTGCAGGCGAACGCGTTTGTCGACGATCAGCGCTTCGTTGTAGGCACCCGGTGCGATAGTGATCAGGTCGCCATTGACCGATGCGTTGATCGCGGCCTGGATGGTCGGGAACGCACCGGGAACGGTCTTCGGATTCGGCCCGCCGACGTGCACCGTCAAACCGACGACCGACTCCTTGCCGTTGTCGCCGCGCTTGATCATTAGCTGGTGTTCACCAGCAACCACTGAAGCAGGCACGGTGCCGGTGATGACGCCGTCGGACCAGACGACGTTGGTCAACGCGGTGCCGCCCGCGGTGACGCTGCCGCTGCCCTGGGTCAGGCCGAAGCCGTAGTCGCGCTTGATCGTCCGCAGCGTCTTGGAATTGATGGGCGCGCCAGGGGTCGTGTCTTGCACTGCGGCCGGGTCGAACGCGGGGTTGGGAACGTCGACCAGGCCGTCGGAGACGATGGTCAACGTGCTGGTGCCGCCGATGGGCACCCACGGGCCGTTGCTGCCGTTGGTGGCGCTGTAGATGGCGGGGGTCTTGTTCTCGCATTCGCAGTCGAGTGGCTTCTTCTCGACTGAAGCGAAAGCGGCAACCGGCAGCATCGGCGTGTCGAGGTACGTCGTCTTGCCCGGCAGGTACTGCAGCGTGTAGCACTGCTGCGTGTAGCGGCGGCTGAAGAAGGGGTCGATCTGCGGCGTGGCGTAAGGCACGCCGGTCGCAGGGTCGGCACCAATCGGCCCGGGGTGGTTCAGGCAAACCTGAAGCATGTTGGGCATCACGCCCGATGGGTACGGCGGATTGATGGTGAAGGTCGACGGCACCAGGAAGTTGTAGCGGCCGTACTGGTCGGAATGGGTGCGCGCGAGTTCGCGCCCAGTCCAGTCCTGGATCGAAATTGGCACATAGGGCGGCGCGTACTTCTCACCCCAGTTCGGTGACAGTGGGTCGAAGGTGTTGTTCACGTCATCGGTGAGCAGGCCCACGCCGTGCGCTGCGGCCGGTGCCTCCGTGAACAGGAAGAAGTTGGGCGCTGCGTTCATGCCGGGCAGCACGGGCACGGCTTTCATGTCGCACTTGTTCCACTTCCGCTGGCCGGCGTCGAAGTTAGGATTCGGCTGGCCGGGGAACAGCGTGAGTTCGGCCGGCACATCGAGCTCGATGCCGACGCACTCATGAGGCAACGCGGCGGGCCGTGACACCAACTCGTCACCAAAGACGACGTTCTTGTCGCCATTGCCCTGATGCAAGTAGCCCGGAGGCGCGACGGCTTCGACGATGTAGGTGCCCTTGCCTTGCGCGCCGAGGCTCATCGGAAGCTCGGCCTGGCCGGCCACGCGGCCGAAGGCGAAACCACCGTCGAACACACCCGGGCGCAGTTGGTTCCAGTTGCGGAAACCGTCCCAGCAAGTCAGTCCTGTGCCGGCGGCTGGGCCGTAGGCGATCGAGAACGGTGCCTCGCCGATGGCCCGGGTCGGGCAGTCGGACGGGATTGAATCGTCCCAGCTGTCGGTCTTGCCCAGACCCACTTGCGGTTGGTCGGCCGGGGTCGGGTTCGGCAAAATCGCGGTGGAGGGTGCGCCCCAGCGGAACACGTCGCCGTAGCTGAAGGTGGTGCCGTCGCCGCCGCGAACCACGTCCTCGGGCCCCCGTTGTCCAACGGTCAAGCCGCACGAGGCCGGATCTCTCCAGCAGAACGGGTAGTTGTCGACATCGGCCTGCACGTAGGCGTAGCCGGCCGAGCTGAGTTGTTCGCACTGACCGCTGCCGTCGTTCTTCGGCTTGTCGACCTTGCCGTCGCCATCGCAGTCAAGGTACACGTTGACCTGCACACGCGGAATGCCGGGCTCCCAGTTCTCGGCGGTGGCGTAGCGGGGGTCGTCCTCGGCGCGGGTGATGCCGTAGTAGACGATACCGGCAATGCCGCCGTTCTCGGTGACCTTGTAGGGCACCTTGCCCCACTCGATGTGGTTGGTCTGGTTGCCGTACAGGCTCATGCCTTCGAGCAGGATGGCGCACTGCCCGGTCTCGCCGCAGTTCTCGCTGCGGAAGGCCGCACCGCCGTTTTCCGGCTGCGGCTGCGGGTTGATGCGCGACCACGGGTCGTACAGCAGCGCGGGGTCGTTGCTGCCGAACGAGCCGGTGTAGGGGGTGGTCGGGTTCTTTCCCCACAGCTTGCTCAGGTTGTCGGCCTTGTTGATCGGCCCGCCGTTGTCGACCACGATGTTGGCGCTGGTCGCCTTGAAGCGGGCGTAGTCGATCTCGGCGACCGTCCAGTTGAAGAACGGGAACACCTCGGTGAACGCGAAGGTGCCGTCGTCCTTGGTGGTGGTCGACTGGTAGATGCTGCCGTCGCGGAAGCGGATGTTGCTGGCAACACCTGCGCCGAGCGCCGGCTTCAGGTCACCCGCCGCGAAGTTCTGCTGCCGCTGGGTTTCAACCCCGGTGATCGGATCGACGTGAACGTAGGGGCGATCGAATGCGGCAGTGAAGTAAGGCAGGCCCGTGCCGTCGATGTCCTGGAACACGCGCCCCTGGTAGCGCCCGAACCAGCCGAGTTGCGACACGTCGCCCAGGTTCACTGCGGCGTTGCCCACGGTGACGGTCGAGAAGCTGATGATGGTGTCGAGCGGCTCGTCCCACACCACCAACTGGTAGTTGCCAGGCAGCACGTTCGGGATCGTGAATTCACCCACATGGCCCTGGGTGTTCAGGCACGCCGTGGTGTACAGCCCCCGGCCGGTGGCGGTGTTGTTCAAGGCGACCCAGCACTGCGCTACCGGCGGACCTTGGTCCAGCGTCAGCGCTGGCGGGCGGGCGTTGTGCACGCTCACGATGCGGCCGGTGACTGTCCGGCCCGTCGTGGGCGTGCCCATGCCGACGCAGCCGCCGCCGGTGTTCTTGCCTTGCAGACAACCAGAGTTGCCGGCGTTCACGAAGCCGTAGAACACGTGGTACCCGGGTGGGCCAAATTCATAGAAGCCCGGCGACTCGTTGTTCTTCACCCAGGCGTCGACGCCCTTGCCGCCTTCGATGGTGGAGGTCTGGTGCCAGTCTTCGCCCGGGCGAATGCGCGGAGACACTTGGATCGTGTACTTGGCAGGGAAAAGATTCTTGATGATGGCCACGCCGTTGACATCGGTCAGGATGATGCCGGTGCCGCGCTGAAGCACGGTGCCCTGGTCGTCGCTGTAGGTCGTGCCGAGGGGATTGGCAAATGCATCCTGCGTGACCTGGCCCCCGGATTGTCCGTAGGTGCCACCGGCCTCCAGCAGTTGCACGGTGAACCCTTGCAGCGGCTTCTCCTGCGGCAACTGGGCGGTGGCGTTGACGGGGTTGTTGTCTTCGAAGACCAGCACGGAAAGCTGTGCCGTCGGAACCGGGTACTTGATCAAGGTGACCGTGGCCGTGGCGGTGCCCCCGTTGAACACGACCGGCGCACCGCCCATCTGGAACCCTTGGGCGGCGACTGACAGGTAGTAGCGCTTGCTGGCGTCGAGGTTGAGCGCGGCGGGTGTTTGGGCGTAGAGACGTGCCACATCGGGATCGGTGGTCGACGCGACACCAGGGGCCCCAACGCGCCCTGCGGCCACCATCGGCATGTAGCTGGTGTGAAAGCTGAACGATTGATTGGCGGGCGTCGAGGGCTGGCCCGGGGTCGGCAACTTTGTGCGGTCCTCTTCCACCGTCCAGCGGTAGCCTGCAGGCGCCACCACGGTGTTGCCGCTGCCATCGACAGCGACGATGTTGATCGTCAGTGGCGCGGCGGACGCGGCAAAGTTCACCAGCAGCCACAACACCAACACCGTGAGCAGTGCGGCTGACAGCTTGACGATTCCGAATCGCTTCGCGCTGCTCTGGCTATTCATAGTGACGCTCCCAAGATGCCTGACAAATCTGCCGTCGAGCTCGACCCGTGTTCATGACGCCCTTCGTACTGCCGGCGTCGGCCTTCGGCGCGGGGCCGATTCGGCTTTCGCCTCAACGACAAGGTATCTCGGAGCGGGCGTTGGGTCTTTGGGTATGGGTCCCCCATGAAAAGCGGGCACTCCCCCGTTCGCAAGCGGTCGCAATGGGGGTACGCGGCCCATTCTTAAAGGGCCCTGAAGTGCAGTCCGCCCAGGCGGTCTGACTACCCCTCATTCAAGGGGGCCAACACGATTCAAGGGGTCGGATGCGCGGTGCCGAGCACCGAGTCGATGTCGATACGGGTGGGCAGAAAGAGAACCTTCACGCGCAGGCCGCCGAGCGGCGAGTCCAGCAGCTGAATCTTGGCTCGGTGCAGCTCCACGACGGAAAGCACGATCGACAAACCCAGTCCGACGCCGTCGGCGCGGGCTCGCCCGAGCCGGTCGAAACGCTCGAAGGCGCGCTCGCGATCCGCTGGCCGTATGCCGGGCCCGGCATCGTCAATCGTCAACGCAATGCTGTCGCCTTGCGGCGCGCATTGGACTTCCACACGGGCGCCCACGGGGCTGTAGATGATCGCGTTGACGATCAGGTTGCGCAGCAGAACGGACAACGCAAACGGAAGCCCTTGCAATACCTCGACAGAAAATCGGGCGCTGACGGAAAGCTGCTTCTTCGCCGCCCTGATCCCCAGCTCGAGCATCACGTGCTGGTAGACGTCTGCCATGTTCACCGGTTCGAGATGCACCGCTTCGTCGGCGGGCAGTGCCTCGACGCGCGCCAGGTCGAGCAGCTGGTCAAGCAGGTGCGACGCGCGGTCAACGCCCACCCTGAGCGACTTGAGCGCATCCTGCAGTTCATCGTCGTTGCGCGCCGAGCTCGCCAACTGGGACTGCGCCCGCAAGCCGGCCAGCGGCGTGCGCATCTCGTGCGCCGCCACCGAGGTGAAGCGGCGCTCCGTCGATAGCGCGTGTCCGACACGAGCGAACAAGGTGTCGATCGAATTGAGGATGGGCAGCAACTCGCGAGGCGGATCTTCCACACGAATCGATGCCAGATTGAGGGGGTTTCGGTGGCTGAGTTGGTCGGCCATCGTCTCGACCGATCGGAACGAACGTCGCAGCATCAACCAGGAGCCGCCAAACACCAGCCCGAAGGGGATCAGCAGGAAACCCATGTAGTACGCGGTGATGAGGCCGATCTGGCCCCATCGTTCGTCAGTGTTCTCGGCAACCTGGACGACGAACTCCCGGTTCTTCGAGGGCAGCGAAAAGACCCGATAGGCCTCACCCTTGATGGCAACCGTGGCGAACCCCAAACGCGGCAGCGCCATCAGCGGCACGTCTTCGGGAGCCTCATGGCTTCTCATCAGCAATGAACCTTGGCGCGACCACACCTGGTATCGGTACAGCAACGCGGCCGAGGGTCGCGTTTTCAAGCGTGGCAACTTCGCCGGATCAACGAGAGAAACGTCGCCCAGCTCGTTCTCGACGAACGACAGCACCGTGGCGCCGAACTGTTCGAGCCGGGCGTCGAGCATCTGATCGTTCTCGATGCTGGCCGCCCAGTACATCGCGACGCCACCGAACGCAATCGAGGCCACCATCGCAAAGGCCGCTATCAGCGCCAGACGCCGGCTCAGCGACCATGTGGAGAGTCGTTCGAGCATGCCCGGTCATGTCAGCGCCGCAGCGCAGCTTGGCCCGGCAAACGCCCCGGGCGCGCTGCGCATCTGCGCGCGACTGAACCGGAAACAGGCCAAGAGCAGGGACATGGGGGCACTTTCGATCAATCAGAAAGACATCATTCGGGCTGAATTTTTCAAACGCCCGCGCTGCACGCGACCGAGCCAAGGTCTGCATCGAGCCTACTGCAACTCGGCCCTCCGAAGAACAACGAGAAGCGCCGTGCCGCACGAGACTCCCCCACCTCGGGGGCCACCCATAGGCCTGTAGCGCTCATACACTCGTAACGCATTGTCCGGAATTCGTTCGCCGGCTCGCGCACCCTGGGAGCCACTGATGAACAGCGCAATCTTGTTCGCGAAAATGGTAGGCCCTGTCGCTGCCAGCAGCGCATTGATCTGGCTCAGCCCGGCACTGGCCAGTGACGAGGCCGAACGCATCAAGGCCCTGGAGCGGCAACTCGGGATCAGCCTGCAGTTGATCGAAAAACTGTCGTCGCGCGTGGCCGACCTCGAGCGCACGGCCAAGCCTGTTGCAACGAAGACGGAACCGGATGCGAGCAAGGCTCGCGCCGAGCAGGCACCGGAGTCCGCGCGCTTGCAGACCGGCGTGAACCCGGTTTCCGAAGGGGAGAGCCGGCGCGAGCATGACTCCGGATTGGCACTGCACGGATTTGCCGATGTGGGCGGCGTTTGGTCCGCTGGTGCCGACCCGCTCAAGCAACGCGGCTTCACTGTCGGCACCCTCGACCTGTACCTGACCCCGCAGTTCAGCGACCGGGTCAGCGCGCTGGTTGAGCTGGTCTTTGAATTCGATGAAAGCGGTCGCGGAGTGGCAGACATGGAGCGGCTGCAATTGGGCTATGCCGTGAGCGATGCGATGACGGTTTGGTTGGGCCGCTTTCACACCCCGTTGGGACTTTGGAACACGTCATTCCACCACGGGGCGCTGCTGCAGACCTCGATCTCCCGGCCACGTTTCGTCGAGTTCGAAGACCAGATCGGCATCCTGCCTGTGCATTCGGTGGGCGTGTGGGCGACCGGCAAGCTGCCCCTCGGGGCCGACAAGATCACCTACGACGCCTACCTGAGCAATGGAACGAGCATCAGGCAGCGCCACCTCGACCCCACGCGCGTCGGACCGGGCAACGACGGCAAGTTGCTCGGCTTCAACCTGGGCTACCAGCCGGCGGGAGCCCTTGGCGGCCTCACAGTGGGGGTCCACGGCTTCGGCTCAACCGTCAAGGCCCGGACTGCTGCCGGTGGATTGCTGAGCAGCACCCGCGTGCGTGCCGTTGGAGGGTATTGGGCCTACGACGCCAACGACTGGGAAACCCTTGGCGAGTACTACCGCTTCGACAACGCAGACACCGGCGTCGGCGCGAAGTACGCCAGCACCGCGTGGTACGCGCAAATTGGGCGCGCCTTCGGCTCGCTCACGCCGTACGTCCGATTCGAGCGCGCATCGCTCAATCCCGATGACAACTTCTTTCGCACTCAAAACGCAGGGCGCTCCTACGAACGAGGCGTCATCGGCGCGCGTTATGCGATGGACTCCCGTTCAGCCATCAAGCTCGAATTGAGTCGGACCGTTGAAACGTCGATCACGCAGCTGGATGAAAACGGCGCGCAGGTTCCATTTGCAGGGGGCCGCTACCGCAGGGCAGCAATCCAGTATTCGATCGCGTTTTGAGCATTCCCAGATGAAGGGCGTCTTCACGGTGATCAGTCTGGCGGCCTTGCTGGCGCTGACCGATGCGCACAGCGGCGAGGTGATTGCCCATCCATCGGTGAACCTGACGGCGGACGAGATTCGCGACCTGTTCCTGGGCGAGCGCCGGTTCGCAGGCAACGTCAAGCTCGCGCCGGTGGACAACGGCGCCTTGCACAGCGAGTTCCTGTCAAAGGTGCTTCAGACCGACGAACGCAAATACTTCGCACGCTGGACAAGGAAGTCGTTTCGCGAAGGGCTGGCGGCCCCTGCCCTCATGAACGGCGATGCCGAGGTCGCTGCTTTCGTCAAGGCAACCCCCGGCGCAGTGGGCTACGTGACCAAGGGCGCGGACGGCGTCAAGGTGCTGCAGAAATTCTGACAGCGCAGGCCGCTGCGGCTTGCAGGGCTCAGGCGTCGAAGGCGCCGACAACCCCGAGTTGATAGCCCACGCCACGCACCGTCTGGATCAGACCGGGGCAGAACTTGCGGCGCAGGAAGTGGATGTAAACCTCCACCGTGTTGCTGCCGATTTCCTCGCCCCATCCGTACAAGGCGTCTTCGAGTCGTGCGCGAGTGAGGATCAGGTTCTTCGCGCGCATGAAGGCTTCGAGCAGCCAGTATTCCTTGTTGGTCAGCCGAACCGCCTCGCCGTGCCAGATGGCCAGGTGACGAGAAGGCACCAGCTTGAGCGCGCCGTGCTCCAGTTCGGCGTTCGAGTTTCCCGACTCTTGTGCGCGCCGGGTCACTGCACGCAGCCTCGCACCCAGTTCGTCCAGATCGACGGGCTTGATCATGTAGTCATCAGCGCCGATATCCAGCAGGCTGACACGATCATGGACCGCGCCGCGCGCCGTCATGACCACGACCGAGATGCTGCTGTCGCGCTGCCGAACGGACTTGAGCAGGATCTCACCGCACATGTCGGGCAGCCCCAGATCGAGCAGCAGACCGTCGTACTTGTGGGTCGCCATGGCCGGCATCGCATCGTTGCCGGCTCGGACCCAATCGACAGCGTAGCCCGAACGCGTCAACCCCTTTTGTACGGCGGCGCCGAGGAGATCGTCGTCTTCAACAACCAAGAGTCGCATCGCGATGGAGTGAAGTGGTTCAGTGCACAGACATTCTGTTACTCGACGTGTCAATGGGTCAATACAAACCTGAACTGATCGATGCTCAGACCCTGGATCTAGGGGGCGCGCTAACCCTCAGATGAGTCTCTGGCTGTGATGCCTGCACCAACACAGCAGGCGTGTCCTGGAGTCACGGCCGTACCGAGATCGGCCACGCGCGGCGGTGACGGTTGATGAATGCGTACTTCAACGCTGCGCTTTCGCAGCGTGTTGCACCTCGGTGTGCCGGTCTGCTCTGCCCGCGACGCCGCGAGCTGACCCCGCGCGTGCAGTCTCCGGTGGCCGAAACGCCGCAGGCATGCGGCCTGAAGGCCGTGCGCTACAGTCGCGCACCGCGCAGAGCCGGACGAGCGGTTTGCGTCGCACAGGCAGGCTCGACACCACGGCCCAGACGGAACCGCTGCGGTCTGAGCTGACAACCCAAAAGTGAAATCAAGTCTGTCGATGCCCAACCGAACCGTCACTGCGCTGGTCGCCCTGGCCCTGCTCCTGGCCGGCGTGGCCGCATGGTGGTTCAACCGCGTGCCGGTGGTGCCGGCACTCAGCTTGCAGGCCAGCACCCTGGTTCGCAGCCTGCAGTTCTCGGGCCGCGTGGCGACGCTGTCGCGGGTCGACGTCGGCAGCACCCTCACCGGGCGCGTGGCGCAGGTCATGGTGACCGAGGGCGCGCAGGTCAAACAGGGCGATGTGCTGGTGCGCCTGGAAAACGAGGAGCTGCGAGCAGCGCTGGCGCAGGCGCAGGCCGGTGAACGCGAGGCTGCGGCTCGCCTCGCCGGGCTGCGCAGCACCGGGCGCAGCAGCGCGCAGGCCGGCGTGGCGCAGGCCGATTCGGTGCTGCTCGCCGCGCAGGCTGACCTGCGGCGCACGCAAGACCTGGTGGCCCGAGGTTTTCTGAGCCCGGCACGGCTCGACGAAGTACAGCGCGCGGCGACAGTCGCGCAAGCGCAGCAGGCCAGCGCACGGGCGCAGCGCAGCGCCAACGCCGACGAGGGGGTGGACGTGGCGCAGGCACAGGCGCAACTGGCGGTGGCAGGCTCGGCGGCTGCGGCTGCCCGCGCGCGTCTGGCGCAGGCGCTGCTGACCGCGCCCGCCGACGCCAGGGTGCTGTCGCGCAGCGTCGAACCCGGCCAGATCGTGCAGCCGGGCCGCGCCCTGCTGAGTTTGGCGCTGGCCGGCCCGCTGCAACTGGTGGCCCAGGTGGACGAGCGCTTTCTTGAGCAGCTGCAGGTCGGCCAGCCCACCACGGTGCTGGCCGATGCGTTTCCCGGCCAGCGTTTCAGCGCGCGGGTGCAGTCGATCGCGCCGGTGGTCGATGCGCAGCGCGGGGCGATCGAGGTCAAGTTCTCACTGTCGCAGCAGCCGCCCGCTTTCCTGCGTGAAGACATGACGCTGTCGATGGAGGTCGCGACCGGCCGCCGCGAGGCGGCAATCGCGCTGCCGGTGGCCGCGCTGGTCGGCGACGCGTCTGCCGCGACGGGCCTGGTGCGCGTCGAACGCCAGGGTCGCGTCGAAGAGCGCAAGGTTCGACTGGGGCTGCGCACGCTCGACGCAGCCGAGGTGCTCGAAGGTCTGGCCGCAGGCGACATCGTTCTGCTGGGCACGACACCCGCACCGGGCCAGCGCGTGCAGGCCGATCTCAACAGCCCGGCAGCGGTGGCGGCGGCTCGCACCGGCTCGGCGGCGCGTCAACGAAGCCGCGAAGACGCCGGCTCGGCGATGACCAATGCGATGGGGCGCTGAAGCGCGATGTTGAGCTGGCTCGGGTTCGAGCGACGGGTGGCGACGCGCTTTCTGCGTGAGGGGCGCATGCAGACCGCGCTCATCATCGTGGGCGTGGCGGCCGGGGTGGCGGTGGTCGCCTACATCTCGGCGCTGATCACCGGGCTGCAGCGCAACACGCTCGAAAATACGCTGGGCGCGCAGGCCCACATCACACTCAGCGCGCGCGACGACGTGGTGATTCCGGCGTTGACGCCGGCCTCGGGCGCCGTCGCGCTGGTGCAGACGCAGCCCCGCGCGCAGCGGCCGCGCTCGATTGCCAACTGGCGCACTTTGCTGCCCTTGCTCGAGGCGACGCCCGGGGTGTCGGCAGTGTCTCCCGCCGTCAACGGGGCCGGACTGGCGGTGCGTGGCGAGGCCTCGAAATCGGTCAACCTGGTGGGGGTTGAACTGGACCGCTACGACCTGGTCGTCGGCCTGCGCAGAAAGGTGGTGGCCGGCGTGGCACGCCTGGATGCGGGCGACGGCATTCTGGGGCGCGAACTCGCTGACGACCTGGGCGTGCGCGTGGGCGACCGTGTGAGCCTGGTGACCGGCAGCGTCACCGATTCGTTGCGCGTCACGGCCGTCGTCGACCTGGGCGTGCGCGAGTTGAACCGCCGCACCGTGATCGTGCCGCTGCGCACCGCGCAGAGCCTGTTCGCACTGCCCGGCGGCGCCACCAGCCTGGACCTGGTGCTGCGCGATGTGTGGGCCGCGCAGTCGCTGGCCACCGAGTTGTCGCGACGCTTTCCGTACAAGGTCGAGAGCTGGCAGGAGGCCAACGCCCAACTGGTGTCGGCACTGAACGCGCAGTCGATCAGCACCGGGGTGATTCGCGCGGTGGTGATGGTCGTGGTGGTGCTCGGCATCGCCAGCGTGCTGGTGGTGTCGGTGGTGCAGAAGCGGCGCGAGATCGGCATCTTGCGGGCCATGGGCGCCACCCAGGGTCAGGTGCTGCGGGTGTTCCTGCTGCAAGGGGCCATCGTGGGGGCGTTGGGCTCGGTGCTCGGCGTGCTGCTGGCCGTGGGCTTGATCTGGGCCTTCACCTCACTCGTGCGCGGCAGCGACGGCTTGCCGCTGTTCGCCATCACGCTGTCTGCGGCGCTGGCGCTGCAGGTCGCGGGCATCGCCACACTGTGCGGCGTGTTGGCGGCGGTGGCGCCGGCGCGGCGCGCGGCAAAGCTCGACCCGGCGCTGGCGATCCGCATGTGATGGCGGCCGACACCCCCAACACCGCCGGGCCGCTGATCGAACTGAGCGACATCCGCAAAAGCTACAACGCCGGCCAGACCAACGAGGCCGAGGTGCTTCACGGCGTTTCGCTGCGCATCGACGCCGGCGAGTTCGTCGCGCTGATCGGTCCTTCGGGGTCGGGCAAAAGCACCCTGCTCAACATCGTGGGCCTGCTCGAACGTGCCACCTCCGGCAGCTACCGCATTCATGGCGCCGAGACCAGCGGCCTGAGCGATGCGGAACTGACCTTGCAGCGCCGCACGACGCTGGGCTTCGTGTTCCAGTTTCACCACCTGCTGCCGGCCTTCAGCGCGCTGGAAAACGTCACGCTGCCGGCGCTGATGCGCGAGGGCCGCATCACGCCGGAGCAGCGCGATCGGGCCCGCGCCGTGCTTACCGCCGTCGGGCTGGAGAACGCGATGAACAAGCGCCCGGGCGAGCTGTCGGGCGGCATGCAGCAGCGGGTGGCGATTGCGCGTGCGCTCGTGATGCAGCCACCGCTGGTGCTGGCCGACGAGCCGACCGGCAACCTCGACACCGCGTCGTCCGACGAGGTCTTTGCGTTGATGCGGCGTATGCATGCCGAGCTGAAGATTTCGTTCCTCGTGGTGACGCACGATCCCCGGCTGGCCGCCCGTTGCGACCGCATCATCGAACTGGTGGACGGCCGCATCGTGCGCGACGAGCGGGTGGTCGCGGCAGCATGACCACGGCGGCTATCCGGGCACGATGCTGTGCATCTCCTGCATCAAGTCCGAAAGCTTGGCCACGTGCTTGGACATCGCTGATGCCAGCGCCTTGTGGCGGCTCGCCGGCATGCGTCCGCTGATGGCCGCCACGCTGATGGCAGCGATCGGGTGGTTGACGGGAAACGCCACGCCCAGCGCGGCGCTGCCCGGCGTGGCCACGCTGTCCAGAAACGAATAGCCGCGGCTGCGCGTTTCCGCCACGGCCTGAAGCATCCGCTGCGCAGTCAAGCCTCCGAAGGCCTCGTAGCGCGGGCCGTTGATGCGCACCACCGACTCGGCCTCGTCGGCATCCATCGCACCCAGGATGGCCAGCCCGCCAGCACCCACGCCGAGGGGACGGCGGATGCCCACGTCCAGCGGCAAGGCCTTGATCGGGTACTCGCCGACCTGCCGCGCGGTGCACACCGCCTCCAGGCCGCTTCGCTCGCTGAGGTAGACGGTGTCCTGCGTGCTTTCGGCCAGCAATTGCATTTCGCGGTCGCACAGTTCGCTGAGCCGAAAGCGCGGTCGCGCCAGCAGCCCCAGTTCGTGCACCAGCGGGCCCAGGTAGAACTTTCGGGTGTGGCTGTCCTTGTCGATCAGGCCCTGCTGCTGCAGGCACTGAAGCATGCGAAAGCAGGTGGAGTAGGCCAGCCCCGCCGTGCTGACGACCTCGGCGATGCGCATGCCGAGCCGGCCGCGCGAGGCAATCACGCGCAGCACCGTCACGGCCCGCTCGATGCTCTGGGTTCCGCTGCGCGGATCGGCGGCAGGGGCTTCGTCAATCGGTTGCGGTCGAGGCCGGCCCATGGCGTGTCTCCAGCAAAAACATCAAACCACATTGTGGACAAAGACTATCGCAGGTCAATTGTGCTTCCCTGCACTTGCACTGTATTCTGGGACACATCGCACGAAAGCGGTGCGAATAAAAACACCGCATGGTGGATACATCAAGGTATGCGCATGGGCCAGACCATCACCGAAAAAATCCTTGCCCGATGCTGCGGACGCGACACGGTGCGTCCCGGCGACGAGATCCTGGCCAAGCCCGACTTCGTGATCGCCTACGACTTTCCGGGCTACACCGACGTGTTTTTCCGTGAGGCCAAGGAGGAGTTCGGTGTCGACAAGGTGGTCAAGCCCGAGCGCTTCGTGCTCTTCATCGACCACATGGTGCCGGCAACCAGCCCGAAGGAAGAAGAGCTGCACAAGGTCACGCGCAAATGGGGTGCCGAGCAAGGCGTTCCGGTGCATGAGCGCGAAGGCATCGGTCACCAGGTGTCGGCCGAACTGGGCTACAGCACACCGGGCGCCTTCGCGGTTCACTTCGACGGGCACGTCAGCCAGCTCGGCGCCTTCGGCACCCTGGCCATCGGCGCGCGCAAGGGCGTGCTCGAAGCGTTCGTCAGCGAAGACATGGCGATCAAGGTGCCCGCCACCGTGAAGGTCGAGATCAGCGGCACGCTGCAGCCCGGCGTGATGGCGCGCGACGTGTTTCACCACCTGGTGCGCGTGATGGGGCCGTCGTCGTGCCGCTTCAAGGTGGTCGAGCTGTGCGGCCCGACGATTGACGCGATGAGCATCGAAGGGCGCCAGACCATTTGCGGCCAGGCGATGTTCCTCGGCGCCACCACCGCCATCATCGCGCCCGACGCCAAGACGCTGGCCTACATGAAAGGCCGCTCGAAGATCGAGCTCGATCCCGTGTACAGCGATGCCGACGCCGAGTACGACCAGATCGTTCGCGTCGACGTGAGCGGCCTCGAACCCATCGTCGTCGCGCCGCCCAGCCCGGCCAACACCCGCGATCTGTCCGAATACGCCGGGCTCGAAGTTCACACCGGCTACCTCGGCTCGTGTGCGAGCGGCCGTCTCGAAGACCTGCGGGCCGCCGCAGCGGTGCTCAAGGGGCGCAAGATCAAGCCCGGCTTCCAACTGCATGTGGTGCCCACGTCGCAGGCCATCATGTCGGCCGCCGCCACCGAAGGTCTGATCACCATCCTGGTCGATGCCGGTGCCTTCATCAGCAGTTCGAGTTGCGATTACTGCTACGGCCGCATCGCGACCATGAGCGACGGCCAGCGCGCCGTGTCCACCGGCACGCTGAACACACCCGGCCGCATGGGGAGCCCCGACTCCGAAATCTTCATCTGCAATGCGGCCGTGGTGGCGGCGTCGGCACTGGAAGGCTGCATCGCCGACCCGCGGCCCTACCTGGCCGCGGCATTGAGTGGAGCCACCGCATGAGCCTGCCCGACCTGCACGGACGCGTCGCCTGGATCTTCGAGGAAGACAACTTCGACATCGACCTCATCATCGGCATCAAGAACATCAAGCTGACCGACCTGGAAGAACTGGCGACAGTAACCATGACCAGCCAGGACCCCGCCTTCCGCCAGGTCATGCGCCGCGGCGACCTGCTGATCGGTGGCCAGAACTTCGGCTACGGCCACCCGCACTACCCTGCCATGAAGGCCATGCGCTACCTGGGCATCGCGGGTGTGATTGCCGAGTCGTTTTCGCCCGGCTTTTTTCGTGGCGAGATCAGCATGGGCTTCCCGTTGATGACCTGCCCCGGCATTCGCACCATGGTGTCGCGTTGGGACGAACTGCAGGTCGATTGGGGCGCCCACACGGTGCGCAACCTGTCGCGCGGTGGGCAGTCGCTGCCGTTCGAGCCGCTGTCGAACTCCGAGCGCGGCATGCTGGAAAGTGGCGGTTTCATTCCGTACCTGAAGGCGCGGCTGGCTGCCGCCGAGTCCAAGGCATGAACAGGAGCACCGCATGCTGCAGATGATCACCAGCGGCATCGCGCTGGGCGCCATCTACGGGCTGATCGCGCTGGGCATCGTGATGGTCTACAAGGCCACCGGCATCCTGAACTTCGCGCATGGCGAGGCCGCGATGATCTGCGCCTTCGTCGCCTTCAGCCTGGTCAAGATCGGCCTGCCGCTGTGGGCGGTGGTGTTGCTGACGCTGGCCTTCGGTGGCTTGATGGGCTTCACGATCGAACGCTTCGTGCTGCGCCGCTTCATCGGCAAGCCCTTGCTGTCGTCTGCCATCGCCACGCTCGGACTGTTCCTGGTGTTCGGCGACCTGGCGATCTGGATTTGGGGCAAGGACACTCAGGAACTGCCCAGCGTGTTCCCCAGCCGGCCGATCGACATCGGCGGCGGCGTGGTGGTGTCGGGCATCGACATCGGCATCCTGGCGGTGTGTGCGCTGCTGGCGGCGGCGCTGTTCGCCTTCTTCCGGTTCACGCGGTTGGGCATTGCAATGCAGGCCACGATGGAGAACCCGACCGCCGCACGGCTGATGGGGATTCCGATCAAGCGCATCTACTCGCTGTCGTGGTCGCTGTCTCACGTGATCGCGGCGCTGGCCGGCTTGCTGATCGCGCCGCTCACCTTCCTGCATGCGTCGATGATGCAGCACGCCCTCCACTTCGCCTTTGCGGCGGCCGTGCTCGGCGGCATCGGCAGCATGCCCGGCGCCTTGCTGGGCGGCGTGATCATCGGCATCTCCACCAACCTGACCGGCGCCTATTTGTCGTCGCAATGGAAAGACGCGGTGCCGTTCATGGTGATGCTCGCGGTGCTGATCCTGCGTCCGCACGGGCTGCTGGCGCGCGGCCACATCAAGAAGGTCTGAGCAGGCCATGCAACGACTCTTCGACTCGCGCCCCTGGCTGGCCCCGCTGCTGTTCGTGCTGGCCTTCGTGCTGGCACCGCTGCTGCCGGGCGGCTACGTGCTGTACATCTTCAGCCTGGTGCTGATCTATTCGCTGGCGTCGTTCGGCACCAACATCCTGACCGGCTACACCAACCTCATTTCGCTGGCGGGCGCGGTGTTCTTCGGCATCGGCGCGTACGGCGTGGCCATTCTCACGGCGCACGGCGTGCCGCTGGTGCTGGCCATGCTGTTGGCCGCCACGGCGGCCACGCTGGTCGGCTTGATCCTCGC
Source organism: Burkholderiales bacterium (assembly GCA_031386065.1). Classification (GTDB taxonomy): domain Bacteria; phylum Pseudomonadota; class Gammaproteobacteria; order Burkholderiales; family Burkholderiaceae_C; genus JANYJJ01. The sequence continues at coordinate 35,019 of JANNBZ010000267.1, forward strand.
GGTGCCGGTGCTGCGGCTGGAAGAGGTGTTCCTCGCCATCGCCACGCTGGGCTTCGTGTTGATCTCGACCGAGGTCGCCAAGTCGGGCGGCGACTTCAACGGCGGCGAGAACGGCATGGGCGCCGCCGGTCCGGCCTTTTTCGGCTTCGTGATGACCGAGCGCATCTTTCACCTGTTCATCGCGGTGGTGCTCGGCCTGGCGCTGTGGCTGGCCCGCAACCTGTCGCGCAGCCGCTTCGGCCGGGGTTTCCTGGCACTCAAGGGCAGCGAGATCGCAGCGCGCTCGCTCGGCCTCAACCCGGTGCAACTGAAGCTGGTCGCATTCGGCATCTGCGCCTTCTACACCGGGCTGTCGGGTGCGCTGTATGCGCCGCTGGTGCGCTTCATCGACCCCTCGGTGTTCAGCATCATGGTGTCCATCAGCTTCGTGTCGATGGTCATCGTGGGCGGCCTGGGTTCCATCATCGGCTCGGTGCTCGGCGCCGTGTTCGTGGTCGGCGCGCCGCAGTTCCTGACCTACATCGGCTTCGACCAGTTTCAGCGCGCGCTGTACGGCGTGGCGATGATCCTGACCCTGATGTTCCTGCCCGACGGCCTGGCTAGCCTGCTGCGCCGCAAGGCCGTTCCCGGCGCCGACAAGCCGACGGGAGAAGCCCCATGAGCGCCGCCAGCGGCGCCCTGCTTTCGCTGCACGGCTTGCGAATGGACTTCGGCGGCATCGTGGCCGTCGACGATGTCGGCTTCGATGTGCAACCGAACACCGTTCATTCGCTGATCGGCCCGAACGGCGCGGGCAAGACCACGGTGCTGAACAGCATCAGCCGTTTCTACACGCCGCAGAAGGGCAGCATCGTCTTTCGCGACGCCGCCGGTGACCACGACCTGCTGGCGCGCAAGGCGCACCGCGTGGCCCACCTGGGCATCGCGCGAACCTTCCAGAACCTGGAGCTGTTCGCGGAGCTGACAGTGTTCGACAACGTGTTGATCGCGCGCTCGACCGCGATGCGAGCCACGCTGGCCGAGGCGCTGCTGCGGCTTCCGCGCCAGCGGCGCGAAGAGCGCACCGAGCGCGAACGCGCGCAGTCCATCATCGACGCGCTGGGCCTGTCCGCACACACCCACATCCAGATTCGCGACCTGCCCTACGGCACGCAAAAGCTGGTGGAGCTGGCGCGGGCGATGGCACTGGAGCCCAAGCTGATGCTGCTCGACGAGCCCGCCGCCGGCATGAACAACCGCGAGATCGAAGCGCTGGGCCAGACCTTGAAGCAACTGCAGGCGCGCACCGGTGCTACGTTGCTGCTGATCGAACACAGCATGCCGTTGGTGATGTCGATATCCGACACCATCACCGTGATGCACAACGGCCGCTTTCTGGCCGAAGGCACTCCGCGCGAGATCGAGCGCCACCCGGCGGTGGTCGAGGCGTATCTGGGCGGCGGCAAAAGTGGAAAGCGCCGTTGACATGACGATCCACCCTATTCGCGCGGCGGCCAGCGACCCGGTGGCGCCGCTGTTGTCGGTCACCGACCTGTCGGCCGGCTACGGCAAGATCATGGCGTTGCGAGGCCTGAGCCTGGTGGTGGCGCCGGCCAGCATCGTCTGCGTGCTGGGCGCGAACGGCGCGGGCAAGACCACGCTGCTGCGCGCGCTGTCCGGCCTGCTTCCGTTCGCCTCGGGCAGCGCCAGTTTTGCCGGCCGCTCCATCGCCAACATGGCCGCCGAAGACGTGGTGCGGCTCGGCATTGCGCACGTGCCGCAAGGCCGCATGGTGTTCGGCCAACTGTCGGTGCGCGACAACCTCACGCTCGGCGGCTTCACCCGCCCCGCCGCCGAGGTGCGCCACGACACCGAACGCGTGCTGACCTACTTTCCGCGCCTGAAGGAACGCCTGGCGCAGCGTGCCGGCACCTTGTCGGGCGGTGAACAGCAGATGCTTGCCATCGCGCGCGGCCTGTTGTCGCGGCCGAAGCTGTTGATGCTCGACGAACCGTCGATGGGCGTGGCGCCGATCCTGAAGGACTTCATCTTCGACACCCTGCGCGAGATCCGCGACAAGGAACAGCTGACGCTGCTGGTGGTCGAACAGGATGCCGACATCGCGCTGGGCATCGCCGACGTGGGCTACGTCATCGAGACCGGCCGCGTCGTCATGCAGGGCTCGGCGGCCGAGCTGGCCGACAACGACGAAGTGCGCCGCGCCTACCTCGGCGGCTGACGCCGCGCTTGCGCAATCACCCAACCCCCTCACCGTGTTCAACCAGGAGACAGACATGTTCAAGACCCCCACCCGCCGCACCGTCATCGCCAGCGCCGCCGTCCTGGTGCTGGCCGGCAGCGCGTTCGCGCAGCCGTATGAAAACAAGGAAGAAGGCGTCTCGGCCGCAGAGATCCTGCTGGGCTCGTCGCAGCCGCTGTCAGGCACCCTGGCCTACATGGGCAAGGCGGTCGACGAAGGCATGCGCACCTACTTCGACATGGTCAACGCGCAGGGCGGGATCAACGGCCGCAAGGTCAAGCTCATCACCTACGACGACGAATTGAAGCCGGCAAAGTCAGTCGCGAATGCGAAGCTGCTGGTCGAGCGCGACAACGTGCTGGCGATGGTCGGCAACGTCGGCCACGCCACCAACATGAGCGCCTACGAATACTCGGCCCCGAAGAAGGTGCCGACCATCGGCGCACTGAGCATTTCCGACCTGACCTCGAACCCGGCCCGCGAGTACCTGTACGTGTTGCCGTCACCGCAATCGACCGAGACCGCTGCCTACGTCGACCACGCGATCAACACCTTGAAGGCCAAGCGCGTGGCCATCCTTTACCAGAACGACGGCTGGGGCAAGCCGGCCTTCGAGATCGCCAGCAAGCAGTTGGAGAAGCACGGCCAGAAAGTGGTCGAAGCGCAGACGTTCGAGCGCTTCGCCACCGACATCACCTCGCAGGTCTTCAAGCTGAAGGAGTCGAACCCGGATGTGGTGATCGTCTACGCGCTGGGCCAGGAAGCGGTGCTGTTCTTCCGCGGCGCCGAAAAGCTGGGCTGGAAGCCCACGGTGTTCGGGGCCGGCGGGTTGAACGACCCCAAGTTCGTCGAGCTGCTCGGCAAGACCGACGCCAAGCTGTACGTCGCGTCCTACTACGACCCGATCGACGGCGCGAACCCGGCGATCCGCGAATTCACCGAGCGCTACACCAAGCTGTACCCGACCTCGAAGCCGTCGTCGATGGCCTTGATGGGCTACTCGGCAGCCGCCGTCACGGTCGAGGCGCTGAAGCGTGCGGGCAACCAGCCCGACCGCGTGAAGGTGGTGGCGGCGCTCGACAACATGAAAGACTTCGACCAGAAGATCGGCCCGAAGATCACCTTCCAGCCGATGGCGGCCGGCCCGTATTCGCGGCGCGGCCAGACCGGCATCGTGATGATGGAGCTGAAGGACAGCAAGTTCGTCGCGCTCGGCGGCTACATCGACCCGGTCAAGCGCTGACCGTCCGCCGCATCTGAAAGTTGCCCATGCAATTCACACGCAAGCAGATGCGCGAACGCATCACCTCGGGCCCGACCGTCTGGATGGCCGGGGCCTACGACGCGCTGTCGGCGCTGCTGATCGAGCAGTCCGATTTCGACGGCATCTTCAGCACCGGCTTCGGCATCTCGGCGTCGCTGCTGGGCCAGCCCGATGTGGAGCTGTACACGCTGACTGAAAACGTCGGCGTGGTCAGCCGCATCACCGACATCGTGACCAAGCCGGTGTTCGCCGATGCCGACACCGGCTACGGCAACGTCATCAACGTGATCCGCACCGTGCGCGCGTTCGAGAAAGCCGGCGTCGCGGCGATATCGCTCGAAGACCAGTTCAGTCCCAAGCGCTGTCCAGCCGCCGCGGCCACGATGCCGGTGATCGGCGTGGCGGACGCCGTCGCGAAGATCCGCGCTGCGGTCGACGCGCGCCGCGACCCCGACTTTCTGATCGTTGCGCGCACTGATGCACTCGATCCCAACGAGGCAATGGACCGCGCAGCGCAGTACGCCGAGGCGGGCGCCGACCTGATCCAGCCGATCTCGCGCACCTTCAAGGGCTACGACGACCTGGTCAAGCTGAAGCAGGTCACCGGCCGGCGCTTGTCGCTGCAACTGATGCAGGGGCTGTGGATGGCCGACCTGACGCACGAGCAGATCGAAGCGGTGGCCGCGTTCGCCACTTACCCGGTGGTGCCGCTGATGACGGTGGTGCATGCGCTGAAGCAGAACCTCGCGGCGCTGTCCGGCCGCCGCAGCGGCAACGTCGACGGCATCCCGTCTGCGCAAACCACCATGGCCGAGTTCAAGCAGGTCATCGGCTTCGAGGCGATCGAGGCGAAGCAGGCGTTCTACGAATTGCCGCTGCCGCAACAACGCTAGCCATCGCGCCTCGCAGAAACATGCCGCCCGGCACTTCGCGCTGCCCGGTGATCCTCATCAAGCGCTTCAGCGACAACGCTGTGTGCCCCAGCGCACAGACCGCCGGCCGCGACACTTGTAACTTGAGTGGTTTCCATCCCACCCCACACCTGCCGAGGTAACCGCCATGAAGATACTGATGATCCTGACCTCGCACGACAAGCTCGGCGACACCGGCAAGAAGACCGGCTTCTGGCTCGAAGAGTTCGCGGCGCCGTACTACGTTTTCAAGGACGCGGGGGCGAACATCACACTGGCGTCACCCCTGGGCGGCCAGCCGCCGCTGGACCCGAAAAGCGATGCGCCCGATGCGCAGACCGCAGCCACCGCCCGCTTCAAGGCCGACGATGCGGCGCAGGCAGCACTGGCCACCACCGTGAAGCTGCGCGATGTGGTGGCGACCGATTTCGACGCGGTGTTCTACCCTGGCGGTCACGGCCCGTTGTGGGACCTCGCGGAGAACGCGTTCTCGATTCGCGTCATCGAATCGATGCTCGCCGCCGGCAAGCCGGTGGCCGCCGTTTGCCACGCACCCGGCGCGTTGCGCCATGCCAAGTCGGCAGACGGCAGCCCCTTGGTCAAAGGCAAGCGCGTGGCGGGCTTCACCAACACTGAAGAGCAGGCGGCCGGTCTGACCGACGTGGTGCCTTTCCTGGTCGAAGACATGCTCAAACAGAGCGGCGGCAGCTATTCGAAGGCGGCCGACTGGCAGCCGCACGTGGTCACCGACGGCCTGCTGATCACCGGGCAGAACCCGGCCTCTTCGGCGCCCGCAGCGCAGGCCTTGCTGGCCCTGCTGGGCCAGCGCGCACCCTGAAGTCGGCACCGGCCGGGCCTCGTTGCAGCCCGCAGCGGTGCGGGACACCCCCCAATGGGTGTCCCACCAAGGGTGGATGGCGTTCACGGGGTGATCCGACGATCATCCTGCAATGGTGTGGCCGGGGTGCCCACCAGGAGCCAGCCATGAATTTTGACGAACGAATCGAAGGCGACTACCGCATCTACGCCGGTGCGCTGGAAGCCGTGCAGGGCGACGGCTACATCGCCGCCGTGGTCATCAACCGCGTCAGCGGCGCCAAGCACATGCTGCGCGAGGCGTTTCGCGACGAGAGCCTGGCCTGCGGTCACCGCTGGCCGTCACCGGACGCGGCCTTGCTGTACGCGTTGAACAAGGCCCGCGAGCTGATCAACACCGAGCGCTTTCGCCTGCACTGCTGAAGTGCAGGGCGAAAAAAAAGGCACCCGAGGGTGCCTTTTTCTATTTCAGCCCGACGCAAGCATCGGACAGATCACGCCGATCAGTTCAGCGGCACTTTCTTGCCGTCGCGGTAGACGTAGAGCGTCATCGACGGGTTCTTCAGTTCGCCGTCTGCTTCGAAGCCAATCTTCGCGGTCACGCCTTGGTACTCTTCCTTGGCGAGGAAGGGCATGTAGACCTTCGGGTCGGACGAGCCGGCCTTGACCATCGCGTTGGCCAGCACCATCGTCGCGTCGTAGGTGTATGGCGAATAGACCTGGAACTGCTTCGGGTACTTGGCGTCGTAGCGTGCCTTCCAGGCGTTGCCGCCTGGCATCTTGGTCAACGAGGCGCCGCCTTCGGCGCACACCACGTTGCCCAGCGTCTTGGCGCCGCCCGACAGCTCGATCACCTTGTCGGTGCACAGGCCGTCGCCGCCGAAGAACTTGACGTTGCTCATACCGAGCTGTTCCATCTGGCGCAGCATCGGGCCGGCTTGCGGGTCCATGCCGCCGTAGAACACGCCGTCCGGTGCCTTGGCCTTGATGGCGGTCAGGATCGCCATGAAGTCGGTGGCCTTGTCGGTGGTGTACTGCTCGTCGACGATCTGGATGCCCTTGGCCATCGCGGTCTTCTTGAACACCTCGGCCACGCCTTGGCCGTAGGCCGTGCGGTCGTCGATGATCGCGACCTTCTTCAGCTTCAACGCGTCGACGGCATACAGCGCCAGACCGGCGCCGAGTGCGTTGTCATTGGCGAGCATGCGGAAGGTGGTCTTGTAGCCCTGTTGCGTCAGCTTCGGGTTGGTGGCCGACGGCGTGATGTGCGGCAGGCCGCAGGCGTTGTAGACCGACGAGGCCGGAATGGTGGTGCCGGAGTTCAGGTGGCCGACCACGCCGTTGACCTTGGCGTCGCACAGCTTGGTGGCGGCTGCGGTGCCTTGCTTCGGATCGGCCGCGTCGTCTTCGGCGACCAGTTCGAAGCGGGCCTTCTTGCCGCCGATCATCACGCCCTTGGCGTTCAGGTCTTCAATGGCCATGCGGGCGCCATTTTCGTTGTCCTTGCCATAGTGGGCCTGGGCACCGGAGACCGGGCCGACATGCCCGATGCGGACAACCATGTCTTGTGCCGATGCGGCACCAGCGAAGAGCGCGACCGCGGCGCACATCACCACGTTCAGTTTGACTTGCATGCGAAATCTCCGGTTAGGAATGTTGAGAAAGGAAACACGGTAGTGAACTCAACGGGCGACACGATACCGCAAATAAAAACCCATCTCCACCGGGAATTCTCGGGTCGGGTGGTGAATTGTTCGGCCTTGCTCGGCCACTGCGGAGACCCTGCTGAAATGGGGTCAACGCGAACGGTAAAGCAAGGGTTATCGCGGGCTCGCGGTCGACCTTGGGGTTGCACCCGATCAGCACAACGCGCCGGTCAGCGCCCCCGATGACGGGACATTTCCTGCGCGACCGATCGGGCCACGATGTCACGCAAGGTCGATGCCAGGGCGGTGCGCGCCTCCAGCACCAGCGCGTCGGTCGCGCGCGTCAGCACCGGCGTCAGCGCCTCGCGCAGCCGGTAGTCGAGCATCAGGTCGATCTGGCGCTGCAGGTCGAGCAAGACGCGCTGAACGATCTGGTCTTCGGTCGACGCGTGCGCCGCTGATGTCGGATCGGCCAGCGACGGATCGATCGCGTCGGCGATCACCGTCGCCTCGGACTGCGGTGCCCGCTGGGGTGCCGGGGCCCAGGGCATTTCCACCACCTCGGTCAACGTGGGCAGGCCCGACGCCGGCGGTCGATGGGCACTCATGAAGGCCCCCAGGCCGACGGTATACGTCGTCCGCCCCCCAAGGGGGGAGAAACACTTGGGGCGGCCCGGCGTTTGTTTCTCACGACCACCGCCTCATGCTGCCACCTCGTGCTGGCGGATCTCGTAGCCGCGCGACTTGTAGTGCTTCCAGCGCAGGCGCGCTGCGTCGCGCTCGTCGGCATTCGCAGACACCACCTCGATCAGACGCTCGAACGACTCGAAGCCCTCAGCCGGCGCTTCGCCCAGGTGCAGCAGCAACGGCAGGTGGGCGGCCTGCTCGGCACGCTCGACCAGCCAAACCGGGGTGCGCTGGTGGCGCGCATCGGGCACCGTGCCCGCGTCGACGAGCAGGTGCGGAATGAATTCGGTTGCCTCGAAGCTCCACAAGGCGCGGTCGAAGCGTGCCAGCATGACCGCGGGCGCGGTCACGGCCGCACCGGTGATCGACCGGCCCTCTCCCTGCGCACCACTTCGCAGCGCCTTGCGCAGCAGCCGGCAGGCGTAGTTCAGCCGATCGGGCGCGTTGAAGTAGAAAAGAATCTCGGTCATCGTCGGCGCGGCGCGGCCCGCAGCGTCAGACCGCCTGCGACAGCACGAAGTGGGTCAGCAGCGGCACGGGCCGGCCGGTGCTGCCCTTGGCGGCACCGGACTTCCACGCCGTGCCGGCGATGTCGAGGTGCGCCCAGCGGTATTTGGCGGTGAAGCGCTTCAGGAACATGGCCGCGGTGATCGAGCCGCCGGCGCGCGGCCCCACGTTGCCCATGTCGGCGAATCGGCTCTTCAGCGCCTCGTCGTATTCCTCGTCCAGCGGCATGCGCCAGGCCGGGTCGAGCGCGCTGCGGCTGGCAGCGAGCAAGCCCTCGGCCAGCGCGTCGTCGGCGCTGAACAGGCCGGAGTGATGATGTCCCAGGGCGATCACGCAGGCACCGGTGAGCGTGGCCACATCGACCACGACCGAGGGCTTGAAGCGCTCGGCATAGGTCAACGCGTCGCACAGGATCAGCCGGCCTTCGGCGTCGGTGTTCAGCACCTCGATGGTCTGGCCCGACATGCTGGTGACCACGTCGCCCGGCTTCACGGCGCGGCCGCTGGGCATGTTCTCGCAGCTCGGAATGATGCACACCAGGTTCAGCTTGGGCTTCAACTCGGCCACGGCGCGCAGCGTGCCCAGCACGCTGGCCGCGCCGCCCATGTCGAACTTCATTTCGTCCATGTCGCCGGCCGGCTTGATGGATATGCCGCCGGTGTCGAAGGTGATGCCCTTGCCCACCAGCACCACCGGCGCCTGCGTCTTGGCGGCGCCGTCGTAGCGGGCGACGATGAATTTGAGCGGCTCGTCCGAGCCCTGCGCCACGCTCAGGAACGAGCCCATGCCGAGCTTCTCGACCGCCTTGCGGTCGAGGACGTCGACCTTGAGCGCGAACTCCTTGCCCAGCTTCTTCGCCGTCTCGGCCAGATAGGTGGGCGTGCAGTGGTTGCCCGGTCGGTTCGCGCATTCACGCGCCAGCGTGACGCCAGCGGCCACCGCCTGACCACGGGTCAAACCTTGTTGCACCACGCGCGCTTCCAGCTTGCCGCAGACCAGCGACACGGTCGCGAGCGGCGTCGCCTTCGGCGCACTCGGCTTGGTGTGGCGGTAGACGTAGGTGGCGTCGGCCACGGCACACACCAGCGCCTCGGCATGCGCGTCCGTCAAGCCGCCGGCACTGGCCATCACCACCGCCACGTGCTTCACGGACGCATGCCGGAGCTGCTGGATGCCCGAGGCGACGGCCGCCTTGAAGGCCTTCGGTGTGGCACCGCTGGCCGCCGCCAGCACGACGCGCGGCGCTTTTACGCCCGCCAGCTTGTGCAGGAACAGCGTGCGGCCGGCCTTGATCTCGAAGTCTGCGCTGGCGATGAGGTCGCGGATCGGGCCGGCCAGCGCGGGGTCCAGATCCTCGTTCAGCGTTTCATGACCGACGATGACCAGCAGTGCGTCGGCCGACAATTTCGAGAGCGCCGCAGCGGCTGCGGTGTGGTGCTTGAAGTCCATAATCATCTTGAGAGGTAATGTGCCGACGATGTTATTCGATTCCACTTTGCGACGAGACCTGGCGCGCAGTTTTGGTGCCACGCTGGTGGTCATCCTGACCATCGTGCTGACGATGATGCTGATCCGCACGCTGGGCCAGGCGGCGCTGGGTCGCGTCGGTCCGCAAGACGTGGTGCTGCTGCTGGGCTACACCGCGCTCGGCCACCTGCCGACGATGCTGGCGTTGTCGCTGTTCATCGCGGTGGTGGCCACGCTGTCGCGCATGTACCGCGACAGCGAAATGACCATCTGGTTTGCCAGCGGCACCCCGCTGAGCCGCTTCGTGCGGCCGGTGCTGCGCATGAGCTGGCCGGTGCTGCTGGTGCTGGCCCTGCTGGCGCTGTTTGTCTGGCCCTGGGGCAACCGCCGCATCAGCGACCTGAAAGACCGCTTCGAGCAGCGCGCCGACATCTCGCGCGTGGCACCCGGCCAGTTCCAGACCTCGGCCGACGGCAAGCGGGTGTTCTTCATCGAACGCGACGCGGGCGACGGCCGCACCGGTCGCAACGTGTTCATCCTGTCGATGAAAGACGACCTCGAATCGGTGACCACCGCGCGCACCGGCCGCATCGAAGTTCAAGGCGAAGACCGCTATCTGCTGCTCGACCGCGGTCAGCGCAACGACGAGAACCTGCTGACCGGCGAGAAGACGCTGTCGCGCTTCGAGACCTACCGCGTGCTGGCCGGTGAACGCGTGTTGACCGGCACCGACAACATTCCGCCCAAGTCGCGCCGCACGATCGAACTGCTGCGCCAGCCCAGCCCGGCGTTCCAGGGCGAACTGACCTGGCGCCTGGGCCTGGTGCTGGGCGGCGCCAACCTGATGCTGCTGGCGGTGGGGTTGGCCGCCACCAACCCGCGCCGTGCCAGCAACTGGAACCTGCTGTTCGCGCTGCTCAGCTTCGTCGTCTACTACAACCTGATCAACCTGTCGCAGGCCTGGGTGGCCGGCGCCAAGATGGGCATGGGCACCGCCTTGCTGCTGACGCACGGCAGTGCGTTTGCCATCGCGCTCGGCTTGATCTGGTGGCGTGACCACGGCCGCGCCATGCGGCTGTTCGGCCGTGCGCCGAAGCCGGCCGCGTGAATCGACGATGAAGACCGTTCGCCGCCTGTTCTATGCCGACATCGTGTCGTCGGTGGCCTTCGTCGCGGTGGCGTTTCTGTCGCTGTTCTTCTTCATCGATTTCGTCGACGAACTGGCCAACGTCAGCAAGGTCGGTTACAGCGGCTTCGGGGCTGCGATCTACAGCCTGTTGCTGATGCCCGGCCACCTGTATGAACTGCTGCCGATCGCGGTGCTGATCGGCACCATCTACTCGCTGGCGCGCATGGCGCAATCGACCGAGTTCACCATCCTGCGCACCGGCGGGCTGGGCCCCTGGCGCGCGTTGTCGCTGCTGGCCACGCTGGGCCTGCTGTTCGGCGCGGTGACGTTCCTGGTCGGCGACTACGGCGCACCGCTGGCCGAGGAACAGGCCGCGCGCTGGCAAGCCCAGTCGCGCGGCGGCCTGCAACTGGGCCGAACCGGCGCCTGGCTGAAAGACCACAGCAACACGCCCGACGGAGAACGCAGCTACTCGATCAATGTGGGCGGGGTGGCGGCGGGCGGTGCGCTGCGCGATGTGCGAATTTTTGAGTTCGATCCCGATGGCCGTCTGCTGCGACGCGTCTCCGCGAAGCAGGCCAGCCTGCCAGGCGGCGGCGCCTGGCTGTTGTCGGACGTGAAACTCACGCGCTGGAACACCGAAGATTCGCCGGCCCATGCACCCACCGAGAACACCCGCCTCGCGCAGATGCAATGGCCCAGCAGCCTGTCGGCCGGTGTGGTGGCGGCGGCGGTGCTGCCGCTGAGCACCATGTCCACGCTCGATTTGTTCCGCTACATCGACCACCTGGCGCAAAACGAACAAGCGGCGCAGCAGTATCAAATTCAGTTCTGGAAGCGCGCGCTGTACCCGCTGGCGTGCCTGGTGATGATGGCACTGGCGCTGCCTTTCGCCTACCTGCATGCGCGCGCGGGCGGCATCAGCCTGAAGGTGTTTGGCGGCATCATGCTGGGCATCAGTTTCGTGCTGCTCAACAACGTGGCCGGCCACCTGGGGCTGCTGCGCGACTGGACTCCGTGGCTGGTCGCCTCTGCCCCCAGCGCCCTTTACCTGTTGCTGTCGCTGGCCGCGTTCGGCTGGCTGGTTCGCTTTCAATAAAACACTCTTGTTTTGAATAACAGACTCGCATGAAGCAAGGAATTTTGTTGTTCGCCCACGGTGCCCGTGATCCGCGCTGGGCGCTGCCGTTCGAGGCCGTTGCGTCACGGGTGCGTGCCCGCGCGCCCGGGGTCGAGGTGGTGCTGAGCTTCCTCGAATTCATGACGCCGGGGCTGGTCGATGCAGGCGCTGCACTGGTGCGCAGCGGCTGCGACGACGTGTCGGTGGTGCCGCTGTTCCTGGGCAGCGGCGGGCACGTTCGCAAAGACCTGCCTGCCTTGCTGGACGCGCTGGCAGCAACCCACCCGCAGGTGAACTGGTCGCTGCGCCAGACCATCGGCGAGGTCGATTCGGTGATCGACGCGATGGCGCATGCCGCCTTGCACTCCAGCCACACCGAACGGCCATGAACCTGCACCAGTTCCGATTCGTCCAGGAGGCCGTGCGGCGCAACCTGAACCTGACCGAAACCGCGAAGGCGCTGTTCACCTCGCAGCCCGGTGTGTCGAAAGCCATTCTCGAGCTCGAAGGTGAACTCGGCATCGACATCTTCGCGCGCCACGGCAAACGGTTGCGCCGCGTCACCGAGCCCGGCCAGCAAGTGCTGAAGGCCATCGAAGTGATCATGCGCGAGGTCAACAACCTGAAGCGCATCGGCGACGAATTCTCGAAGCAGGACGCCGGCACGCTGTCGATCGCCACCACCCATACGCAGGCGCGCTACGTGCTGCCGCAGCCGGTGGCGCTGATGCGCACGCGCTTTCCCAAGGTCAACATCAGCCTGCACCAGGGCACGCCGGAACAGGTGGCGCAGATGGTGATCGATGAGACGGCCGACATCGGCCTGGCCACCGAATCGCTGGCGCAGTTCGACGAACTGGTCACCCTGCCCTGCTACGAATGGCACCACGTGGCCGTGATGCCGGCGGCGCACCCGCTGGCACAGGTGGAGCGCATTTCACTCGAACAACTGGCCGCCGAGCCGTTGATTTCCTACCACCCCTCGTTCACCGGCCGCACCCGCATCGACCAGGCATTCGCCGCGCGCCGGCTGGTGCCCGACGTGGTGCTCGAAGCCATCGACGCCGACGTGATCAAGACCTACGTGAAGCTGGGCCTGGGCATCGGCATCGTCGCCGAGATGGCGATGCGCGACGAGCCGCCCGGCGGCGATTTGGTGTCGCGGCCCGTGGGCCACCTGTTCGGCCAGAACGTGGCGCGCATCGCGCTGAAGCGCGGCGCCTACCTGCGCAACTTCGTCTACGCTTTCGCCGAGATGATGTCCGACCGCTTGAGCCGTGCCCTGATCAACCGCGCCATGGAAGGCGAACCACAGGATTACCAGTTGTGATGACCGTGACCCCCACCACCAACTCCAACGCCCACACCGTTCGAACCCCGCGCGTGACCAGCCGGCTGCCGCAGGTCGGCACCACCATCTTCACCGTGATGTCGGCGCTGGCCGCCGAGCACCGGGCGGTCAACCTCGGCCAGGGCTTTCCAGACTTCGACTGCGATCCGCAGCTGCTCGACGCGGTGAACGACGCCATGCGGCGCGGCTTGAACCAGTACCCGCCGATGCCCGGCGTGCCGCTGCTGCGCGAAGCGGTGGCGCGCAAGATCGAAGCGCTCTACGGCCACGCCTACGACGCCGGCACCGAAATCACCATCACCGCCGGCGCCACGCAGGCCATCATCACTGCGGTGCTTGCGCTGGTGCATGCGGGCGACGAAGTGATCGTGCTCGACCCTTGTTACGACAGCTACGACCCCAGCATCACGCTGGCCGGCGCGACGGCGGAGCATGTGCCGCTGACCCCGCGCAGCTTCCGGCCCGACTTCGCCCGCATTGCCGCGGCGCTGACGCCGCGCACGCGGGCCCTCATCGTGAACACGCCGCACAACCCCAGCGCCACCACCTGGAGCGCGCAGGACATGCTGCAACTCGCCGAGCTGCTGCGGCCGACCGATGTGATCGTGATCTCGGACGAGGTCTACGAACACATGGTGTTCGACGGCCAGCGGCATGAAAGCGCAGCGCGCTTTCCCGAGCTGGCTGCGCGCAGCGTGATCGTCTCCAGCTTCGGTAAAACCTATCACGTGACCGGCTGGAAAGTCGGCTTCGTGGCCGCGCCGGCGCCGCTGATGGCCGAGTTCCGCAAGGTGCACCAGTTCAACGTGTTCACAGTCAACACGCCGGTGCAGCACGGGCTGGCGGCGTACATGGCCAGCGCCGAACCCTACCTGCAACTGCCGGCCTTCTACCAGCGCAAGCGCGACCTGTTCCGCACCGGTCTGGCGGCCACGCGCTTCACGTTGTTGCCCAGCGAGGGCAGCTACTTCCAGGTGGTCGACTACTCGGCCATCAGCGACGCCAGCGAAGAAGACTTCTGCCGCTGGCTGACCACCGGGGTCGGCGTCGCGGCGATTCCGTTGTCCGCCTTCTACGCGCAGCCGTTCGAGCAGCGGCTGGCGCGCTTTTGTTTCGCGAAGAAGGAAGAGACGCTTCAGTTGGCACTGGCGCGGCTGGCACGCCTGTGACGCGAGCGCGCCTCAGCTGCGATAGCGGCTGTCGTCGTCCAGCGAGATGAAGTCGGAAGTCAACCGGTCCGATTGGCGGTCTTCCTCAACCGGCATCGTCAGGTCCAGGTCGAGCTCGTAGCTCGTCGCGCCGGCAGACGACCCCGCATCGAACGGCATCGTGGCGCTCAGGGTCGAGATGGATGGCTGGTCGTATTCGCTCGCCAGCGGCAGCAACACATCGATGCTGCCCTCGCGAGTGTCGTGCTCGGCAAGGTCGCGGGCCAGCGCGTGCAGGAACAGCAGTTCGGCATACGCGGGCAGGTCGAACGCCGGTCCACCCGCGCCGCTTCGCGCCAGCCACTGGCCGAGCTGTTCGACCGCCTGCACCGGGACGGCCCAGACGCGAATCAGCGCCGACAGGATCTCGGGATAGTCCTCGACCGACAGCCCCTGGCCCGGGTCCACCTCGGAGCCCGGCACGTCGGCATTGAAGCGTCGGTTGAAGCGTTCGCGAATGCGCTCGTACGAGCTCAGATCGCCCTGACGCCGATAGATTTCGAGCAGCTTGATGTAGGGCATCGGGCTGACGCCACCGGTGCTTCGCACATGGCTCATCAGCAGGTCGATGGCGGCTTCATCCTGGCCCAGCACGATGAAGAAATCGGCCTGCTGTTCGAGGTCGATCAGCTCTTCCACCGACAGCTCGCGCGACGGTGCCGGCGCGACAGGTGCGAACACCTGCGGGCCGCCCAACTCCTCATCCGCCGGCGAAGGCGTGACGGTGAAGCTGTCGTGCATCGGCTGGGTGAACCGCGACGACAGGAAGTCGGAATCGACAGCCGCCGGGGACATCCGCATGGGGCCGGTTTCGGCGGTATCCGCTCGATCTGTGGCAACCGGCGCAGCGACTTCCGCTGCTGCCTGCGCCGCCGCGTTCTCCCACCAGTCGGGCGGGCGCCGCTGGCGCGACTGTCGCCACAGCAAGCCGGCCACGGCCAGCGCCAACGCCGCCGCCAACAGGCCCAGCGCCCACGCCAGCGCGTTGGCACCGCGCGCGGCATCCGCCTCGCGCAGACGGGTCTGCAGCGTTTCGATCGAGCCGCGCGTGGCGCTGGCCTCGGCGCGCAGCTTGGCCAGGCTGTCTTCGAGCGCCACGACGCGCTGATTCGCCAACACCTCGGCGGCGCTCGGCACCGACGCCGGCTCGCCTGAAGCGGCAGCCGCCAAGGCGCTCAGCGGAGGTGCGGCAGACGCCGCCATCGTTGCTGCCGCGACTGCCACAGCCGGTGCCGCAGGGACCACCGGCGGCGCAACGGGCACAGCGGTGGACGGCTCCAGCTTCAGCCGCGCCGTGGTCGAAGGCGGTATCGCCTGGGTCGGCGCGCGCGGGGCGGCGGGCAGGCGATTCGCGCGACCGGCGGGCACGGCCAGGGTGTTGCGCTCTTGCAGCGTCACACCTGCGGACGACGGCAGCGCGCGGTCCGCGCGTGCGTTGCGATTGGCCACTGAGCGCGACGGCGACGTGGCCTGCGGCCGCAGGCCCGGGGCAGCGGCAGGTCGATCGGCGAGGCGCGTGACAGCGGCCGGCGCATTGTCGGTCGCAAACGCCGGCGCGACCGAGGGCGCAAACGCCACCAACGGCGGGTCCACGAACAGCACGAACTTGCGGGTCACGCGCTGCGGACAACCAACGCCCACGCTGACCGTGACCACCGGTTCGTCGATCACGCTGTTGGTGACCACACGGACCGTGACTTGGGTGGGATTGGCACCCGCTTCGAGTGAAACGCGAACCGCTTGCGGCTGCAGTTTCACGTCACCTGCAAAGACCTCGGCGGCCACGCAGTCCGGGGCCAGTATTTCTTCCGCATCGGCATTCAACGGCACTGAAAAACTCAGCGGCTGACCGAGTGTCGACGAGTTGCTGCCGCGACCCAGATTCAGGCTCCACGCCGACGACGCAGCCACCGCGAGCAACAGTCCGACGACAAGGGATGAAGCGGCTCTTTGCATGCGCGTGGAAGGGTGAAAGGCGGGCCGACTCTAGCATGGAGTTACAGCTGGAATCACCTGCGCGGGCCTGCGTGCGCGCAGGCCCGCGTGACACACTACGCAGCCCTCGCCAACGGGTGCGGGCAACCGCACGAAAGGCTTGTCGAATGCCCTCCGAACTGACGACGGAACACCGCAACGGCACGCTGGTGCTGAGCATCACCGACCCGGCAACGCGCAACACCTTGTCCGAGCAAGTCGTCTCGGCAGGAATCGAAGCCCTCAACGTCGCCGAGTCCGACGACGCGGTGCGTGCGGTGGTGCTGCGTGGCGACGGTGCGCACTTCTGCGCCGGCGGCAACCTTCAGGGTCTGCAAGAACGCCGCGCTGCCGGGCCGCACGCGCAGCGTCAGATGCTGGAGCGGCTGCACCAATGGGTGGAAGCGCTGCGCGCGTTTCCAAAGCCGGTGCTGGCCGCCGTGGAAGGTGCGGCGGCCGGCGCGGGCTTCTCGCTGGCGCTGGCCTGTGATCTGATCGTCGCGGCCGAAGGCGCGCGCTTCACGCTGTCGTATGCCCGGCTCGGCCTGACACCCGATGGTGGCGCCAGTTGGCACCTCGCCCGCGCCCTGCCGAGGCAGCGGCTGCAGCAGTTGATGTGGCTGGCCGAGCCAGTGACGGCGCGCCAGTTGCACGCCGACGGGCTGGTCGGCTGGGTGGTCGAAGACGGGCGCGCCCTGCCCGAGGCCTTGCTGCTCGCGGAGCGCCTTGCCGGCATGGCCCCCAATGCGCTGACCAGTGGGAAGGCGCTGGTCGACTCGGCAGCAACGCAAACCCTGAGCCAGCAACTCGGCTCAGAGCGCGACCACTTCATCGACAACCTGTTCCACCCGAACGCCGCCGAGGGCCTGCAGGCTTTCCTCGACAAGCGCGCGCCCCGCTTCAGTTGAGGGCGTGCTCGGCAGCCATTAGGTATCGAAGCCGGGGTTCTGCCGGTTCAGCCGGCGCAGCAAACCCGGCCATGCCAGCGCCCCGCCGCCCACGCCTTGGGTCGCAACGCGCGCCTGCTCGTGCGCGGTGCGGATGATGTCGGGCGACACCTGCCACAACTCGCCGCCGCCCGATTGAGCGCGGACCTGGATGGTGCAGACGGTCTCGAACAGGTACATGTTCAGGAACGCATCGGCAATCGTGCGGCCGCAGGTCAGCAGGCCGTGGTTGCGCAGCATCAGATAGTCGTTGCGACCCAGGTCGTTCACGAGTCGCGGCTTCTCGTCGTCGCGCAGTGCAACGCCTTCGTAGTCGTGGTAGCCCAGGCTCGACAGCACGAAGATCGACTGCTGCGAAATCGGCAGCACGCCGCCCTTCTGCGCCGACACCGCAATGCCGTTCAGCGTGTGCGTGTGCATCACGCACTGCGCATCGTGGCGCACCGAGTGCACCGCGCTGTGGATGGTGAAGCCGGCGGGGTTGACGGGGAACGGCGTGTCGTCGAGCTTGTTGCCACTGGTGTCGATCTTGACCAGGCT
Organism: Burkholderiales bacterium; assembly: GCA_031386065.1. Classification (GTDB taxonomy): domain Bacteria; phylum Pseudomonadota; class Gammaproteobacteria; order Burkholderiales; family Burkholderiaceae_C; genus JANYJJ01. Next base: position 52,825 of record JANNBZ010000267.1, read on the forward strand.
CGACGCGGTGATCTCCTCAAACATCAGGCCGTACGGGTTGATCAGAAATTCGTTGTCGCGGCCCGGCACGCGGGCGCTGATGTGGGTGAACACCAGGTCGTCCCACTTGAAGGCCGCCACCAGCCGGTAGGCCGCAGCCAGGTCGACGCGGGTCTGCCATTCGGCGTCGCTGATCTGGCCGGCGCGGCTGGTGATGTTCAGTGCATGGGTGTTCATGAAGCTCTCCTGACGGTGCGCGTGGACAATAGAAGCATGACCGAAGATGATGCTGTCACATCAGGGACAAACGCATGAACAGCCCCGTTCTTACAATGCCAGAGCGCACCCACATCGAGGCCGGTTCTTGGTTCTCTTCCCTCTCGGCCGCCCTGCGGCAAGCCATTCTGTCTCGCTCGGTCGTGCGCCGTCTTCCCGACGGTGGCCTGCTGTCGTCGCGCGGGGCGCCGGCCGACGAATGGTGCGGTGTCGCGAAGGGCGCGGTTCGCGTCAGCTCGGTGTCGTTGTCGGGCAAGCAGATCACGCTCACTTACGTGGAGCCGGGTGTCTGGTTCGGCGACATTTCGCTGTTCGATGGACTGCCGCGCACACACGATGCCAATGCGCACGGCGAGACCACCTTGCTGGTGGTGCGCAAGCCCGACTTCAAGGAACTGCTCAGCCAGCACACCGAGCTGTACGACGCGCTGCTGCGGCTGAACTGCCGCCGACTGCGGCTGATGTTCGACGTGGTGGAAGACCTCAACACGCGGCCGCTGGCGTCGCGCCTTGCCAAGCAGGTGCTGCTGCTGGCGCGCAGCTACGGCATCAGCCAGGGCGAGGAAATTCGCATCGGGCTGGCGCTGGCCCAGGAAGACCTGGCCCAGTTGCTGGGTGCCTCGCGGCAGCGCGTGAACCAGGAGCTGAAGGGCTTCGAGCGCGGCGGCGCAGTTCGTATCGAGCCGACCCGCCTGGTGGTGTTGTCGAAAGAAAAGCTGCTGGCGATCGCCGAGAAGCAATGAGCGTCGGAGATCGATTCCGGTGGGTTCCGCGCTGCGGCCCGTCACCTCACTGAAGACCCGCATGGACGCATTCACCGGCACCAAACCCATCGCCGCGCAGCACGAGTTCGATCACGCCGTGCTGACCGCCCACCTGGAAACCCACCTCGATGGATTCGAAGGGCCGCTGACGGTCGAGCAGTTCAAGGGCGGGCAGTCGAACCCGACCTTCAAGCTGGTGACGCCCGGCCGCTCGTACGTGATGCGCTCCAAACCCGGCCCGGCGGCCAAGCTGCTGGCGTCGGCGCATGCCATCGAACGCGAGTTTCGCGTGATGTCTGCGCTGCACGGAACCGACGTGCCGGTGCCGCAGATGCTGCTGTTGTGCGAAGACGAAGCGGTCATCGGGCGCGCCTTCTACGTGATGGAGTTCATGCAGGGCCGCGTGCTGTGGAACCAGTCGCTGCCCGACTTCAGCAACGCCGGCCGCGCCGCCATTTACGACGAGATGAACCGGGTGATCGCCGCGCTGCACAACGTCGATGTCCAGTCGGTCGGGCTGGGCAGCTTCGGCAAGCCGGGCAACTACTTCGAGCGCCAGATCGGCCGCTGGGGCAAGCAGTACCTGGCGTCGATCACCGACCCGATCGAGGCGATGGCGAAGCTGATGGAATGGCTGCCGGCGAACATTCCTGCCAGCGCCCGCGACGACACCCAGGTCAGCGTGGTGCACGGCGACTTCCGGCTCGACAACATGATGTTCCACGCCACCGAGCCGCGCGTGATCGGCGTGCTCGACTGGGAGCTGTCCACCGTCGGTCACCCGCTGGCCGACTTCAGCTACCACTGCATGTCGTGGCACATTGCGCCCGGCACGTTTCGCGGCATCGGTGGGCTCGACCTGGCGGCGCTGGGCATTCCCGACGAACTGTCGTACGTGCGCCGCTACTGCGAGCGCACCGGCCGCAGCAGCCCGCAGGCCGTGATGGCCGACTGGAATTTCTACATGGCCTACAACCTGTTTCGCATGGCCGGCATCCTGCAAGGCATTGCCAAGCGGGTGGTCGACGGCACCGCCTCCAGCGAGCAGGCCAGGCAGGCCGGCGCTGGCGCCAGGCCACTGGCCGAAATGGGCTGGCGCATCGCGCAGCAAGGCTGAATCTCAACACACAGGGAGCATTTCAATGGACTTCAGCTACTCCGCGACCACCCAGGACCTGCAAGCCAGGGTGCAGCGCTTCATGGACGAGAACGTGTATCCGAACGAGGGCCGCTTCTGGTCCGAGATCGAGGCCAACACCCAGGCCGGCAAGCGCTGGACGCCGTTGACGATGATCGAGGAACTGAAGGCGAAGGCGAAGGCGCAGGGACTGTGGAACCTGTTCCTGCCGCCGACGGCCGCAGGCGCGAAAGGCCATGGCCACAGCGCGGCCGACACCGGCGGTTATGCGCCGGGCCTGTCGAACCAGGACTACGCGCCGCTGGCCGAGATCATGGGCCGCGTGCCGTGGGCGAGCGAGGTCTTCAATTGCTCGGCGCCAGACACCGGCAACATGGAAACCATCGTTCGCTACGGCAGCGCCGAACACAAGAAGCAATGGCTGGAACCGCTGCTGGCCGGCGAGATGCGCAGCGCCTTCGCGATGACCGAGCCCGACGTGGCGTCGAGCGACGCCACCAACGTCGCGGCCAGCATCAAGCGGGACGGCGACGACTACGTCATCAACGGACGCAAGTGGTGGATCTCGGGCGCCGGCGACCCGCGCTGCAAGATCTACATCTTCATGGGCAAGACCGATCCCGACGCGCCGCGCCACTCGCAGCAGTCGATGATCCTGGTGCCCGCCGACACCCCCGGCGTCACCGTGGTTCGCCCGCTGCAGGTGTTCGGCTACGACGACGCGCCGCACGGGCACTGCGAGATCACGTTCGAAAACGTGCGCGTGCCGGCCAGCAACATCCTGCTCGGTGAGGGCCGCGGATTCGAGATCGCCCAGGGCCGCCTCGGGCCTGGGCGCATTCACCATTGCATGCGGCTGGTCGGGCTGGCCGAGCGCTCGCTCGAACTGATGTGCCGCCGCGCCACTGCGCGCGTAGCGTTCGGCAAGCCGGTGTCGGCGCAAACCGTCACCCAGGAGCGCATTGCCGAAGCCCGCTGCATGATCGACCAGGCCCGCCTGCTGACGTTGAAGGCCGCCTGGATGATGGACTTGGCCGGCAACAAGACCGCCAAGGCCGAGATCGCGATGATCAAGGTGGTGGCCCCGCAAATGGCCTGCAAGGTGATCGACTGGGCGATGCAGGTGCACGGCGGCGGTGGCATGTGCGAGGACTTCCCACTCGCTTATTTCTACACGATGGCGCGCACGCTGCGGTTTGCCGACGGCCCGGATGAAGTCCACCGCAACGCCATCGCGAAGATGGAAATCGGCAAGTACGCCTGAGCGTGTATCAGGGCTTCGGCGCCTGGCGTTCTTCCGGGTGCAGCTGGCTGTGCCACGCGGTCGATGCGGTGCTGGTCCACTCACTGGGCGCGTGTGGCAGGCTGCCCGCGATGCGCAGCGCTTCCAGGCAGGCGGTCGAGTACAGCGCCACCACCGCGTCCACGGTGGCGGCGGTCGGCACGGCCAACTGAAGGCGCAGGTAAACGCGCCCGCGCAGGCTCATCACCACGAACGGCGGTTCGGCCAGCAAGAATGTGGCGGCCGCCCGATCAAGTCCCGCCGCGAGCGCGCCTTCAACCCACGCCGACACCAGCCGCGGGTCGTTGGCCACCGCCGCGAAACGCTCCTTCACGTTGCGGCTGGCCGGCAGGTCGGTCTTGTGAAACATCGCGAGCCAGCGCATCTCTTCCGACGTGGCCACGTCAATGCGGGTCTGCGTCATTTCGGTGAAGCGCTCGAAGCTCTCGCGCTCCAGCGACTCCATCAGCGGCCGGCTCAGCACCAGCATCTGCAGCACCGACGGCAGGCCCAGTTCCATGCGCATGCGCAACTCGTGGCCTTCGATGTAGCTGCGCTGCGGCGGGCTCCACTCAAGGCGCCAAGCGCGGCCTTCGAACGACCCGTCGACCGCGAACCCTTCGCCGGCGCGGGCCCGCTTGAACACATGGCCAGCGGCTTGCGCCCACTGCTCCACATCGGACCATGGCGTGGCTGCCGGTGCGGGTGCGAACCATCGCTTGAAGGCGTCGAGCATGGGCGTCGGGGATGAACTAGAGTGAGCCCGGCGGCCGCGCGGTGCGGCAGCGGGAGTAAAACCACATGAGCGGCGACATGAGCAGCAACATCATCGAAGTGTATTCGTGGGCCACGCCGAACGGCCACAAGGTCCACATCATGCTGGAGGAGTGCGGACTGCCCTACCGCGCGATCCCGGTCGACATCGGTGCGGGCGATCAATTCAAGGCTGAATTCCTGCGCATCAGCCCGAACAACAAGATTCCCGCCCTCGTCGATCCGGTTGGTCCCGATGGCTCGCCGTTCACGCTGTTCGAGTCGGGCGCGATTCTTTTGTACCTCGCATCCAAGACCGGCCAATTCCTGCCCACCGAGACAACGGCGCGCTTTCGCGTGCTCGAGTGGCTGATGTTCCAGATGGGCGGCGTCGGGCCGATGCTGGGCCAGGCGCATCACTTTCGCATCTACGCGCCCGAGAAGATCGAATACGCCGTCAACCGCTACACCAACGAGGCCAAGCGCCTGTACGGCGTGATGGACACACGCCTGGCCAAGAGCAAATACATCGCCGGTCCGCAGTACACGATCGCCGATATCGCCATCTTCCCGTGGCTGCGCTCGTGGAAGAACCAGGGCATTGACTGGGCCGACTATCCGCACCTGAAAGGCTGGTTCGACGAGATCGCGGCCCGCCCGGCCGTGAAGCGCGGCGTCGAGGTGCTGGCGAACCAGCGCAAGCCGCTGGTCACCGACGCGGCGCGCGAGGTGCTGTTCGGCGCGCAGCAGTACAAGAAGCACTGAGTCCGCAACAGCCACCTCGATGCAGCTGCACGATCACATCGGCGGAACCCGCATGACCCGCTTCTTCGCCGACCTGCCCGTGCTGGCCAGCCCACGCGACACCTTCGATGCCGCGCGCTACCGGCCCGCGCCCGACGACTGGGCGCTGGCGGTGACCGACATCGTCGGCTCCACCGCTGAGATTGCCAACGGGCGCCACAAGACCGTCAACTTCGTCGGTGCGATGGCGATTGCCGCGTTGCGCAACCTCTGTGCGCCCACCGCGATTCCTTTCCTGTTCGGTGGCGATGGCGCGGTGGTGATGGTGCCGCCCGAGCACGTGGCTGGGGCACGGGTCGCGCTGGCCCGGGTGCGACGCATGGCACGGCGCGAATTCGGACTCGAACTGCGCGTCGGTCTGGCGCCGGTGAGCAGCCTGCGGCGTGTCGGCAGCGAGGTGCAGGTGGGCCGCTACGAGCCATCGCCGGGCAACAGCTTCGGCGTTTTCAGGGGCGGCGGCGTGGCGGTGCTGGAAGCGGCGGTGCGTGGCCACAGCCAGCCGGCACTGACCAGCATCGCCGCCATCGCCGAATCGTTGGACGACGGTCTGCCGGCCGACCTGGCGGGACTGTCGTGCCGCTGGGAGGCGCTGCATTCGCAGCGCGGCAAGATGGTCACGCTGATCATTCACGACCCCGCCGACCGGGCCGAGGTGCACGCCACGGTGATGCGGCTGGCGTCAGTTGACGGCAATCCGCAACCGGTGCGGCCCGACACGCTGCGCGTGGGCTGGCCGCCGAAGGGATTCATGCTGGAGGCGCGTGGCCGCCGCAGCGGCGGTTGGCTGGCGTTGTCGGTGCTTCGGGTGTTGGCCGAGACGCTGTTGGCGCGGCTGGTGTTCGCGCGCGGCCGACCGGTCGGCGGCTTCGACCCCGACCGCTATAGAAGCGAGGTTGCCACCAACACCGACTTCTGCCGCCACGACGAGACGCTGTGTTTCGTGATCGACTGTCCGCTGAACTGCATTGAGCCGATTCGCACTTACCTCGACCAATGCAGCGCCGACGGAGGCCTGCGCTACGGCATCGACGTGGCCGACTCCGCCTTGATGACCTGCCTGGTCACCTCGGCCACCGACGATTTGCATGTGCACTTTGTCGACGGCGGTGACGGCGGCTACACGAACGCGGCGAAGACGCTGAAGACGGTCGCCCGCGCGACCTGAGCGGAGCCCCGCAGCGGGCTCAGGCGCGCAGGGTCGCCTCGATCCATTCGTCGAGCCGCGCATCGCTGGGCAAGCCCTCGCGCATGCGCAGGCCCTGCGTCAGGTCCCAGCTCGAATCGAACCAGCCCGGGCCGCCCAGCGCGGGCAGGTCGAGGTCCAGGTCGACGCGGCTTGCCGCACTCAGCCGACGACGCACGCGCCAGGTCTGCGGGCGAAGAATTCGGACGAGCACGAGGCGCAAGCGAGGCATGGATCACTCCTGGGGGATGGCACTGTGACCTCAGTGTCTGGCCCGGCTGCCCGCATCGGCATCCCCCTTGTGGCGGCACCGAATGGGGGATCAGCGCCGCGCCGGCACACCCCCAATCGGGTGAGCGGGGAAACGCGCGTCAAGCCAACGGCAGCACGCTCACTGCCGTGTGCAGGCTTTGCTCGCCGCCGCCCAGAATCACACCGCGCAAAGGTGCCACGTCGGCGAAGTCGCTGCCCCAGGCCAGCGTGATGTAGCGGGCGTCGGCCAACTGGTCGTTGGTGGGATCGAACTCGACCCAGCCGCAGCCCGGCGCGTAGGCCGCCACCCAGGCGTGCGTGGCGTCGGCCCCCATCAGCCGGGGCTGGCCGGGTGGCGGGTCGGTCAGCAGGTAGCCCGAAACATAGCGCGCCGGCAGGCCGTGGCCCCGCAGCGCCGCCAGCATCAGGTGGGCGAAGTCCTGGCAGACGCCGCTGCGCAGTTCCAGCACTTCGTCGACCGAGGTGCTGACGGTGGTGGAGCCGGGGTCGAACTCGAAGTCGCGGTGGATGCGATGCGTCAGGTCCAGCAGCGCCTGCAACCAGTCGCGGCCCGGCGTCAGCGAAGCCGCCGCGTACCGCCGCGCGGCCTCGGACAGCGGCACCAGCGCACTCGGCTCGCTCATGCGCGCGGCCTCGATCACGTCGCCATGGCGGCGGGTGCGAATGCCCTCGCGCACCGCCTCCCAGCGGGTGCCGGCGCTGCCGGGCAGCGTGGGCCGCTCGGCGACATCGACGGTGCACTGCATGTCGACGCGCAGCACGCGGTGCGCGCCGTGCAGGCCGAAGTGGGTCACGGTGTTGCCGAAGCTGTCGCGCGCATCGTGCCGTTCATCGGCTTGCGGCTCGACCTGCAGCGTGTGCGACAACAGCGTTTGCCACGGCAGCGTGCGCGGCGTCAGTCGCGCCAGCTGCCACGACTGCGAGACCGGCGCGGTGTAGACATAGCGAGACTCGTGCTCGACGCGGTAGCGGGCCGGCGCGGCAGCCACGTCAAGCCACCAGCGACAACACGCTGCGCGAGGCTGCGTGCGAGAAGAACTTCAAGCTCAGTTCTTCAGACAGCACATGCGCCGAGCGTTGCAACTGAACCAGCACGGCCGCAAGTGCCGGGCTTTCGGGGTGCAGATCGGCCGCGCCCAACAGCCGCAAGGCCGCATGGCCGGGGGCGAGCACATCGCTGGCGAAGCGGCCGTGGCTGCGTTCGAGCTTGGCCACGTATTCCACCAGCCCCTTGACCTGGAAGGCCACCGAGCGCGGGTTGCCTTCGTCGCACACCAGCAGGTCGAGCACCGGCAGCCATTCCGGGCCGACGCGGTAGCGCGAGCGATAGGTCACGGTGGAGTCGGCCAGTTCGAGCAGCCAGTCCAGCCCCTGGGCGCGGCCCTCGCCGGTGGCGACTTGCAGCGTCGCTGTCAGCGCCGACAGCCGC
>JANNBZ010000277.1:0-1988 GCA_031386065.1 Burkholderiales bacterium
CGCCGCTGGCGCAACCCGGAGCCGGCGCGCTGTTGTCCAGCGTCGCGCTGCGGTCAGCAGCCGTGGCAACCACCCCGCCGGGCTGGGTGCGCGCGGTGCCGTTGCTGACCCGCGAGTAGCCGTAGACGCTGGTTGGGTTGAGTGCACCGCTGGGCAGCGTCCAGCTCAGCACCGGCTTGTCGATGGCCAGACCTGGCTTCACAAAAGCGGCAGTGTCGGCGGTGAACTCGGCCCACTTGAACGCGCTGCCACTCGCCGCCAGCGGCACCGCCGCAATGTGCGGTGCGCTGAACGTGGCGTCTGGCGTGGCGCTGTTGTTGCCGATGTAGAAAACATCGAACCGATAGCGGGTGTAGGCCGGGATCGGCGCCGTGATGGGCGCTGCCGCGTGGTCGTTGTAGGGCTTCCATGCCGACTTGGAGATCGGCTTGGCGGGATCGACCGAATCGCGGTCGAGGATGTAGCTGTTGTTCGAGCGGAAGCCGACCTCGCCGATGTTCACATCACCCGTCTGATTGGCGATCACCATCCGCGCGTCGCGCCCGCAGCCGCTGGGCAGCGTGGTGTTCGCGCGGCCCAGCACCACTCCGGCGGCTGGCAGCGGGCCGCCCGGCTTGTCGTTCGTCACCCGCACCGCACGCACGTTCGGGTGGCGCAGCGGATTGAAGAACAGCCGGATGCCGCTTTCAAAGTAGCTGTTCCCGTTGAACTGGTCCGTCTGCACGCCCTGCCCGTTGAGCGGCCGCTCGGCGCTGGTGAACAGAGTGCGGTTCAGGAAGGGGTTGACCACCGCGTCGAAGGCCCGACGGTTGCCGGACACGTGCCAGCCCACCACCTGATCGCCCTGCGGCACCGGGAACTTGCGCACCGTGTCGACGCGGTTGCTGGTCAACGCGTCGGCACGGGTGTAGCGCATCACCAGGGTCGCGTAGTCGTTGCCGTCCATGCCTTTGGTGAAGCGGTCGATGTCGAGCCGCCACTTCGCGCCGGTCATCAGCGCGTCTTTCAGTTGCGGCCCGTATGACTCGCTGCCGGTGTAGCTGCTGTTCAGGTAGTCGCCGGGGAAGAACTTGCCGACGTCCAGACACTCGCCCTTCACATCCACGACGTTGCCGTTCACGTCGAGCGTGGCCCGATCAGCAGGGCCCACCGCAAAGCACTTGTTCAGCGCTGCCTCCAGCGCCGCCATGGCAGCCACCGCGTCGGACAACTTGGGTGCGTCGGGCGCTGGTGCCGGCAGGCTCTTCGGCCCTTCGACGTCTTCCTTCTTCGTGGCCGGCGTCAACACCAGGCTCGTGTCCCCGGCCAGCGCATCGCGCAGCACGACGCCGCCGCTGCCAGCGGTGACCTTCACGCTCTCGATCACCTGGTCGAAGCCGGTGCCGGTGCCGGGCACGATGGGAGCCGTCAGCGGGTTGAACGTGGTGGCGTCGAGGCCGGCACTGGTCAGCGCGCCGGCGATGGCGGCACGCAACACCTCGATCTTGGCGGCGACTTTGTCAGCGCTCACGTCGCTGGTTTTCAGGTCGACCGGGTTGCCGCTGGACGACAGCATGCTGGCCAGCGCGTGCGACAACGGCGAGATGCTGAGCGCCACCGACCCGTTCGCCGGCAATGCGCCGGCCAGCACCGAAAGCAGGGTCATGCTGAGGTCCCCCACCGCACCGGTGGCGGTGATGACGAGCGGTGCGGTCAGCCCCGTCACGTCGATCACATACTTGCCGTCCGCACCCACCGGCGCGGCCATGCTGGCGGATTTGCCGGTGCTGTCGGTCACGCTGACCATCGCGCCCGCAAAGGCGCGCCCGATGGCCGCCACACCTTCCAGCTTGACGCTGGCGGCGACGGGCGGTGGCGGCACGATGGTGTCGCCCCCGCCACCGCCACAGGCCACCAGCAAGGTGGAGGTCACGCCGGCCGCAGCCAGCGCAGAGGTCAATCGGGTGAGAGTCATGGTGAGTCTTTCAATGGGTTGAGAACAGCCGCTG
>JANNBZ010000330.1:0-5405 GCA_031386065.1 Burkholderiales bacterium
CTGCTGGCGGTGCCGGCGCTGGTGGCGCTGTACCTGTGGCTGCTGCACCGGCGCAAGAAGGTGACGCTGAAATTTGCCAGCCTGTCGCTCGTCAAGCAGGCGATGGGCAAGGGCCCGGGCTGGCGGCGCCACATTCCGCCGGCGCTGATGCTGGGCGCCGTTGCGCTGCTGCTGGTGGCCACCGCGCGCCCGCTGGCCATCATCACGCTGCCCAGCCAACAAGAAACCATCATCCTGGCGATGGACGTGTCGGGCAGCATGCGCGCTGCCGACGTGCTGCCGAACCGGCTGGTCGCCGCGCAAGAGGCCGCCAAGGCCTTCATCAAGGACCTGCCGCGCAGCGTGCGCGTGGGCGTGGTGTCGTTCGCCGGCACGGCGGCAGTGGTGCAGCCGCCCACGCAAAGCCGCGACGACGTGGTCGCCGCCATCGACCGCTTTCAACTGCAACGCGGCACCGCCATCGGCAGCGGCCTGGTGCTGTCGCTGGCCACGCTGTTCCCCGATGCCGGCATCGACCTGTCGCAGATCACCGGCGCGCGCGCGATGCCGGCGGCACCTCTCGGAAAGGCCGACAAGGGCGACAAAGCCAAGCCCGACTTCGTGCCGGTGCCGCCCGGCAGCTACAACTCCGGCGCCATCATCTTGCTGACCGACGGCCAGCGCACCACCGGCCCCGACCCGATAGAAGCCGCCAAGATGGCCGCCGACCGCGGCGTCAAGGTCTACTCGGTGGGCATAGGCACCAAAGACGGCGAGACCATCGGCTTCGAAGGCTGGAGCATGCGCGTGCGGCTGGACGAAGACACCCTCAAGAGCATCAGCAACATGACCCGCGCCGAGTACTTCTACGCCGGCACCGCCGACGACCTGAAAAAGGTTTACCAAAGCCTGAGCACGCGGCTGGTGGTCGAGAAAAAAGAAACCGAAATCAGCGGCCTGTTCGCCGCCGCCAGCGCGCTGCTGGTGGTGCTGGCCGCGGGGCTGAGCGTGGCGTGGTTCGGGCGGGTGGCTTGAGCCGGCCCTGTGCAGCCCGATTCGAGCCTCACGCAGGCGATACACCGGCTAGGCCCGCCGCCAGATCGTCGTCCTGCGTTACGAATCCGATGCACTTCGACGCGCTGCGCGATTTGGGCGTGGAGTTGATCGAACGCGAGACCTTCGAATCGGCCTTGGCGAGGGGCCGCGCCGCACCGCTTCGGCTCGACTGCGCCCGTATCCGGATATGGGCGCAACCTTGCGCTGCTATCCTGGTTATGGGCGCAGCTTTGCGCCATATATTGGGTTAGGCGGCTTATCCTATGGACGAAAGTTTCTACCTTGGTCTCGCCAATGAGTTGGCCGCAAAGTTGCGCCGTGTTTCTTCTTTCGTGAAGCACGGCCCTTCGATCGGCGTGTACCACGAGGAGGTTCTTAGAGCCGTTCTGGGAGCGATGCTCCCTTCCCGCTTCCAACTGCGAACGGGGTTTGTCTACACCACCGAGAAAGGCGCTTCGCAACAAGGCGACATTCTCATCGTCGACGAAAACAATCCCGATGCCTACTACTTCAGAGAAGGAAACTTCGTTGTAGCTAATCCCGGTGCAGTTGTCTGTGTCATTGAGGTGAAGACACAGTTAAACAAGCGCACGTTCAAGGAGGCACTTTCCGGCCTTCACTCTTTCCGGCAAGTCGCAGCGTCTGGGTACCCCAGAACCTTCCTCTTCGCATACGAAGCCCCTCCCTTTACCGCTCAGCGACTTACAGAGTGGTATGACGCAATCACCGACGTACCGGACGACATCCACAACTACCCATGGGTAATCTACGCACTGAACCAAGGCGCCATCATCCTGAAGGCTCCTACGGACGGTCAATGGGGTCACATTCCGATTGAAGGCGAGGTCAGCCGCGGTCCGAAGCTGAAGTCGCTGTCGCTATTCCTGCAGACAGTTAGGAAGACCTTGCTTCTGCATTCTCAAGTCCAAGCCAACCCCTTTAAGAACGCTCAGCTAGACGGCCTCCGATATGCCGACCATCTATACCGATATGGGCCAACGCTGGCACCAGCCGCCTAACCCTTTGAAGGGACTTCCCAGTTCCGTCAAGACGTATTTGTATTCGTCATCGAAGGCCTCGGTTCGGATTCGCGGTTGAAGCAAGATCAGGCGGCGTTGAAGGGAATGAACGAGGAACAGATTGCTTCTCTGAAGACGGCCTTGTTGCACTGAGCGCGTGATGCGCTTGCAGTGCGGACCCAGATGCGAACCGCTCAGCGGGGTCTCCATTCCAATCCCGTGGACATCGTTGATCGAGCCATCGAGGGTTAGTCGAGCTTGCCCGCTGCCGGTCTGACCTGTCGCTTTCCGTCTGGCTGGTGCCTGCTGCCCCTGCCAGTACAAGCAGTCGTCTCAGGCTCCGTCGGCAAAAATCAGCTTCACTTCGCCAGCATTCTTTCTACGCCCTTCCCGGCAGTCAGCTGTGCGGCAGCCGACAGCAAGCGTTTGGCGTTTGAAGGGTTGCGCAACAAGTACGCAGTCTCTTCGAGCGCTTGAAAGTCTTCGAGCGAAAGCATCACAACGGCCCGCTCGCCATTGCGCGTGATGATCAAAGCCTCATGGTCATCGCACACACGGTCCATCGTGCGAGCCAGGTTTGCGCGGGCTGAAGAGTAGGTAATAGCATCCACTGCGAGTCCTCCGGTAAGCACGTTTTATTGTGCAACTGAGACAAGTGCTGCGCTTCTGCGAAAAGACGCGCAACCCTTCCGCTGAGGCATCGGCCTCAGCCCTTCGACAGCCCAGCCAACCCCGCCACCACATCGTCCGCCTGCGTCACGAACCCAAAGCATTTCTTGACGTTCCACACCGTCGCGTCGGTGCAGAACTGCGGTGACGACGTGGCGCAGCAGTCTTCCACCAACACGCAGCCGTAGCCCAGGAAGTTGGCGTCGGTCAGCGTGCACAGCACGCACTGGTCGGTGTTGACGCCAGCGAACATGATGGTGCGAGTGCCGAGGTTGCGCAGGATGGAATCGAGCGGCGTGTCCCAGAAGCCGCTGATGCGGTGCTTGTCGACGCGCAGGTCGTGCGGGGCGACCTCAAGTTCGTCGACGACCGCCGCCGCCCAGCTGTCTTTTTGCAGCACGTGCCCCGCACCGCCCGGCAGCGCGTCGCCCAGGCCGGTGCCACTGCCGCTGGGCTTGTAGAGGTGGTGCTGGTTGGGCGGCATGTTGGCCAGGTCGGCGCGGTTGCCCCAGTTCAGCCAGATGACGGGCACGCCGTGCGCGCGCAGCGCGGGCGCCAGGCGGTTCAGCGGCGCGATGGGCGCGCGGTCGGCCGTCACGTCGCCGCCGATGTGGTCGACCCAACCACCAGGCGTGCAGAAGTCGTTCTGCATGTCGATGACGATCAGCACTGTGCGGTTCAGGTCGAGCGTGACGCGCTGCGGCAGTGCGGACAGCGTGAGCCGGCGTGGCGCGGGCGCGGCCTCGGCCATGTCGACCTCGTTCGCGCTGACGAGCCAGCGGTGGTTGCGGCCGGAGCCCAGTGGGTGCAGCGCGGCGCTCGCGGTGTCGGCAGCGGTGGTCATGCGCGGGCTCCTGGCAGTGGGTGGACTGCAGGTGAGATAGCAGCATCTGTGCCACGGCGCGCGCCGCGCCATGCCCGGCCGGCTTGGCGCGAAAACTGCAAGCAAGCCGCCTGCCTTCCACCTGCCGACATGAGCACCGCGCGCAAGACCTCACCGCCAAAGAGCAAGCCGCAAGCCGGCGGGAGACGCCTACCGGCGAGGCCATTGCGCGCGAAGAAGCCTGCGCCCGTCGAGCCGGCACCCGCATCCGCAACCTCATCCATATCCACACCGACAACGACACCCAAGCGCGACGAGCTTCAGATCGGCGGGCGCCTGAAGCACGCGCGGCTGCTGGCCGGCATCCTGATGCGCGAACTGGCGGTGAAGGTGGGCTGCACCGAAAGCATGATTTCCAAGATCGAAAGCGGCCGCGTGGTGCCGTCGCTACCGATGTTGCAGCGGCTGGTCAACGCGCTCGACCGCGACCTGGCCTCGTTCTTCGGCAGCGACCCGAACCTGCCCGGCCTGGTGCTGCGCGCCGGCCAGCGCCCTGTGGTGCACAGCGACCCGCTGCGCACCGGCAGCCAGGTGAGCTACGAGCGGCTGGTGCCGTTCGGCGCCGGCCACCTGCTGGAAGGCAACGTGCACGTGGTGGAACCGCACGGCGACAAGACCGACCCCATCACCCACCAGGGCGAAACGCTGGGCTATGTGATCGAAGGCCAGCTCGACCTGACGATTGACGACACCCGCTACACGCTGGGCGTGGGGGACTCCTTCTTCTTCAAGAACCACCTCACCAACCGCTACAGCAACCCCGGGCCGGGCACGGCGCGCGTGCTGTGGGTGAACACGCCGCAGGTGCATTGAGCGACACGGCTGCAGCACTGTTCGCACCTCAAGGTAGGGCGGGGAGTGCCGACAACGTAGGCAATGCGATCCGTCGGTGTGGAGGCGAAGGCCCAGGGCTGTCCGACCCAGCGCAAGACCATCCCGATCCCATGAGCCAACAGCCACCTTCCCCCCTGCGGCCCGAGCCGACTGAAGGGATGCGTGTGCTGTCGGTGCCGCCCAGTCGCGCTGCCGCCTCGCGCAACGCCTGGTTCGCGCCCATCGATGCCCTGTTGCTGAGCCGCGAGCGGCAGCTGCGCCTTCGGCTGTTTCGGATCCTGATCGCGATGGCCGTCTATGGGCTCAGCCTGCTGGCGCAATGGCATGCGGTCCGCCTGGGCTGGGCCGACCCGGTTGCAGCCTGGTGGCTCGGCACATTCATCCTGGTTGGCATCTGCGCCTTCTACGCCATCGTTCGGTCCGGGGTCACGCTGCAGTGGCACGATCCGGCGCTGACCTTGCCGCAAATGGTGTACGGCATCGTGGTGATCGCGATTGCCTACCAAGTCAACCCGCTGGTGCGTGGCGTGGTGCCGATGCTGGCCGGCCTGGTGTTGATGTTCGGCATCTTCACGCTCGACCCCCGCACCTGCCGCCGGCTGGGGCTGTTTGCCGTCGCTGCTTTCGGCACGTCGATGGCCTTTGCCGCCTGGCGCCTGCCGCTGGTCTTCCTGCCCCTGGTGGAAGCCCACCATTTCGTCTTCATCGCCTTGGTGCTGCTCACGATGGGCGAGCTGGCCGGGCAGATGAGCCAGTTGCGCGCCGACTGGAAGCAGCAAAAGCGGGATCTGCAGCAGGCCATGGCACGTTTGGACCAGGGACGGCAAGAGATGGCCGAGGCCCGTACTGCGGCCGAAGCTGCGAGCCGAGCCAAGTCCGACTTCCTGGCCAACATGAGCCACGAGATCCGCACGCCGATGAACGGCGTCAGCGGAATGGCCGACCTGCTGCTGTCGACGCCGCTG
>JANNBZ010000380.1:0-3223 GCA_031386065.1 Burkholderiales bacterium
GCGCCTCGCCGCCGCTCAACGTGGGTGACGGCTGGCCCAGCGTGAGATAGCCCAGGCCCACGTCCTTCAACAGCTTCAGCGGGTGCGAGATGTTGGGCATGGACGCGAAGAAGTCGACCGCTTCGTCGATCTCCATCTTCAACACGTCGCCGATGCTTTTGCCGCGCCAGCTCACCGCCAACGTCTCGGGGTTGAAGCGTTGGCCGTGGCAGGTGTCGCACAGCACTTTCACATCGGGCAGGAAGCTCATCGCAATGGTGCGCATGCCCTGGCCTTCGCAGCCCGCACAGCGGCCGTCGCCGGTGTTGAAGCTGAAGCGGGCCGGCGCGTAGCCTCGGGCGCGGGCCTCCAGCGTGTCGGCGAAGAGCTTGCGAATGGTGTCCCAGAAGCCGATGTAGGTGGCCGGACACGAGCGCGGCGTCTTGCCGATGGGGGTTTGATCGACTTCGAGCACGCGGTCGATGAAGCCCCAGCCTTCGATGTTGTCGCAGCCCTGGAACGCGGGGCGGCCGCCCTTGATGTTGATGAACTTCAGGTTGGACAGCAGCACGTCGCGCGCCAGCGTGGATTTGCCGGAGCCGCTGACACCGGTGACGGCCACCAGCCGTTTGAGCGGGAGGTCGACGGTGATGTTTTGCAGGTTGTGCAGCTTTGCGCCCTGGATCTGGATGGCGTTGAACTGCTCCCTCGCCCCTTTGGGGAGAGGGTTGGGGTGAGGGTGAGGGGCCGGCGCAGCGCTTCCCTCACCCCTGCCCTCTCCCACAGGGAGAGGGACAAACACCAGAGGGAGAGGGAGATACGCGCGCCGCGCTTGCAGCGGATGCACCAGCGGGTGCGCGAGGAAGCGGCCGGTCAATGAGGCCGGCGTGTTCGACAAGTCCCTCACGCTGCCCTGCGCCACCAGCGTCCCGCCGCGTTTACCGGCACCCGGCCCGATGTCGATGATGTGGTCGGCGCGGCGGATGGTGTCTTCGTCGTGCTCCACCACCACCAGCGTGTTGCCCTTGTCGCTCAGGCCTTGCAGGGCCTTCAGCAGAATCTGGTTGTCGCGCGGGTGCAGGCCGATGGTGGGCTCGTCGAGCACGTAGCACACGCCTTGCAGGTTGCTGCCCAGTTGCGCGGCCAGGCGGATGCGCTGCGCCTCGCCGCCACTGAGCGTGGGCGCGGCGCGGTCGAGCGTGAGGTAGCCCAGGCCGACTTCTTGCAAGAACTCCAGCCGGCTCTTGATCTCGGTCACCACGTCGCGCGCGATCTCTGCGTCACGTCCCTTGAGCTGCAAGGCCTCGACCCACTGCCGGCAATCGGCCACCGACCACTGCGCCACCGCCGTGATGGCGTGCTGCTCGAAGGTGATGGCGCGTGAGATCGGGTTCAGCCGCGTGCCGGCGCAGTCGGCGCAGGGCGCATCGACCAGGTCGTCGACATCGATTTCTTCGGACGGAAAGCTCTGTTCTTGCCCGCGCGTGTCGTCGTCGCGCACCGAGTCGTCGAAGGCCTTGCGCTGCTCGCGCGTCAGCGCCAGGCCGGTGCCCACGCAGGTGGTGCACCAGCCGTGCTTGCTGTTGTAGCTGAACATGCGCGGGTCAAGTTCGGGGTAACTGGTGCCGCAGGTGGGGCAGGCGCGCTTGGTGGAAAACACCTTCACTTTGCCGATGCCCAGCGTCGAGGTGTTGGCGATCATCGCGCCCTGCAGGCCGTCCAGCGGCGTCAGCAAGTGCATCACGCCCTTGCCGAGTTCCAGCGTCTTGGCCAGCAGGCTGCGCAGTTCGGACTCGTTCGCAGCGCTGATGACGATGTCGGCCACCGGCAGTTCCAGCGTGTGTTCCTTGAAGCGGTCCAGCCGCGGCCACGGGCTGACGGGAACGAACTCGCCGTCCACCCGCAGGTGCGTGTGGCCGCGCGCCTTGGCCCATTTGGCCAGGTCGGTGTACAGGCCCTTGCGGGCAATCACCAGCGGCGCCAGCAGGCCGACGTGCTGGCCCTTGTGCCCGCCCTTGTCTTGATGACGCAGCAGTTGCGCGGCAATGCTCTCGGCGCTTTGCGGGCGCACTTCGGCGCCGTCTTTCACGCAGTACTGCAAGCCCAGCTTCACGTACAGCAGCCGCAAGAAGTGCCAGACCTCGGTGGTGGTGGCCACCGTGCTCTTGCGGCCGCCGCGCGACAGCCGCTGCTCGATGGCCACGGTGGGCGGAATGCCGTACACCGCATCCACCTCGGGCCGGCCCGCCGGCTGCACGATGCTGCGCGCATAGGCGTTCAGGCTTTCCAGGTAGCGGCGCTGGCCTTCGTTGAACAGGATGTCGAACGCGAGCGTCGACTTGCCCGAGCCCGAGACACCGGTGACCACGCTGAACTTGCCGCGCGGAATGCTCACGTCCAGCGACTTCAGGTTGTGCTCGCGCGCGTTGACGATGCGGATGAAGTCGTCGCTGGCACGCCGTTCGTCACGCGCTTGCTTGACGATGTACTGCAGCGGCCGACCTTCTTCCACCGCTTGCCCGCCGATGCCCAACGTGTGGTCGTAGTCGGCCAGCGCCTTGCCGGTGTGCGAGGTCGGGTGATGCTTCACGTCTTCCGGCGTACCGGTGCACACCACCCAGCCGCCGGCGTCGCCGCCCTCGGGGCCGAGGTCGATCAGCCAGTCGGCCGCACGAATCACGTCGAGGTTGTGCTCGATCACCAGCAGCGAATGGCCGGCATCCAGCAGCTTGCGGAAGGCCCGCATCAGCTTGGCGATGTCGTCGAAGTGCAGCCCGGTGGTCGGCTCGTCGAACATGTACAGCGTGCCCTTGCGCGCCACCGCCTGGCGGCTGGCGCTGCTGCCCTGCGCCGCCTCAGCCAGGAAGCCCGCCAACTTCAAACGCTGCGCCTCGCCGCCGCTGAGCGTGGGCACCGGCTGCCCGAGCTTCACGTACTCAAGGCCCACGTCGACGATGGGTTGCAGCACGCGCAGCACCTCGCGGTCGTTCGCGAACAGCAGCACGGCTTCGCTGACGGTCAGGTCCAGCACATCGGCCACCGACAGATCGCGGATCACATCGCCGGGCAAGCGGCGGTCGATCTTGACTTCGAGCAGTTCGGCGCGAAAGCGCTTGCCGTCGCAGTCGGGGCAGCGCAGGTACACGTCGCTCAGGAACTGCATTTCGACATGCTCGAAGCCCGAGCCGCCGCAGGTCGGGCAGCGGCCGTTGCCGGCGTTGAAGCTGAACATGCCGGGGCCGTA
>JANNBZ010000336.1:0-5393 GCA_031386065.1 Burkholderiales bacterium
TCGTCCAGCTCGTTCGTGTACAGGCAAGGAATTTCCTTGACGCCGGCCACGCGCAACTTCTTCAGCAGCGCTTCGGTCAGCTCGTCGTTGGCCTTGGCCAGGATCTCGCCGGTGTCGGCATCGACCACGTTGCGGGCCAGCATGCGGCCTGCCAAGTAGTCTTCCGGAACGCTGATGAACTGCGTTTCGGTGGTTTCCAGCGTGCGGGTGTGGCGCGCGGTGATGCGCTTGTCTTTCTCGACCACGACCACGCCGTTCTTGTCGGTGATGTCGAAGCGGGCAATTTCGCCGCGCAGTCGGTCGGCCACGAACTCCATCTGGGCACCGGTGTCCATCAGGCGGAAGTTGTCGAACACGAAGAAGTGCGCCAGGATCGATTCGGGGTTGAGGCCGATCGCCTTCAGCAGAATCGTCACCGGCATCTTGCGACGGCGGTCGACGCGGAAGTACAGGATGTCCTTCGGATCGAACTCGAAGTCGAGCCACGAACCGCGGTAGGGAATGATGCGGGCGCTGAACAGCAGCTTGCCGCTGGAGTGCGTCTTGCCCTTGTCGTGCTCGAAGAACACGCCCGGCGAACGGTGCAGCTGAGACACGATCACGCGCTCGGTGCCGTTCACGATGAACGAGCCGTATTCGGTCATGAGCGGAACCTCGCCCATGTAGACCTCTTGCTCCTTGATCTCTTTGACGGTCTTCGCCTGCGGCGACTCGCGGTCATAGATGATCATCTGCAGCTTCGCGCGCACTGCAGCGGCGTAAGTCAGGCCTCGCACCTGGCATTCGCGCGTGTCGAAGGCCGGCTTGGCCATGTTGAATTCGATGAACTTCATTTCCACGAAACCGTTGTGCGAAACAATCGGGAACGCGGACAGGAAGGCGGCTTGCAAGCCTTCGGGTTTTCGTTTTTGGGGCGCTACTTCCTTTTGGAGGAAGGCGATATACGACTCCTGCTGCATCGTCAGCAGGTAGGGGACCTTCAGAACACTCTCGCGTTTACCGAAGCTCTTGCGAATGCGCTTGCGCTCGGTGTAGCTGTAGGGGGTTGCATGCTGCGCCATATGTATTTTCCCACTCCGTCTCAGGAAGCTCCGCCTGGGCCAGGCCAAACCTCCGTCGGCGACTGTCAATCGAGCCTTCTCACTGCCGCTCAAGCGCAGGACAAGGCGATTCAAAGCTTGGTGGTTGGCCACTACCAACCGCTGGCGGACAACCCCGGCATTGCACCGGAGCCCGACCAAACCCGTTCTTTGCAGTCGGATCAAAGAACACTTGGAAAAGCCCCGATTGTCCCGGCGGGGTGTTTTCAAGTGTTCTCCAAGGGCTTGTCCGAAGACAGCCCTTGAAGAGCGAAGGGCCGGGCACCTTCAGAGGCGCCCAGCCCATCGCCTGCAGACGACTTACTTGATGTCTGCCTTGGCGCCGGCGTCTTCCAGCTTCTTCTTGGCGGCTTCGGCGTCGGCCTTGGAAACCGCTTCCTTGACGGGCTTCGGAGCACCGTCGACCAGGTCCTTGGCTTCCTTCAGGCCCAGGCCCGTCAGTTCACGCACGGCCTTGATGACCGAGACCTTGTTGGCGCCGAAGTCGGTCAGGATGACGTTGAATTCGGTCTGCTCTTCCACCACGGCTGCGGCGGCACCGCCACCGGCGGCCGGGGCCGACATGGCTGCGGCAGACACGCCGAATTTGACTTCAATGGCCTTGACCAGGTCGTTGAGGTCCATCACCGACATGCTGTCGAGGGCGGTCAGGAATGCGTCTTTGTCGAATGCCATTTGTGGCTCCTAGATATCGTTGAATGAGTTGCGTTGAAAGATCGGTCAGGCCGCAGGTGTGGCTTCCGGTGTGGCTTCCGGTGCAGCGTCAGGTGCGGCTTCGGCAGCAGGCGCTGCCGAAGTTTCCGCACCCGCACCACGCTGCTCGGCGATGGCCGCCAGCACACGCGCAATGCGCGACACCGGTGACTGCATCAGGCCCAGCAACTGCGCCAGCAGGACTTCCTTGCTCGGAATCGACGCCAGGGCTTTCACCCCGTCGGCATTCAAAGCCTTGCCCGCGTAGGCACCACCTTTGACGACCAGCTTGTCGTTGCCCTTGGCAAAGTCGGCCATGACTTTGGCCGCGGCGACAGCATCTTCTGAAAAACCGTAGATCAGCGGACCGACCATGCTCTCCGCGGCCACTTCGAACGGCGTGCCAGCCACAGCACGGCGAGCCAGGGTGTTCTTCAATACATGAAGGTACACACCCTTGTCGCGTGCCTGCTTGCGCAGATTGTTCAAGTGTTCCACGGTGAGGCCACGGTATTCGGCCAGCGCCAACGTCTGTGAACGCGCGACTTGCGCGGCCACATCCGTCACGACGGCTGCTTTCTCGTTGCGATTGAGACTCAAGGTCTGCTCCTCACATCACGTGCCGTTCAAGTCGCGCTCGCCGTTGTCGGCTCACGCTTGTCTCCCGACACACCCAAAGTTCAGCGACCTTCTGTCCAGGAACCAAAATTCCGTTTCAGCGGGACCGCCATCTGCGCTGGCTTGTTGCTCACCGGGCTTGCGCCCGATTTGCCTTCCATTAAGCGACCACGAGGGCCGCACCAGCGGTCTTGGATGACCTGCAGCGCCTTCTCAAGCAATGCAGCCCACCAAACTCATGCGGTCAGCGCCAGACTCGCGCCGACCCTTGTTTCATCACGCGCCGGCTGCAGCCGCGTTGATCGACGCGATCTCGACCCGGGCGCCTACGCCCATCGTCGACGACACCGCCACCTTGCGCAGGTAGACACCCTTGCTGGTGGCCGGCTTGGCCTTGTTCAGTGCCTCGATCAGCGCGCGCAGGTTGCCGACCAGCTTGTCCGACTCGAACGAGCGGCGACCGATGGTGCTGTGCACGATGCCGCCCTTGTCGACGCGGAACTGCACCTGACCGGCCTTCGCATTGCGAACGGCTTGCGCCACATCGGGCGTCACGGTGCCGACCTTCGGGTTCGGCATCAGGCCGCGCGGGCCCAGGATCTGGCCCAGGGTACCGACCACGCGCATCGTGTCCGGCGAGGCGATCACCACGTCGAAGTTCATTACACCGGCCTTGATCTGCTCGGCCAGGTCTTCCATGCCGACGATGTCGGCGCCGGCGGCGCGGGCTTCTTCGGCCTTCGCACCTTGTGCGAACACCGCCACCCGCTTGGTCTTGCCGGTGCCGTTGGGCAGCACGACCGCGCCGCGCACGACCTGGTCGGACTTCTTGGCATCGATGCCGAGTTGCACCGCCACGTCGATCGATTCATCGAACTTCGCGGTGGCGCATTCCTTGATGATCACCAGCGCGTTGTCCAGCGTGTACAACTTGTTGGTGTCGACTTTGCCGGCGGTGGCCTTTTGGCGTTTGGTCAGGGTTGCCATGATCAGACACCTTCCGAGGTGACGCCCATCGAGCGGGCGGTTCCAGCAATCGTGCGAACCGCAGCGTCCATGTCGGCCGCCGTCAGGTCCTTCATCTTGATCTTGGCGATCTCTTCGAGCTGAGCTCGCGTGATCTTGCCGACCTTGTTCGCGTTGGGCGTGGCCGAGCCCTTGTCCAGCTTGATCGCCTTCTTGATCAGCACGGTGGCTGGTGGCGACTTCAACACGAAGGTGAACGACTTGTCGGCGAACGCGGTGATCACCACCGGCAGCACCAAGCCTGGCTCCATGGACTGCGTCTGGGCGTTGAACGCCTTGCAGAATTCCATGATGTTCAGGCCGCGCTGACCCAGGGCGGGACCAATCGGGGGCGATGGGTTGGCTTTGCCTGCAGGGATCTGCAGCTTGATGAAGCCGATTATTTTCTTGGCCATGACTTTCCTTTGAGAAGAACCCGTCTGCGCAGTTCATGCGGTGTTGGATTCCCTGAGTTCAAACGCCAAGTTCGTGATCTGCGTTGCAGATCACCCTTGGCTCCTCGTACCGGAGTCTCGTCCCCGGCAGCAACGGATGAGGTTTGTGCGGTGACCTGGCGGTCAGCGCGAGCCCCTCATCGGGCTCGTATTCCTTGCGCTCAGACCTTCTCGACCTGGCTGAAATCCAGCTCCACCGGCGTCGCGCGTCCGAAAATCGTGACCGACACGCGGACCTTGGACTTGTCGTAGTTGACGTCTTCCACCGCGCCGTTGAAGTCGGTGAACGGGCCTTCCTTGACGCGCACCAGTTCGCCCACTTCCCACTGCACCTTGGGCCGCGGCTTTTCGACGCCCTCTTGCATCTGGTTGACGATCTTCATCACCTCGGCTTCGGAGATCGGCGAAGGCCGGTTCTTGGCGCCGCCGACAAAACCGGTGACCTTGCTGGTGTGCTTGACCAGGTGCCAGCTGTCGTCGGCCATTTCCATCTCGACCAACACATAGCCCGGGAAGAAGCGACGCTCGGTGACGGCCTTCTTGCCGTTCTTGAGTTCGACCACCTCTTCCATCGGCACCAGGATGCGGCCGAACTTGTCTTTCATTTCGGAACGGTCGATGCGTTCGCGCAGGTTGCGCTCGACCGCCTTTTCCATGCCCGAATACGCGTGCACGACATACCAGCGCTTGTTGGACGGGACGACGGGCGCCACGATTTCGGCGGGCACCTCGGGCACAGCGTTCACAGTCTGCTCGCTCATCGCTTGATCCTTCAACGCTTCCAGCCCAAGACCAGGTCGTAGAGCAACCATTCAAGGGTCTTGTCGGTCATCCACAAAAAGAGCGCCATCACGAATACGAAGGCGAACACGTAAGCGGTCATCTGCACCGCCTCCTTGCGGGTCGGCCACACCACCTTGCGAACTTCGCGCGCCGAGTCGCGGCCGTAGCCGATCAGCTGCTTGCCGGGCTCAGAGGTGAAAAACGTAGCCACAGCCATCAACATCAACGCAATCAGGGCCGCAACACGCAGCCACAGATCCTGCTTGGCCAGGGCGTAAAAAACCACCACGGCGGCCACGACGAGCAGAGCCGCCACGGCCAGCTTGGCCTTGTCGGCGCCGGTGGAGATCGTCTCTATCTGTGGAGGGTTGGCCATGGTTTTCACTTCAAGTCATCGCGGTTGCCGACCATCAAGTCGCACCGCCTTTTCTAGCAGCGAAGCCCGCAGGCCCTTTCGGTGCCATCGCGGGCTGCTGTGGACGCCAGTTTCGAGGCCCGTTCAGGCCGCTTGGCTGGCAGGGGCGGAGGGCATCGAACCCCCAACCTCTGGTTTTGGAGACCAGCGCTCTGCCAATTGAGCTACGCCCCTATCGACATTCCTTATTCGATGATCTTGGCCACGACCCCGGCGCCGACGGTGCGGCCGCCCTCACGGATGGCGAAGCGCAGACCTTCTTCCATCGCGATCGGGTTGATCAGCTTGACGGTGATGCTGACGTTGTCGCCGGGCATGACCATT
>JANNBZ010000373.1:0-10253 GCA_031386065.1 Burkholderiales bacterium
TGCGGTTCAGACCGCCGCAGCCTGCGCCTCGCGGTGCAGCCGCCTGACGCCTATCCACACCGCGCCGGCGATCAGCGGAATGCTGATCGCCATCGCCAGATCGGGCCGCACATTCCAGCCCGCAGACTGCGCGCCTTTGGCGAGGTAGCCCACCAGCCCGGCGCCGTAGTAGGTGACCGCCGCCACCGACAAGCCTTCCACCGCCGTCTGCAACAACATCTGCGCCTTCTGGCGGCGGTTCATCGCGTCCAGCAAGTCCTGGCTGCTTTGCTGTTGCTCGATCTCGACCCGCGTGCGCAGCAGGTTGCTGATGCGAGAGATGCGCTCGCTCAGCGCCTGCTGGCGGCGTGCGGCCCAGGCGCAGGTCTGCATCGCCGGGCCGAGCCGGCGGTCCATGAATTCGCCCAGCGTTTGCAGGCCGGCATGGCGCACTTCGCGCAGTTCGGTGATGCGCCGCTGCACCAGTTCGAAGTAGGCCGAACTGGCTGAAAAGCGCGCGTGCGTGTTGGCGTACAGGCTTTCCACGCGACCCGCCAGTTGCGTCAGCTGGCGCAGCAGCGCGGGCTCCTCGTTGCGCGCGGCGCTGCGGATTTTTTCGGCCACGTCGGCCAGGTCGCGCTCGGCGTGGTGCAGCGTGCCCGCCACCTCGCGCGCCACCGGCAACCCCAGCAGCGCCACCATACGGTAGGTCTCGATTTCCAGCAGGCGCTGCACCGTGCGGCCCAGGCGCCGAGGGTTCATGCCGGCCACGCTGAGCAGTTGCCGCGCGAAGCCGTCGGCGTGCAGGCGGAAGTCGGTGTAGACCTGGGCCTGGCCTTCGGTGATGCTGGCGCCGATGAGGCTGGTTTCGTCCAGCAGTCGGCGCGCCAGCGCCTGCCCGCCATCGTGGTCGGCCGGCTCGGCCTGCTCGGCATTCACCGCCAGCATGTGCAACCCCACCAACCATTCGCCCGGCAGCGCCTGGACCCATTCGGTGCTGACATGCCCGAGGGCGGTGTCGTCGAAGCCCTGCAGAGGATGCGTCGGCGTGCGCCAGAAGGTGTAGGTCTGGAACTCGGTGTGCTGCTCCCAGCGCAGGCGCACACCGCCCAGGTCGACGCTCAAGTGGCTGGCGTTGGCGGCAGGCAGTGCCAGGTGGCGCGCGCTGAGCAGGCGGTGCAGGTGTTCGCGCGACGCGCCTGGCTCGGGCGTCAGCAGCGCCAGGTGGGTCAGCACGAAGGGCGCCACCATCTGTTCATAGGGCCGTGCATGAACTTCGTTGTGCAGCGCTTCGCGCAGCGGATGAGCCGTCAACATCGGGGTCGCCTCCTGTGAGCCGAATTATCAGCGGCGCCAAGCAAGAAGCCGCCCGCAGGCGGCTTCAACAGGAACCGAGCGGCGCATCTACTCTTCCTTGAACGTCTCTTCGCGCTTGTTCTTGATCGACGGCAGCATCACCCCCACGATCATCAGGGCGGCGGCGATCAGCAGGCCGGCCGACAGCGGCCGCGTCATGAAGGTGCTCCAGTCGCCACGCGACAACAACAGCGCGCGGCGCAGGTTCTCTTCCATCATCGGCCCGAGGATGAAGCCCAGCAGCAGCGGCGCGGCCTCGCAACTGAGCTTGTAGAACATGTAGCCGATGAGGGCGAACAGCGCGGTCAGGAACACGTCGAAGGTGTTGTTGTTCAGCGTGTAGACGCCGATGCAGCAGAACAGCGTGATGGCCGGGAACAGGAAGCGGTACGGAACCGTCAGCAGCTTGATCCAGATGCCGATCAGCGGCAGGTTCAGGATGACGAGCATCGCGTTGCCGACCCACATCGAGGCGATCAGGCCCCAGAACAGCTGCGGGTTGCTGGTCATCACCTGCGGGCCGGGCTGGATGCCCTTGATGGTCATCGCGCCGACCATCAGCGCCATCACGGCATTGGGCGGAATGCCCAGCGTCAACATCGGGATGAACGAGGTCTTCGCGCCGGCGTTGTTGGCCGACTCGGGGCCGGCCACGCCGCGGATGTCGCCCTTGCCGAAACGGCCCGACGCGCCGGCCAGCTTCTTCTCCATCGTGTACGACGCGAACGAGGCCAGCAACGCGCCGCCGCCCGGCAGCACGCCAAGGATGGAGCCGAGCGCCGTGCCGCGCAGCACCGCCGGCCAGGCGTCGTGGAAATCCTGGCGGGTCGGCCACAGGCCTTTCACGTCTTTGGTGAACACCTCGCGGTCTTCCTCGGGCTGGCCGAGGTTGGCGATGATCTCGCCGAAACCGAACACGCCCATCGCGATGACGACGAAGCCGATGCCGTCAGTGAGTTCGGGAATATCGAAGCTGTAGCGCGCGGTGCCCGAGATCACGTCGGTGTTGATCTGTGCCAGCAGCAGGCCCAGGATGATCATCGCGATGGCCTTGAGCAGCGAGCCCGAGGCCAGCACCACCGCGCCGATCAGCCCCAGCACCATCAGCGAAAAGTATTCGGCCGGGCCGAACTTGAAGGCCAGTTCGGTCAGCGGCGGCGCGAACGCCGCAATGATGATGGTGCCCACGCAACCCGCAAAGAACGAGCCCAGGCCGGCCGCTGCCAGCGCCGGGCCGGCACGGCCCTGGCGCGCCATCTGGTAGCCGTCGATCGCGGTCACCACCGACGACGATTCACCCGGCACGTTGATCAGGATGGCCGTGGTCGAGCCGCCGTACTGCGCGCCGTAATAGATGCCGGCCAGCATGATGAGGGCGGGCGTCGCGTCGAGCGCGTAGATCGACGGCAGCAGCATCGCAATGGTGGCCACCGGCCCCAGACCCGGCAGCACGCCGATCAGCGTGCCCAGCACCGAGCCGAAGAAGGCGTACAGCAAATTCTGCGCGGTGAACGCGACGCCGAATCCGAGGGCCAGGTTGTTCAGGAGTTCCATGCGTCAGTTCTCGTTCTTGTGTTGGAACACGTCACTTGATGAAGCTGGGATACAGCGGAATCGTCAACTTCAGCCCCCACACGAAAACGAACCACGCGAACGCGGTCAGCACCACGCTGGCAACGAGCACGCCCTTCCAGCTGAACTCCGCACCCGCGAAGCTGACCATGACGATGAGGATCGGCACCGCCGCCAGCATGCCCAGCAGCGGCAGCGTGAAACCGAACGCCGCGATGGACGCGACGATCACCAGCAGCGGCCGCCATGCGATGGCACCCACCGGGTCGCCGCCTTCGGTTTCGATGGTCAGCGCCTTGAACAGGATGACCGCCCCGAGGATGGCCATGATCACGCTGAGGATCAGCGGAAAGTAACCCGCGCCCGGCCGCGCCGAGGTGCCCATGCTGTAGTTGGTGGCGCCCACCGCGAACACGATGCCCACGATCAGGAACATCAGTCCTGACAAAAAGTCGCGTTGGCTCTTGATCTTCAAGGTGAGGCTCCTGGCAATGCGCACTGGGTGCGGCCGATTCTAGGGAGCATGACCCTGACGGCGTCTGTGGTTTACACGTAGCGCGGGGCGCTCACTCCCAGGCAGGGGTTGCGCTCATCACTTCGAGCACCGTGGTCAGCCCTTCGGCGACCTTCATCGCGCCGGCCAGGCGCAGCGGGCGCATGCCGTCTTTCAGCGCCTGCTGGCGAAGTTTCGGCGTGTCGGGCACGGGCTGCAAAAAGCCACGGGCGGCGTCGGTGATGGCCAGCAATTCGTACAGGCCGGCACGGCCACGGTAGCCGGTCATGCGGCACTCCAGACAACCGACCGGCTTGTAGGCGTGCACCGCGCCGCTGAGCCGCCACGGCTTGACGAATTCCGCCAGCGTCTCGGCGGTGGTGGCTTCATCGGGCTGTTTGCAGCTGACGCACAGCGTGCGCACCAGCCGCTGGGCCAGCACGCCGATCAACGTGGCGCTGATCAGGTACGGCGGCACGCCCAGGTCGACCAGCCGCGTGATGGCCGAGGCCGCGTCATTCGTGTGCAGGGTGCTGAAGACCAGGTGGCCGGTCAGCGCGGCCTGGATCGCCATTTCGGCCGTGTCGAGGTCGCGGATCTCGCCCACCATGATGATGTCCGGGTCCTGCCGCATCAGCGCGCGCACGCCCTCGGCAAAACCGAAGTCGAGGCCCGGCTGCACCTGCGTCTGGTTGAACGCGGGCTGAATCATCTCGATCGGGTCTTCGATGGTGCACACGTTGACCTCGTCGGTGGCCAGCCGGCGCAGCGTCGAGTACAGCGTGCTCGTCTTGCCCGAACCGGTCGGCCCCGTCACCAAAATGATGCCGTTCGGCCGCGCCACCAGCGCTTCCCAGCGCTTCACGTCATGGCTGCCGAAGCCCAGCGCGTCGAGCGGCTTGACGGTGGTGTCGGGGTCGAAAATACGCATCACCATCTTCTCGCCGAAGGCGGTGGGCAGCGTGGACAAACGCATCTCGACTTCATCGCCCTCCGGATTGCGGGTCTTGATGCGGCCGTCCAGCGGGCGCCGCTTTTCGATCACGTCCATGCGGCCCAGCAATTTGATGCGCGCGATCATCGCGTTCATCACGCCCGGCGGCAGCTGATACACGGTGTGCATCACGCCGTCGATGCGAAAGCGGATCGCGCTGCGCTCGCGGCGCGGCTCCAGGTGGATGTCGGACGCGCGCTGGTCGAAGGCGTACTGCCACAGCCAGTCGACCACCTGCACCACGCCCTGGTCGTTGGCGTCGAGCTGCTTGTTGCTGCGGCCCAGCTCCACCAGTTGCTCGAAGTTGACGACGGCCGACGACTCGCCGCTCTTGGCCGCCGCGCGCACCGAGCGTGACAGGGTGTAGAACTCGGTCGTGTAGCGCGCCAGTTCGAGCGGGCTGACCAGCACCAGCTTCAACGTGCGCCGCGTGTGCGCCGCGATCTCGGGCATCCACGCCACGTCGAACGGCTCGCAGGTGGCCAGCGTGACCTCTTGCGCGCCCACCTGCAGCGGCAGCACGCGGCGCCGCTCGGCATAGGTGACCGACATCACTTCGGCAACGCGGCCCACATCGACCTTCAACGGGTCGATGCGCAAGTAGGCCAGCCCGCAGCGGCCGGCCAGCCATTCGGTGATGGCCTCCACATCGAGCGGCTTGTGGCTGCCCTTGCGCACCAGACCGGCACCGGCCAGGCGGATCAACGGGTGCTGCGAACTGTCGGCGCCGCCGAAGCGCTTGGCGGTGCGGTCGGCGTCTTCGCTGCTGATCAGGTGGTCGTCGCGCAGCGCCTTCAGCAGCCAACGCCATTCGAGCTTGCCTTCGGGATTGGTTTGCAGTGGCAGGACCATGGCTTTCATGCGGAGGGATCAGCGGCAGGCGCTGCAGGCAAGGGTCGAATCATCTTCACCCATTTTCGGGCGGGCAGGCTGAAGCGGGCCTCGATATTCTCGGCCCGCGCGACCAGCACCTCGCGTTCGGGCATCACCACGCCCTTCATCGCCACCACCACGGTGTTGCCTTCTTTCGTGGGCCGCAGGCTGAACACCTGCGCCTCGCCGAAGGCACGCGCAATGCGCTGGGCACTGCGCTCGAAGCTGGCGTCGCGGCCGAACAGGTTGACCGTCATCACGCCGCCCTCGGCCAGCAGGCGATGGCAGTGGCGGTAGAAGATTTCGCTGTCGAGCACCGGGCCGGCGGCGTCGTGGTCGTAGAGGTCCACGCACAGCACCTGCACCGTCTCTGCGCGTTCGGCATCGGCGGCGAAGGCGGCGGCGTCCATCTCGAGCACGCTCAGTCGCGCGCCGTCGTCGGGCAGGTGAAAGTAGATGCGGCAGGCGGTGATGACACTCGCATTCAGCTCGACCGCCGTGGTGCGCATCCGCAGCACGCTGTGCGTGAAGCGGGTGATGGACGCCGCGCCCAAACCGAGCTGCACCGCGTGGCCCTTGGCGACTTCGGCACTCGGCCGCAGCAGCATCCAGACCATCATTCGCTGGATGTATTCCAGCTCCAGCGCCAGCGGCTTGCGGATGCGCATGGCGCCCTGCACCCACACCGTGCCCAGGTGCAGGTAGCGCACGGCGTCGGCTTCCGAGACGGTGGCGGGCGCGAGCGCCGGTGGCTTGCGAATTCGGGTCATGAAGTGATCATGCCGTGCTCGATGAACGCGGCACGCCACGCGGCCAGCTTGCGTTCGAAGCTCCAGCTCGCATTGGCCGGGCTGGTCGACGGCAGCTTGCACACCGGCACGCCCAGCGCCTGCGTGTGCCGCATCGCGCGCGCCGATTCGCCGCCGTTGTGGGCCACGGCGCGCAGCTCCGGCGCCTGTTGCATCAGCCCTGCCAGGTCGTTCAGCACCGGTTGCTCGATGGCGCTGTCGAGGCTGCCTTCGCGCAGGCAGCTCGCGTAGACATCCCACACACCCAGACCGCGCGCCAGCACTTCACTCACCCGCTGTGCGTACGCAAGCGACACCAGGTCGACACCCCACAGCGCCGACAAAATGGGCCAGAAATGGTTGCGCGGATGGCCGTAGTACTGCTGCGCGTTCAGCGACGCCACACCGGGAAAGCTGCCCAGCACGACGAGCCGCGTGCGGTGGTCGATCAGCGGCGCCAGGCCAACCAGCGGCGCCGTCATGCCAGCTTCGGCAGGGCCTGCCGCGCGTTGGCGTGCGTCGCTTCGGCAAGCTCGGCCAGCGTGAGGCCGCGCAGGGCCGCCAGTTCGGTGGCGATGCGGGGCAACTCGCCCGGCTCGTTGCGTGCCGTCTGGCCGGCGCGACGCTGCTCGGCATCGCGGTACAGCCAGGCCGGCGGGATGTCGGGCGCATCGGTCTCGATCACGATAGCGCTCAGCGGCAAGGTCTGCGCGAGGCGGCGAATCTGCAGCGCGCGCTCGAACGTCAGCGTGCCGCCGAAGCCCAGCTTGAAGCCCAGCGCCACGAAGGCCAGCGCCTGCTGCTCGCTGCCGTTGAACGCATGTGCAATGCCGCCGCGCACGCGCTGCTGCCGCAGGTGCTTCAGCAGCGTGTCGGCCGAGCGCCGCACATGCAGGATCACCGGCAGGTCGAAGGCGCGTGCCAGCTTCAACTGCGCAACGTAGAACACTTCCTGCTGCGCGCGGTCCAGCCCCGGCACGAAATGATCAAGCCCGATCTCGCCCACCGCCACCAGGCGCGGGTCGTCGCGGTGGGTTTGCAGCGCGCTGCGCAGCGCCTCCAGCGCGTCCAGAGCGTTCAACGGGTCACGCTGCGCCCGCGCCACGTACAGCGGATGAATGCCCAGCGCATAGGCAAAGTCGTGCGCGTGCGCCAGTTCGCGAACGGTGTCGAAGTTGGCCGGCTCCACCGCCGGCAGCACGATCTGCTGCACGCCGGCGGCACGGGCCCGCACCACCACGGCCGCACGGTCGGCGTCGAACTCGGGCGCGTCGAGGTGGCAGTGGGTGTCGGTCCAGTGCATCCCGGGATCATGCCTCGCGGTCGCCACGCAGCTTGTCATGCAGGCGGCGCGGCTCCGTGGTACGGTTCAGCCGGAGGGCTCAGCATGGTCAGGGCCGCAGAGGTGCAGTGATGAAGAAGGCTCCGCTTTACAGCCGATCACGCCAGCCGGCCACGCGGTCCGAGCCGCCTCGCGCGGACGAAGCCGCGCCGGCAGCAGCGACCACCCCCCCACCTGCTCCCGCTCTCCAACCAACGCGCATGGCACGACCGCGCGCCTTTGCGACCCGCCGCAGCGGGCCGGTCTGGGCGCTGGCGGGCGCGCTGCTGGTGGCCGGCGGCATGCTGCTGCAACACGGACTGGCACCGACCAACGTCGTCCTGACGCAGCGCGACATCGACGCCGCCGTGCGCAGCTCGCTCGAAAAGGAGCCGCTGCCCTCGCCCTGGGCCAACGCCTACCAGGCGATCCAGGGGTCGGTGGTGCGCGTGGTCGGGCTGGACGACGAAGACCCCATCGGCAAACCGGTCGACGCCGACGCCACGGACCCGCGAACGCGCCACCAGTCCACCGGCAGCGGCGTGGTCATCATCGACAACGGCACCATCCTGACCAACCTGCACGTGGTGACCGGCGCCAAGCGCATTCGCGTCACCTTCTGGAACGGCCACGAGTCCGAGGCCACGGTCATCAATGCGCAGCCGCAGAGCGACTTGGCCGTGCTGCGCGCCAAGAGCATTCCCGACGACCTGGTGGCCGCCACCATGCGCTCGACCAGCGACCTCGCGGTGGGCGACCAGGTGCTGGCGGTGGGCTTTCCGTTCGGCATCGGGCCGTCGGCGTCGGGCGGCGTGGTGTCGGGCTTGAAGCGGCAGTTCCGATCGCCCGAAGACGGCCAGCGCCTGACCAACCTGATCCAGTTCGACGCCGCCGCCAACTCCGGCAATTCGGGCGGCCCGCTGGTCACGATGGACGGCAGCGTGGTGGGCATCGTCACCGCCATCCTGAACCCCGGCGACGCGGGCACCTTCATCGGCATCGCGTTCGCGGTGCCGATCGAGAACGCCGCGTCGGCCGTCGGCATGCCGCCGTTCTGATTTTTCTGACTTCTCAACACATCCAACATGAACTCATCGAACGACAGCACTGCCACGCTGATGGAGCGCATCCTCTACGAAGTAAAACGCGTGGTGGTGGGGCAAGACCAGTTCCTCGAACGCGTGATGGTGGCGCTGCTGGCGCAGGGCCACCTGCTGGTCGAAGGCGTGCCGGGGTTGGCAAAAACCATCACCGTGAAAACCTTGGCCACCACGCTGCGCGGCAGCTTCAAGCGCATCCAGTTCACGCCCGACCTGGTGCCGGCCGACCTGGTGGGTACGCGCATCTGGAACCAGCGCACCGGCGAATT
Organism: Burkholderiales bacterium; assembly: GCA_031386065.1. GTDB lineage: Bacteria > Pseudomonadota > Gammaproteobacteria > Burkholderiales > Burkholderiaceae_C > JANYJJ01. Next base: position 8,746 of record JANNBZ010000373.1, read on the forward strand.
CAGCACCTCGCTGGGCCCGGTGTTCGCCAACCTGCTGCTGGCCGACGAGATCAACCGCGCGCCGGCCAAGGTGCAGAGCGCGCTGCTCGAAGTGATGCAGGAACGGCAGGTCACGATTGCCGGCGAGACGCACAAGGTGCCGTCACCGTTTTTGGTGATGGCCACGCAGAACCCGATCGAAACCGAAGGCACCTACCCGCTGCCCGAAGCGCAGGTCGACCGCTTCATGATGAAGGTGCTGGTCGGCTACCCGACCGAGGAACAAGAGTTCGTGATCGTCGAGCGCGTGACCGGCGAGCCCGCCGTGGTCAGCCCGGTGGCCAGCACCGCGCAGCTGGCCGAGCTGCAGCACGAATGCCGGCAGATCTACGTCGACCCGTCGCTCATCCAGTACGCGGTCAAGCTGGTGGCGGCCACCCGCGAGCCGGCCCGCCACGGCCTGCCCGACCTGGCCAAGTACCTGAGCTTCGGCGCCAGCCCGCGCGCCACCATCGGGTTAATCGAAGCCGGCCGCGCGATGGCGATGCTGCGCGGCCGCAGCTACGTGCTGCCCGAAGACGTGGTCGACCTGGTGCCCGACGTGCTGCGGCACCGCCTGGTGCTGAGCTACGAAGCACTGGCCGATTCGATGACGGCCGACGCCATCGTTCAGCGCATCGTTGCCAAGGTGGCCAAGCCCGACAAGCCGATGGCGCACAACACCGAGGGTCGCGCCAATGGCTGATGCCGCCGCCGTGGTGGGCGACAGCGTCGAGGCGGTGCTGCGCCGGCTGGAATGGTCGGTGATACGCCGGCTCGACGGCCTGCTGCAAGGCGACTACCGCACGCTGATGCGCGGCGCCGGGCTGGACCTGGCCGACCTGCGCGAATACCAGCACCACGACGACGTGCGTCACATCGACTGGAACGTCACCGCGCGCCTGCAAACACCGCACGTGCGCCAGTTCACCGAAGACCGCGAGCTGACGGCCTGGTTCCTGCTCGACCTCAGCGGCAGCGTCGACTTCGGCTCGTCAGAGCGCAGCAAACGCGCGGTGTCGACCGAGTTCGTCGCCGTGCTGGCCCGCCTGCTCACGCGGCACGGCAACCGCGTCGGCGCGCTGCTGTTCGGCAGCCAGGTCGACGCCGTGCTGCCCGCGCGCGGCGGCCGCCAGCACGTGCTGCACCTGCTGCAACGCATGCGCGATTTCAAGCCGCCGCAGTCGGCCACCGAAACGCAATTGCGCGACCTGCTGCAAGCCGCGCAGCAAATGATTCCGCGCCGCTCGATGGTGTTCGTGGTCTCAGACTTCATCAGCGCGCCGGGCTGGAGCGACGCGATGGCGCGGCTGTCGCAAAAGCACGAGGTGCTGGCGGTGCGCCTGTTCGACCCGGCCGAAATGGACCTGCCCGATGTGGGCCTGATGACGATTCAAGACGCCGAGACCGGCGAGCAGGTTTTCGTCGACACCCACGACCCGGGCTTTCGCGAGCGCTTCATGCAGATCGCCGAACAGCGCGAAAGCGAA
>JANNBZ010000375.1:0-24725 GCA_031386065.1 Burkholderiales bacterium
AATTCCATGTGCTCGTGCAGCGTGAGGAACACCTGCGTCAGCTGGCCGGTGGTCTCGCCCACGCGCACCATGGCCACGAAAAAACCGTCGAACACATCGCCGCGCCTGGCCATCGCGTGCGACAGCTCGTAGCCCGAGTCCAGCGACTGGCGCAGTTCGCGCAGCAGCGCGCGCATGCCCTTGTGGCCGGACGATTCCTCAAGCCCCTGCAGCGACCGCAGTATCGGCACGCCGGCACGCATCAGCGTGTACATCTGGCGCGCGAACATCAGCACCTCGGTGTCGTTGATGCGCTTGCTGCCGAACAGCCGGGCCAGCGTTTCGCTGGCCTCTTTTGGCGGCTGGTGCAGCGCTATCACCACCGGCGTGATGCCCATGCTGGTCAGCAAGCTGGCCACCTGGCCGGTGCTCAGGCCTTCCATCACGCCGGTCATCGGCGCCTGCGCCGCGTCGCGGCCGTGGTAGGCGAACTGCGGCATCAGATCTGGCTGCTGATGCGCATGGCTTCGGCCAGCGTGGTGCGGCCGTCGAACACCAGTTGCATCGCGTGGCGGCGCAGCGTGTGCTCGGCGAAGGCACGCTTGGCCTCGACCGCAAAGCCAGACGGGTCGTCGATGTTCGCCAGGTGCACCAGCTCGGGCGTCATCTCCATCATTTCGTAGACCGCCGTGCGGCCCGCATAGCCGCTGTCGTGGCAGTGGCCGCAGCCGATGCCGTGGAAGTAGGGGTGCGAGTCGACCGCGTCGCCCAGGTCCTGCACCAGCCATTCGCGCTCGTACGGCAGCGGTTGATGCGGCGCGCGGCAATGCGTGCACACGGTGCGCACCAGCCGCTGCGCAATCACCAGCCGCAGGCCCAACGCCACCATGTACGACGGGATGCCCATGTCGCGCAGGCGCATCGGCGTGCCGGCGGCGTCGGTGGTGTGCAGCGTGCTCAGCACCAGGTGGCCAGTCAGCGCGGCGCGCAGGCCGATCTCGGCGGTTTCCTGGTCGCGCATTTCACCAACCAGAATCACGTCGGGGTCTTGCCGCAAGGCCGAGCGCAGCACCTTCGCGAAGGTCAGGCCGACCTTGTCGTTGATCTGCACCTGGTTCAGCCCCGGCAGCCGGTATTCGACCGGGTCTTCGGCGGTGATGATCTTGGTGCGCGGGTCGTTCAGCTCGGCCAGCGCCGCGTACAGCGTGGTGGTCTTGCCGCTGCCGGTCGGGCCGGTCACCAGCACCATGCCGCTGGCCGAGGCGAGCGAGGTTTTCAGGCGCTTCAGGATCGCCGGCGGAATGCCGATCGAGTCCAGCTTCAGCCGGTCGCCGTGCTGCGCCAGCAGGCGCATCACCACCGATTCTCCGAACTGCGTGGGCAGCGTGGAGATGCGCACGTCGAGCATGGTGGCGCCCACCTTGATGCGAAAGCGGCCGTCCTGCGGCAAGCGTTTTTCCGAGATGTCCAGGCTGGCCATCAGCTTCAGCCGCTGCGCCACCGCGCCTGAAATGCGGCCGTCGGGCGCGCTTTGCACCTGCATCACGCCGTCGATTCGAAAGCGGATCTGCAACTGCTTTTCCTGCGGCTCGATGTGGATGTCGGACACGTCGCGCGACACCGCAGATTGAAAGATCGACTGCAGCAGCCGCACCACCGGCGCGTCCTCGGCGCTCGACGCGGTGTCCAGCCCGGCCAGGCTGAGCACGCCGTCGCCCACGTCGGCAGCCACCTCTTTTGCCAAACCAGAAATTTCTTCACTGCGCTGGTAGACGCGCTCGATGGCCAACAGCAGCGCCGTCTCGGTCACCACCACCGGGAACACCGGCGTTTGCAGCGCGCGGCACAACTGGTCGTAGGCCACCATGTCGGCGGGGTCGACTACGCCCACTTCCAGGCCGCCGTTCTTGCGGCCCAGCACCAGCGCGCGAAAGCGCCGCGCCTGCGCCTCGGGCAGGCTGCGCACCAGCGCAGCGTCCAGTTCGCGGCGGTTCAGGTCGACGAACGAGATGTTCAACTGCCCGGCCACCACTTCGCCGATCTCGGCTTCGGAGACGAACTTCAGGTCGGTCAGCACGCGGCCCAGCTTGCGGCCAGTGAGCTTTTGCTGCGCCAGCGCGTCTTTCAACTGGGCCTCGGTGATCAGGCCGTTGCTGACCATCACCTCGCCGAGGCGGAATTTCTGCGGGTTGAAAACGGCGGCTGTTGGGCGGTCCACGGTGGGTGTCCTGAAGGATCGAGGTTTGGATCGAGAAGCTCAGTCCAGCGCCCGCAGACGCTGCTCGACGAAGCTGGTGAGCTCGTCGCGCTCCAGGCCCAGCGCCTGCGCCTTGGCGTACGACTGGCGGGCCTGTGCGGCGCGGCCTTCCGACTCCAGCGCCACGCCCAGGCCCAGCCACCAGGTGGCGTTGACGGGCTGCTGGCGCAACGCCGATTCGTAGGCCACCAGCGAGCGCTTGAAGTCGCCCTGCTGCGCCAGGATGCCGGCCCGCAGGCCTTCGGCGTCGGCGCTGTGCAGTTGGCTGCGGTCGAGCACGGCCAGGGCCATGTCGGGCGCGCCCTGTTCGAGTTGCAACCGGGCCAGCAACAAGGCCGCCGCAGCGTGTTCGGGGTCGATGGCCAGCCCTTCGTTGAGCAGCGCCACGGCACGCGGCGTGGCGCCTTGCGCATGCAGCAGCACGGCGGCCAACTGGCGCGCGGCGCGGTGCAGCGGCGCTTGTTGCAGCGCTTCCAGCGCGCGCTCGATCGCCACCTGCGGGTGACCGGCGTTGGTGGCGTCGACGGCCATCCGGTACGCGGCCTGGGCCCGTTGATCGGCGGTTTGCAGCATCATTTTCTTGTCGATGCTGGCCGGGCCGGGTGCGACCACCGGCAGCGGCGGCGCGGCCACTGAAGCGGAGGCGGGCAGCGCAGGCGTGCTGAGGAAATTGGCCGCCGAGGTCAGCGCAGGCGGCGTGCGCAGGGCCAGCGTTTCGCTGCGTGCGGGTGCTGGCGGGGCTGCTCGATTTTCGGAGGTTAGCGCAGCAGGTTCACGCGCCGCCACGGGCGACGCGAAGTCTGGCGGCGGTGCGGTGGGCGGCGTTGCATCGAACGCGAGCGGCACCGGCGCCCGGGCCGTCGCCGCGTTCGCGCGAGCGCTCAGCAGCCCGGGCCAATCGCCATAGGCAGCCGCGCCGATGGCGACCGTGCCGACCAGCACGATGACCGGCAGCCGGCGCGAGCGCGGATTGCCATGGCGGCGCGCCGGCATGGCAGGCACGGACGCGTCAGCACCGGCAGCAACGTTCAATGCGCCCTGCGGCGCGCGGCGCGCGTCCAGGTCGTGCAGCATCTGGTTGATGACGCTCATGTGCGGGCTCCGATGTCGGTCATCGCCAACTGACGCAAGCTCGCCAGCCAGCCGGGGGCCCGCAGCGCCGCATCGCGTCGCGCGGCCAGCGCGTGCTTCAGCGTGGCCTGGTGCGCGCCTTCGCCGTAGGCCAGCATTAAACATTTGTGCGCCAGCACGTTGGCGGCGCGCGGCACGCCACGGCTGGTCCACCACAGCACCCAGCGCGCCAGCGGCGTGAAGGCCTCGGGCCCGCGCCAGCCGGCCACGGCCATGCGGTGGCACAGGTAGTGGCGCAGCTCGTGGCGGTTCAGCGCCGCCATGCGCGCGCTGAAGCCGATGCGGCTGACCAGCGAACGGCATTCGGTGGCGCTCAGCAGCGTGTCGAGTTCAGGTTGGCCGAACAGCACGATCTGCAACAGCTTGCGCTTGCCGGTTTCCAGGTTCGACAACAGGCGCAGCGCCTCCAGCGTGTCCAGCGGCAGGGCCTGCGCCTCGTCGATGCACAGCACCACGCGGCGGCCTTCCCGGGCCAGCTTCATCAACGCCGATTCCAGCTTGTCGTACAGCTCGTGTTCGTCGTTGGCGCGGCTGGTGCGCTTTTTCAGTTCGCGGCTCAGCGCGCGCAGCATCGCTGCCGGCGCCAGGCGTGGGTTGGGTACATAGGCGGTGACGGCAGGGTCGTCGCCGGTGGCCAGCCGGTCCAGCAGCGTGCGGCACAGCAGCGTCTTGCCAGTGCCGACTTCGCCGGTGACTTTCACGAAGCCCTCGCCGCTGTCCAGCGCCAGCAGCAGCGTGCTCAGCGCCTCTTCGTGCACCGGCGCGCGGTAGGTGAAATCGGTGTCGGGCGTGATGCCGAACGGCCACTCTTTGAGGCCGAAGTGAGCGAGGTACATCGTGGGCTCCTTGGGCTATTCGGTGGTGCGCTCGGTCGGGCTGCCGCCCTGCGGCAGCGCCATCGGAAAGCGCTCGCGCGGGCCCGACGGGTACTCGTTCATGCGCCGCTCCGACGCCGCAATGTCGGCCTGCCACTGGCTGTCGGTCTTGATCACGGTGGGGCGCAGCAGGAACACCAGTTCGCGCTTTTGCAGCGAGCGGTTGGTGCGCTTGAACAGGTTGCCCACCACCGGCGCGTCGCCGGCCCACGGCACGCGCGCGTCGTCGTCCGACTGGTTCTGCTGCATCAGCCCGCCGATGGCCACGGTGACGCCGTCTTGCACGCGCACCACGGTGTCGGCCTCGTTGATGTTCGACGACGCCAGTGGCAGCGTGAAGTTGCCGAGGTTGCCCAGGTTCACCACCTTGGTCCGCTCGCTGACGCTGCTGACCGAGGGGCGGATGTGCAGCGTGACCATGCCGTCTTCGTCGATCTGCGGCGTCACGTCGAGCGAGATGCCCGAGAAGAACGGCTGCGTGGTGATGGTCGGCGTGGTGATCGAGCCGGTGGGGCTGGACACCGTGGTGGTGGAAATATTGGTGATGAAGAAGTCGTCGGTGCCCACCCGCAGCACCGCCTTCTGATTGTTGATGGCGGCCACGCGCGGGCTCGACAGCACGTGCACCGAGCCCTGCGTTTCAAGAAACGACAGCAGGCCGGCGAAGCTGTTGCTGGTGAAGGCCAGACCCAGCGCATTGGCCGCGCCGTTGGCCAGCGGGCTGGCGATCAACTGGCCCAGCGTGGTGGGCGTGACAGTGGGCGGCGAAGTGCCGCCGTCGATGCCGGTGACGATGGAGCCGGTGTTGATGCCGGCCGCACGGCCGATGCTGCCCGGAACGTTGATGCGGCTGTTGTCGGCGCCGAGCGACCAGCGGTGGTCGCCGGCCTTGGTGAACGAGGCCCAGTTGATGCCCGATTCATAGCCGTCTTTCAACGACACCTCGACGATCTTGGCTTCCAGCATCACCTGGCGTTCGATGCTCAGGCGCGCCGCTTTCAAATACGTTTCGACCTCGCGCAGGTCGCGCGGAAAGGCGCGCACCACGATCACGCCCGACTGCTGCGACATCACCACCTGGCGGCCGGCGTCGGTGCCCACCACGGCCTTCAACGAGGCTTCCAGTTCCTTCCAGAAATCAGCGTCGGTGGTGGTGGAAACCTGGCTGCCTTCTTGCGCCACGCTGCCGGCGCTGCCCGCGCCTTGCGCGGTGGTCGAGATCGAGCCCGACACCACGCGGGTGTCGCTGCGCCCGACGCGCCGGCCCGATGGATACGCCACCTGGAACACCCGCGTTTGCAGGCTGGCGGGTTGCACGAAGACGCGGTTGGCTTCGATGCGGTATTCATAACCGTACAACTCGCGCAGCGCGTCCAGCGCCTCGCGCACCGTCACTTCTTTCAGGCTGACGGTGATGCTGCCGGCCAGGTTGGCCGGCAGCAGCATGCTGTAGCGCGAGCCCGAGGCAATGGCCTGGAACACCTGCGTGGCCGAGGCGTTGCTGACCGCCAGGTCGAAGCGCAGTTCGGGCACCGACGGCAGCACCGCGCGCTCGGCAGCAATCGGCGGCAGCAAGGCGCGGGTCACCTTGTCGGGCACCTTGGGCGCCGGGCGCGGCGCGCGCGCCTGCGCCAGTTCCTCGGCAATCGCAGACTGGGTCTTGCCTTGCGGCGGGCCGCTTTGGCAGGCGCTCAGGAACGCCAGCGCGAAGGCCGACAACGCGGCCGACACGCGCGCCATGGGCGGCCTGCGGCTGGGCCTGAGCACAGGCGCGGCAAGGTTTTGAAGGAGTCTTGGATGCATCATTTCTCCGCAATCGGTCGCTGCGCACGCGCAGGGGTGAACGTGACCCGGTCAGTGGTTGCGGTCTTGGCAGACAGCAGCGCAGCCGGGTTCAACAGCAGCCGCTCGACGCGGCCGTCGGCGTGGCGCAGCGTCGCGGCGTCGGCCTGCACCGACAGCAGGCGCGCACCGCGCGCCGTGTCGCCCACGGCCACCCACTGCCCGTCGATCAGCGCGGCGGCGCGCGGCCCCACACGCACACCCGACAGGCCGTTCGCGCTTGCCGCATCGGCGTTTTCGTCGACGGCATTGACTGCGCTGGCTGGATCGGGAGAAGCCGCCGCAGCGCGCGGTGGCGTGAACGGCGCATTGCTGCCCATCGCAGCGCAGACAGCGGGCGTCGTCATCACGAACACCAGCGCAAGGCCGGTGACCGCAGGGCGGCAAAACGCATTCATCACAGCGACAGCCATGTGCGCTCCAGTCCGATGGTGACAAGGGTGACGGTGGCTTGCACCGCGTTGTCGCTGCCGTTCGAGGCCAGGCGAACCCGCTCGATGCGCAGCGGCTGAATGCCGTGTTCCAGCGCCGCCACCGAGGCGGTGAGCTGGGCAACATCGCCGCCCAGCGTCAATTCATAGCGGTGCCGGTACATAGCCTTGGACGCAGCAGCCGCATCGGCGATGACGGTGCCTGCAACACCGGTTCCAGCCGCGTCGGCGGGCACGGCCAGGTTCAGCTCCTGTACACCCAGCGCGCGCAGCGACACCACGTGCACCGCCTGCCGCTGCAGCGTGCGGCTGAGCAGGAACGACAGCGACTCGCCGCGCGCACCACGGCCACCCACGCCTGACCCTGCGCCCACGCCCAGCGCGGTCAGTTCGGCGTCGACCTTGGCCAGCCGCGCCGTCACGTCGGCGGCTTGCGTGGCCTGGTCGGCCTCACTCGCCGCCGCAGCGTCGGACACGCCTTGCGCTTCGTTGCTGGCGGCCAGTTGAATCGCTTCGCGCTTGTCGCGCATCGGCTGCACGCCCATCATCTCCAGCGCGCCGACCAGGGCCAGGCCCGCAGCCAGCATCGCGTAGCGGTCGCGCTCGGGAATGGCGTCCAGCCGCGCCAGCCAGGGCCGCGTGCCACCGCGCAAGACGGTCGTGAATTTCATTGCGGCACCTCGGCGGCAGACGCGTCGCCACTGGCCAACGCAAACGTGTAGGGCTGCCGGGTACGGCGCATCGGTGCGGCGGGCGATGAGCTTGCCGAGGCGTCGGAGCTGTCGTCGACCGACGCACCGTCGGCGCGCACTTGCGGCTCCAGTTGCAGCACCAGCACCGGCGTGCCCTTCAGCGCGTCGATGCGCGCCAGGCTGGCCGAAAAACCCGCCAGCGCCGATGCGTCCAGCGCACCTCCGGCAATGCGGATCGACTGGTTGCCACGCAGGTCGATCTCGGTCAGCCACAACGTGTCGGGCAAGGCGGCCATCACCTGTTGCAGCAGGCGCGCGCTGTCGTCGGGCAGGCTGTGCGCTTGCGCCAATGCGTCGCGCAGGGCGAGGTTGCGTTGAAGTTGCTGCGTCTGTGCGGCCAGTCCACCGACGGGTGCGCTGGCGGCATCGGCGGTTGCAGTTGCCTGAAGCGTGGCAGCGGCCGGATTGGTGGCCAGCGCCGAACGAAGTTGTGCGCTCTCGATGCCGCCGTGAATGGCCACGCCCAGCAGCGCCGCACCGACAATCGCCGCCGCCGTGCGGCCATCGATGAGCGCCGGCTTGGGCAACAACAATGCGTCGACCAGGTTGATCTGTGAACTCATGCGGCCATCTCCTGCCGCAGCGCCGCGCCGATGGCGTAGGTGAAGTCGATGCGCCGGTCCATGTCCGGGTGGCAGGCGACGCCGTCGATGTCGATGCGCTCTTCAACGCGAAAGTCCGCCACCCGCAGGCTGACCAGGTTCGACAGCCGCTCCAGCAGGTCGTCCAGCCCGCCGACGCTGGAAATGTCCAGGCCCGACAAATCAGCCGCGTGGAATTGGCGTGTGAACGAATCGGCGGTGCGCTGCACTTCCAGCGCCAGCCGGTCGGCCAGCACGGCGCGTTCGTCGTCGCTGGCCTGGAAGTACTGGGTGCCGCTGATGTCGAGCTCGCGAAAGCTGCACAGCTCGCCCTGCCACACCAGGATCAGGTGCGTCTTGTCCAGCCCCAGGTGCATGAAGGCGCGCGCCTCCAGCCCGGCACTGAGCACGGCCAAGTTGCGCAGCGCAAGTTCGGGAACGTCGATGGCCGACAGCGGCACGCGCGCGTCTCGGTAGCGGCGCATCCAGTCGCGCACCGTTGCCTTCTTCGACACCACGGTCAGCAGGCGTTGTGCGGCGTCACCGCGCACGGCGGCCGGCACCTCGATGCAGTCGATCGCGGCCTCTTCGACCGGCCCGTCCAGCAGGTCTTTCAGCCCCCAGCGCAGCGCGTCGCTTCGCTCGGTCGCAGGCACCGCCGGCGCGTCGAGCACCAGCAATTGGTAGTCGGCCGCAGGCAGCAACAAGCTGCTGCACGCCGGCGCGCCCTTGCGATGGCGCTGCCAACCCAGCATCGCGTCCAGCGCTTGCGGGCCGTCGAAACTGGCGACTGCGGCGATGCGCGGCTTGGCATAGTCGCGCCGCGCCACGTCGGCCAAAAATAGATGGTCGCCACGGCAATACACGCCCACCCAATGAGTAGCAGCCTGCGCCCGCTCGGCGCGGTTTCGCCAGAATCCAAGAAGTGACACGGAAGGCTCCGAAAAACCAATGACGGTTCAACGAAGTCTAGGCAGCGGGGCGTGGCGGGAAGGGTTGAAATGGGGCGGGAAGGGGGGGTTGTTCTGCGGTCGGGGATGCGGAGCTAATGCCGTACAGGCACGCTGCAATTGATCACACGGTGCACAAACCTCGACTACGTGGTAAGGCTGCGGCATCCGCTGGTTTCTAGACCACCACTTCAGGCCGCCGTCATCATCAGCACGGCAGCATCACTTCGCCTTTCACCGGAGAGAACACTTTGGAAGGTTCGAACGCGTTGCGGAACCGAGGTCACTCTGATGGTGACGGCCGACCGTCGATTCACTGTCAGAGCCCAGAACAATCCGCACATGATCGTAGTGATACAAATGCACACCTTCAAACTCAAAGAGGAGATTGCCTGTGGACTTCATTGATCACCTTCGCGCGCTGGCGTCGCGGGTCGCGGCCAACAAAGACAAAATCCAGACCGAGGAAGCGACCAAGAATGCGATGGTCATGCCCCTGATCCAGATTCTTGGGTACAACGTCTTCGATCCGCTCGAGGTGACACCTGAGCTCATAGCTGACGTAGGCACGAAGAAGGGCGAGAAGGTCGACTACGCAATCCTCAAAGACGGGAAGCCGATCATCCTTTTCGAGTGCAAGAAGTCTGGTGCGGACCTGCATATCAACCATGCCAGCCAGCTCTTCCGCTACTTTCACGTCACCGAGGCACGATTCGGCGTCCTAACAAACGGCCTTATCTACAGGTTCTTCACCGACCTTGAGAAGCCGAACAAGATGGACGATAAGCCGTTCTTCGAATTCAGCATCCTAGACTTCAAAGATCGCGACGTAGACGAACTCAAGAAATTCGCGAAAGCCGCTTTTGATCTCGACACGATTCTGACCACCGCCAACGATCTGAAGTACACACGCGCGATTCAGAATCGCTTGGCCGAATGGATGACGAATCCATCTGAAGACTTTGTTCGTCTCGTTTCGTCCGACTTACTGGGAAATAAGCAATTTAGGCCAGCAGTGAGAGATCAGTTCACGCTGATTACGAAGCGTGCGTTCGAACAGCTCATCGGCGAACGAATCAATGAACGACTTAAAGGTGCCATGACTCCCGAATCGGCGCCAGCGGCAGAGCCCGACGGTCCCGTGATCCCGGTGGGAAATACTTCCGAGGCACAGATCGTCACTTCGCCCGAGGAAATCGAAGGCTTCCACACGGTTCGCTCCATCCTCCGTGGGCTAGTGAGTCCGAAACGGCTGGTGATGCGTGATGCACAAAGCTACTGCGCAATCCTTCTTGACGACAACAATCGCAAGCCAATTTGCCGCCTGCGGTTCAACAACTCGCAGAGGCTCCGTCTGGGCGTATTCAACGACAAGAAGGAAGAGGTGCTGGTGCAGCTCGACAGCGTGGATGACATCTTCAGCCACGCAGAAGAGTTGAAAAACACACTCGCTTCCTATCAACCAAATGACGGGCCCAACGGGAAGGAGTGACGGTCCAGGCGGGATGCCGAGTCACGTCTTGAACATGGAGCAGCGGCCGGTGAAGAGGCGGCCATCGGGTCACATGCGGTCGCAAGCCGCATCTTCGTCGTTGTCCCACACGGGTCACCGCGGGTCACCGGCGGGTCACCGAGGTCTCGGGTCACCGGGGTCATGCGGGTCACCGGGGTCCGGGTCACCGCGGGTCACCGGGGTCAGCGGGTCACCGGGGGTCACCGGTGGGGGTCACCGGGGTCAGGGGGTCACCGGGGTCAAGTTGGGGGTCACCGGGGTCATGGGGTCACCGGGGGTCACCGGGGTCAGGTCTTGAGTTTGAATACCCCGACCTGCGAGCGTTGGCGTCTGATGCGGCAGGGGGGTCACCGGGTCACCGGGGTCAGGTCTTGAGTTTGAATACCCCGACCTGCGAGCGTTGGCGTCTGATGCGGCAGCGGGCTGCGTGCTGGCTCAGTCTGCGGTGAGCCGTCCGCGCAGGTACTTGCACACGAAAGTGTCGTCAGGCGTGTAATGCGCCGGCTGCACGCCGGTGAGGGCCAAAGCCGGCCCTTCCTACGCTACCTCAGCCCGAATGGTGCGAGCGCGGTGTCATCCGATCACATCGCCGACAACTTCGCGCAGCGTCTTGATGTCCCCGGCCGAGAGGTGCCCCATGACACGCACAACGAGCCGTTGTTCGATGGTGGTGAAGACGGACTTGAGCACAGATTCCTTGACGAGCCCGGCGCCTTGCCAGTCGACGATCATCGCTTCGCCGAAGCCCAGTGGCGTTCGCACCTGACTCGTGATGGCCATGATCACGATGTCGCGTCGGCTGGTGTTGTAGCCGTGACTTGAAACGACGACGGCCGGGCGCTTCTTGGTGCCCGATTGATCGGTGAACGGAAAAGGCACGAGCACCACGTCGCCGAAGCTGAACCTTGCAGCGGTCGGTGAAGAGATGGCCATCGGGTCACATGCGGTCGTAAGCCGCATCCTGGTCGTTGTCCCACACGTGGGCGAAGCTCGCCTCGCTGGCGTTGGCAGCGGCGTGTGTGAGGCGCTGCCCGGCCTCAAGCTCGCGCAAGAAATCGACGAAGTCCTCGACCTCGGCCAGGCGCTGCGGCGGGAGCTGCTTGATTTTGTCGAACAAGACTTGATCGGGTGCGTTCATTGCATCGACTCCTTGGGGGTCCCTTTGCTTCGCGGCTGGTTCGGGTGCCGCACCGGGTTTGGTATCCGTTGCGAGCACTCCCGAACGACGACATTGCTCCCGTGTCTGACTCGAATTTTCCGAGCGTGACAAACCTTATCACGCGGCCCGCCTCAAATCGACATCAGCGCCCTCACCCCGTCGGCCTGCATCTCGATGGGGTTCACTCGATGGCGCGATGGGGTCTCGATTCTTGATAGCAATAGGCAAGACCTTGCCCGCGATCTCGCTATCTGCTGAGGCCTGACCGCGCGATTCGCGGACACCTTTGATCGCGCGGCCTCAGCGGCATGCAGGCGCGCCGCGGCGATGGACACGACCACACGCCGGAGAAGCGCCACGCGCTGGAAGTCCTTCATGCAGCGACTGAGCCGCCCAGCGTCAACGGGTTGCACGATGATCAAGCTGCGTTCCAGACGTATGCACAACGTGCACACAGACGCTAGAATCTCGCCATGAGCTCAAGCACCGCCTCCGCCGTCATCAACCTGCGCACGCCCCCTGCGCAGCGGGAACTGATTGATCGCGCCGCGCGATTGCAGGGCAAGAGCCGCACCGACTTCATGCTCGAAGCGTCGCGCGAGAAAGCCGAGCAGGTGCTGCTCGATCAAACGCTGTTCACGGTGAATGCCAAGCAGTACAAAGCGTTCGTGGCGCTGATGGATGCGCCGCTTTCCGAGAACGCAGCGCTGAAGCGACTGCTGGCCAAGCGCGCGCCTTGGGAGAAGTGAGCCCGGCCGCGCCAGCCGACACTGCGGCGCCCGTGCCGCTCACGGCCGAGCACGACACGTCGCAGTTCGTTTGTCGGCATGTCTCGTTGAGTGCGTGGCTCCGCAAGCACGCCTTGGCGAATGCGGCCTCGGGTGCCTCGCGCACGTATGTGGTTTGCGCGTCTGATCGTCAGGTGATCGGCTACTACGCTCTTTCTGCGGGTTCGATCACAGCAGCATCGGTCGCGGGTCGACTGCGAAGAAACATGCCGGATCCATTACCGGTGATTGTGCTCGGCCGGCTGGCCGTTCACACCGACTGGGCCAGCCGGGGCATCGGCAGCGGCTTGCTGAAGGACGCCGTGCTTCGTGCGATCCAGGCATCGGCACTGATCGGGGTGCGTGCCCTGTTGTGCCACGCGATCGACGAAGAAGCCATGGGCTTCTATCTCAAGCACGGGTTCGTGTCGTCGCCGCTGGATCCATTGACGTTGATGCTCGGGCTTCAAACGGGTTGAGCGGTCCCGGCCCGGCGCATCGGCCACTTCGGTTCGGTGCGCGGCGTTGCGCGACAGAACCCAGCACGCGGTCGGCCCGCCTCAAATCGACATCAGCGCCCTCACCCCGTCGGCCTGCATGTCGGCGCCGCGGCCTCGGCGGATGATTTCGCCGCGTTCCATCACCAGGTACTGGTCGGCCAGTTCGGCGGCGAAGTCGTAGTACTGCTCGACCAGCACGACGGCCATTTTCTGGCCGTTCATGCCGTGGTCGGCCAGGTTGCGGATGACGCTACCGATGTCCTTGATGATGCTTGGCTGAATGCCCTCGGTGGGCTCGTCGAGCACCAGCAACTTCGGTCCGGCAGCCAGTGCGCGGGCGATGGCGAGCTGCTGTTGCTGGCCACCCGACAAGTCGCCACCGCGCCGGTGCAACATTTGCTTCAGCACCGGGAACAGCTCAAACAGTTGCGGGGGAATCGGCATCGAGGCGGGCTTGTAGGCCAGGCCCATGCGCAGATTTTCTTCGACCGTCAGACGGCCGAAGATCTCGCGGCCCTGGGGCACGTAGCCAACGCCTTTGCGCACCCGCTCGTAAGGTGTGTCGCGCGTGATGGCTATGCCGTCGAGGTGCACGCTGCCGGTCTTCACCGGCACCACGCCCATCAGGCTCTTCAGCAGCGTGGTCTTGCCCACGCCGTTACGGCCGAGGATGACGGTGACTTCACCCACGCGCGCTTCGAATGACAGGTTGCGCAGGATGTGCGAGCCGCCGTAGTACTGGTTGATGCCCTCAAGTTTGAGCATGCTCAGCGGCCCAAATAGACTTCGACGACCTTCTCGTTCGCCTGCACGTCGGCCAGCGATCCCTCGGCGAGCACGCTGCCTTCGTGCAGCACCGTCACCTTCTTGCCCGGCTTGCCTTGCGTCAGTTCGCCGATGAACTTCATGTCGTGTTCGACCACCACCAGCGAGTGGTTTCCCTCCAGCGACAGGAACAGCTCGGCGGTGCGTTCGGTCTCTTCGTCGGTCATGCCGGCCACGGGTTCGTCGAGCAACAGCAGCTTGGGGTCTTGCATCAGCAGCATGCCGATTTCCAGCCACTGCTTCTGCCCGTGCGACAGCAAGCCGGCGGTGCGCTGCGCGCTGTCTTTCAGGTGAATCAGGCCGAGCATCGCGCCGATGCGGTCGAGCTGCTCGCCACTCAGGCGGAACAACATCGACGCGCGCACGCCGCGGTCGGCCTTCAGTGCGAGTTCCAGGTTCTCGAACACGCTGAGCTGCTCGAACACGGTGGGCTTCTGGAACTTGCGGCCGACGCCGATGGAGGCGATTTCGTTTTCGCGCAGGCGCAGCAGGTCGATGGTGGAACCGAAGAAGGCCTTGCCGGCGTCGGGCCGCGTCTTGCCAGTGATGACGTCCATCATCGTGGTCTTGCCGGCGCCGTTGGGGCCGATGATGCAGCGCAGTTCGCCGGCGCCGATGTTCAGGCTCAACGCGTTCAGCGCCTTGAAGCCGTCGAAGCTGACGGTGATGTCGTCGAGGTACAGGATGGCGCCGTGTGCCACGTCGAGTGCACTGTGCTGCACCACGCGGCCATAGCTGGCCTCGCGCCCACCGGACAACCCTGCCACAGCATTCCTGCGCGCCTCGGCTGCCTGGCGCACACGCGCGCCGGCCTGCATCAAGTCGGGCGTCATGCGCTCTCCCCTTTCGGCTTGCGCCGCAACAGGCCGACGATTCCGTTCGGCAGGAACAGCGTCACCGCGATGAACAGTGCGCCCAGCACATAGAGCCAGTACTCGGGCAGGTATTGCGTGAACAGGCTCTTCGCGCCGTTGACGAAGAACGCGCCGACGATGGGCCCGACCAGGGTGCCGCGCCCGCCCACCGCCGCCCAGATGGCGATCTCGATGCTGGCGGCGGGCGACATTTCACCGGGGTTGATGATGCCCACCTGCGGCACGTACAGCGCGCCGGCAATGCCGCACATCACGGCCGAGATGACCCAGATCGCGAGCTTGTAGCGCAGCGGGTCGTAGCCGGTGAACATGACGCGGGTCTCGGCGTCGCGAATGGCCTGCAGCACGCGGCCGAACTTGCTGCCGACCAGCGCGCGCGCCAGCAGGAAGAAGCCGATCAGCGTCAGCCCGGTGATCACGAACAGCGTCATCCGCATCGAAGGCGTGGCGATCAGCACGCCGAGAATTCGCTTGAAGTCGGTGAAGCCGTTGTTGCCGCCGAAGCCGGTTTCGTTGCGGAAGAACAGCAGCATCGCCGCATACGTCATCGCCTGCGTGATGATGGAAAAGTAGACGCCCTTGATGCGCGAGCGGAACGCGAAGTAGCCGAACACGAAGGCCAGCGTGCCGGGCACCAGCACGACGAGTGCGAGGGTGGCGACGAAGGAATCGCTGAACGTCCAGTGCCAGGGCAGCGTCTTCCAGTCGAGGGAGACCATGAAGTCGGGCAGTTCCGACTGGTAGTTGCCGTCGCGCCCGATCTGGCGCATCAGGTACATGCCCATCGCGTAGCCGCCGAGCGCGAAGAACACGCCGTGGCCCAGGCTGAGGATGCCGGTGTAGCCCCAGATCAAGTCCATCGCGAGCGCGGCGATGGCGTAGCACATGATCTTGGCGATCAGCGAGACGGCGAAGTCGGACAGGTGGAAGACGCTGTCGGCGGGGACCACCAGGTTGAGGACGGGGACGAGCACGGCGACGATGAGGGTCGCGGTGAGGACGGCGGACCAGCTATTGATGCTGAGCAATCTGGTGGTGGGGGCTGCGATTTGCACCGGGGGTTGCAGGACGGCGCTCATGGTTGATGGTTCCTTGGCGCGGTGGGGGATTCGCCCCTGCGGGGCGATGCGGCCTGCGGCCTGTTGCCGGGCTGTGCCCCCGGCTGGGCAGTAACTTTCTTTTGCTTCGCTGTATGGACTGGAGACCTCGGTAACGGGTGTGCGGGGACAAGGTAAACACTTCTTCGAAGGCGCGAGCGCGCGAAGGAGGACAGCCTGTGGCCTGGCAACCGAAAGCCGAGATGGACATCAAACGCGAGTTTGTCGAGTTGGCACTGCGCGAGGGTGCGAACCGACGCGAGCTGTGTCGGCGCTTCGGCATCAGCCCCAAGACCGGTTACGCGCTGCTGGCGCGCCACGCACAAGAAGGCGCGCTGGCCTACGAGCGCCGCTCCACGCGTCCCGCGCACAGCCCCAGCCGCACCGCCGCTCCGCTGGAGCAGGCGGTCGTGGCGCTGCGCCGCGAGCACCCCAGTTGAGGCGGGCGCAAGATCACCAGGCGCCTGTGCGATCTGGGCCATGCCGGCGTTCCCACACCCAGCACCGTCACCGCGATCCTGCACCGCCACGGCCTCATCACTGCCCAGGCCAGCCTGGCCGCCCAGCACTGGCAGCGCTTCGAGCACGAGGCCCCCAACGCGCTGTGGCAGATCGACTTCAAGGGCGACTTCGACACCGCCCAGGCGCGCTGCTATCCGTTGACGCTGCTGGACGACCACTCGCGCTTCAACCTGGCGTTGCAGGCCTGTGCCAACGTGGCCACCACCAGCGTGCAGCCGCACCTGGCGCAGGCCTTTGCGCGCTACGGCTTGCCGCTGCGCATCAACGCGGACAACGGCGCCCCCTGGGGCAGCCCGCGTGCGCCTGCGCACAGCTTGAGCGAATTGGGCGTGTGGCTGGTGCGCCTGGGCATCGGACTGACCCACAGCGCGCCCTACCACCCGCAGACCAACGGCAAGATCGAGCGCTTCCATCGCTCGCTCAAGGCGGAGGTGCTCAGCGGCGCAGCGTTCTCGGACCTGGCGCACGCGCAACGCGCCTTCGAGCGCTGGCGCAGCGTGTACAACCTGCAGCGTCCGCACGATGCGCTCGGACTGCACACGCCGGCCCATCGCTATCAACTCAGCCCCAGGCGCATGCCGGCCTGTCTGGCGCCGATCGAGTATCCAAGCCAGGACACGGTGGTGACGGTGAAGTGGAACGGGGAAGTGCGCTTCAAAGGACATCGGCTGCGCGTCTCGAATGCGCTGCTCAAGCTGCCGGTGGCGTTCAGGGCCGACCCGAACAACGACGGCTGCTTCGAGGCCTTCTTCTGCCACCACCGACTGATGCATGTGGACCTGAATGCACTGCCCAGCCCCCGATGAATGCCCCTCAACCAACATGCCGAAAGCGTTACCCTGGTCCGTGCACACCTGTTTACCAGGTCTCCAGTCCATACACTTCGCCAAAAGAAAGTCACCAAAGAAAAGGCGACCCCACTGAGCCGGTCGGCCTAGGGCCGACTGCTCTGCGCTGCTCGGACAAGACGGGAAGAGGCTCGAACTCGCCCGCTGCGCGGACTCAGACAGTCGCCCCTTCTGATCCGTCCTGTCCTGCGCTGCTCGACGGCTCAGAAGGGGACCCGGGGGATTCGTCGCTCGCTGCGCGAGCATCCTGTCGCCCGAGGCGATGCGCAGCGAGCCGCATGTGTGGCCCCGTTTGTCGCGCCGGGGTCGAGGCTGCGGCGGCGGATCAGAAAAAAAGTTGTCTGAGCTCCGTTGGCCACAGGCCAAAAAGGCGAGTTCTTTTTTTCCCGCCGGCGCAGCCTCGGCCCCGGATCAGCCCGCAGGGCGCGACAGCCGGGTCGCCTTTGTGCACCCATAACTTTGCTTCGCAAAGTTAGTGCGCACGCCTTCGGAACTTTGCCTTCTTTCTTTGGCGAAGCAAAGAAAGAAGGCGCCCTGCCGGGGGCGCATCCCGGCGCCGGCCGCAGGCCGCTCGCACCGAAGGGGCGATAAGTTGAGGACGGTCATGCCTCAGCACTCCGACCCTTCATCGCAAAGATGCCCTGCGGCCGCTTCTGGATGAAGATCACGATGAACACCAGGACCATGATCTTCGCCAGCACCGCCCCCTGCCAGCCTTCCAGCAACTTGTTCAACACCCCCAAGCCCAACGCGGCGTAAACCGTGCCGGCCAACTGCCCCACGCCGCCCAACACCACCACCATGAACGAATCGACGATGTAGCCCTGCCCCAGATCGGGCCCCACATTGCCCACCTGCGACAACGCACACCCGGCCAGCCCGGCAATGCCCGACCCCAAGGCAAACGCATACGTGTCCACCCGCGCGGTGTTGACGCCCATGCAGGCCGCCATCTTGCGGTTCTGCGTGACGCCACGAACGAACAGGCCGAGCCGCGTGCGTGCAATCAGCAGCGACACGCCGGCCAGCACGGCCAGCGCAAAGAAAATGATCGCGATGCGGTTGAACGGCAGCGTGAGGTTGCTCAGCAGGTCGACGCCGCCCGACAACCAGGCTGGGTTTTCGACCTGCACGTTCTGCGCACCGAACAACGAACGCACGCCCTGCATCAGCACCAGGCTGATGCCCCAGGTGGCCAGCAGCGTTTCGAGCGGGCGGCCGTACAGCCAGCGGATCACGCTGCGCTCCAGCATCGCGCCGACCAGCGCGGCGACCGCGAACGAGACCGGAATGGCGGCCAGGATGTAGAGGTCGAACGCGCCCGGCAGCCAGATCTTGAAGAAGTTCTGCACCAGCCAAGTCGCGTAGGCGCCGATCATCATCAACTCGCCGTGGGCCATGTTGATGACGCCCATCAGCCCGTAGGTGATGGCCAGGCCCAGCGCCACCAACAGCAAGATCGAACCCAGGCTGATGCCGGTGAAGACCACGCCCAGGCGCTCGCCCCAGGCCAGACGCGACTCGACGGCCGACAGCGACTTCTGCAGTTGAGAACGCACATCCGCCTCGGGTTCGACACCCGGCTTCAGGCGTTCGACGATCAGCGCCCGAGTGGCGGGCGTCAGGCTGGCGGCCAGTGACTGCGCGGCGTCCAGCCGCTTGGCCTTGTCGGTTGACGAGATCAGCACCGCCGCACGCAGCAAGCCCAGGTCGGCCTTCAGCCTCGCGTCCGCCTCGGTGGACAACGCCTTCTCGATCAACGGCAGCTTCGATTCATCGGCCCCGTCACGCAATTCGCGCACGGCTGCGGCACGTTGCACGCGGTCGGGTGACAGCAGCTTCAACGACGCCACCGCCGAGTCGATCTCGCGGCGCAGTCGGTTGCTGTTGACCACATCTTCCGCGTCCGCCGGCAGGGCAGTCTCGGCATCGGTGGCGGCTTCGCGCGCGTTGTCGCCACGAACGACGAAGACCTTTCCGCCCGAAGTCTTCACCTCGTCGGCGAGCAGCGCCTTGAAGAAGTCGAGCACCTTCGGGTCACCGGAAGCGGCCGCTTGCGCGATGGCGGTGACACGGTCGTCGGTGTCGCCGATGGACATGGCGCGGACCTGGTCGGCACTGAGCGCGTGCGCCGCCGTGGCGGTCAGACCAGCCAACAGCGCGCCCAAGGCTAGGCGCACCAGCGCGTGGCAATTGAAGCTCATGGCAGTGAACGGGGGCTGCGTGACCGCCGCATCGGCAGTCACGCACACGGCCCTTTTTACTTCTTCATCTCAGGCTCGTCCTTCTTCTTGTCGTTGCCTTCGATGTACGGGCTCCAGGGCTTGGCCTTCACCGGGCCGGGCGTCTTCCAGACCACGTTGAACTGACCGTCGCCCTTGACCTCGCCGATGAACACCGACTTGTGCAGATGGTGGTTCTTGGCGTCCATCGTCGACGTGATGCCGCTCGGTGCCTTGAAGGTCTGGCCAGCCATCGCAGCAACAACCTTGTCGGTGTCGGTGCTCTTGGCTTTTTCGACTGCCTGCTTCCACATGTGGATGCCGATGTAGGTGGCTTCCATCGGGTCGTTCGTCAACGGCTTGTCGGCACCCGGCAGCTTCTTGGCCTTCGAGTAGTCGGCCCACTTCTTCTTGAACTCGTCGTTGGACGGGTTCTTGATCGACATGAAGTAGTTCCATGCGGCCAGGTGGCCGACCAGCGGCTTGGTGTCGACGCCGCGCAGTTCTTCTTCACCGACCGAGAACGCGACGACGGGCACGTCGGTCGCCTTCAGGCCCTGGTTGCCCAGCTCTTTGTAGAACGGCACGTTGGAGTCGCCGTTGATGGTGGAGATCACAGCCGTCTTGCCACCGGCAGAAAACTTCTTCACGTCGGCGACGATGGTCTGATAGTCGCTGTGGCCGAACGGCGTGTACTTCTCGTCGATGTCTTTGTCGGCCACGCCCTTGCTCTTCAGGAAGGCGCGCAGGATCTTGTTGGTGGTGCGCGGGTACACGTAGTCGGTGCCCAGCAGCACGAAACGCTTGGCGCCGCCGCCGTCCTTGCTCATCAGGTACTCGACCGCAGGAATCGCCTGCTGGTTGGGTGCAGCACCGGTGTAGAAAACGTTCTTGCTGAGTTCTTCGCCTTCGTATTGCACCGGGTAGAACAGCAGGCCGTTGAGTTCTTCAACGACCGGCAACACCGACTTGCGAGAGACGCTGGTCCAGCAGCCAAAGATCACGGCGACCTTGTCTTGGCTGATCAGTTGCTTGGTCTTCTCGGCGAACAGTGGCCAGTTGGACGCAGGGTCGACCACGACGGGTTCGAGCTTCTTGCCGAGCACGCCGCCCTTGGCATTGATCTCTTCAATCGCCATCAGCACGGTGTCTTTCAACACGGTTTCCGAGATGGCCATGGTGCCTGACAGCGAGTGCAGCACACCGACCTTGATGGTGTCGGCGGCGAAGACCGAGAACGACAGCAGGCTGGACGCAGCGAGCGCTGCAGACGCGGCCTTGAGCGCGTGGCGACGAATCATGAAAACCTCCGGGGTTGTGGTTTGAACGGGAGCAAGTCGAATGCTTGTCTCGGCTTGTGACAGCAAGCCCCATGCCAGTGCGCGCACAGCGGTGTCGGGCCTGCGACGCGCCCGAACTCGAGCGCAGCGGACGACGCCGTTGCACCAGCGTGGGGTGCCCCAGCGCACCGGCAGGTGGCATCAAGCTTGCTGCTTCAAGCGCACGCTGGCTAAGATGCAGCGCATCCCGAATCAGCGTGAATCAACACCATGGAACTGACGCCGCGCGAAAAAGACAAGCTGCTGATCTTCACCGCTGCGTTGCTGGCCGAGCGACGCAAGGCACGCGGTCTGAAGCTGAACTACCCCGAGGCGGTGGCACTGATCAGCGCGGCCATCATGGAAGGCGCACGCGACGGCAAGACCGTGGCCGCGCTGATGAGCGAAGGCAAGACCTGGCTCACGCGCGCCGACGTGATGGAAGGTGTGCCCGAGATGATTCCCGACATCCAGATGGAAGCCACGTTTCCCGACGGCACCAAGCTGGTGACCGTTCATCAACCGATTGTTTGAGGTCTATCAGCATGTGTCGAAGCAAGACGAGACCGACGCCGAGCCGCCTCAAGGCGGGCTCGGTCCCCTCGGGGGACCGGCTGCGGTACGCCGCAGACGAGGGGCAGTCATGACCCCCGGTGAACTGTTCACCGATGGCCTTGACCACGTCATCAACCCCGGCCGCCGCACGCTCACGGTGGTGGTCGAAAACAGCGGCGACAGGCCGGTGCAGGTCGGCTCGCACTACCACTTCGCCGAAACCAACCCGGCGCTGGTGTTCGACCGCCCCGCCGCACGCGGTATGCGGCTGAACATCGCCTCGGGCACCGCCGTGCGCTTCGAACCCGGGCAGCAACGAACGGTTGAATTGGTCGACTACGCAGGCGAGCGCAAGGTGTTCGGGTTTCGTGGGCTGGTGCAGGGGGCGCTGTGAGCACGTCCGTTTTCACCGCAAAGGCGCGAAGAACGCAAAGGGCGCAAAGAAAGAGCAAATGGGATGCCCGTCCTCGTGGATGAGCAAGCAGTTTCTGCTCACGTGGTCGACGCTGCGATAGCAGTCCACCGTGTCCTGGGGCCTGGACTGCTGGAATCGGCGTATGCAGCAGCGCTCGCGATCGAGTTTGCAGAGCGCCAGTTGTCTTTCGTGTGTGAAGCGCCCATCCACTCGCAGTACAGAGGCCGCCCGTTGGGGGTTGTGTATCGCGCTGACTTGATTGTCGAAAACAAGGTGCTCATTGAAACAAAAGCTGTGCGAACGATCGAGGATATTCACATCGCCCAAGTTCTGTCGTACTTGCGTCTGGGCGGGTTCAAGCTGGGCTTGCTCTTGAACTTCAATGTTCCCGTCATGAAGCAAGGAATCAAGCGCATCGTCAACGACCTTTGACTCCGCGCCGCGTCACGATTCATTTTTCTTCGCGACCTTTGCGTCCTTTGCGCCTTGGCGGTAAAACTTTTCTCCACATTTCCAACCCGATTGAATCAATCACGCCGAATGCAAATGGCCACCATCCAGCGACGCGCCTACGCCGAAATGTTCGGCCCCACCACCGGTGACCGGGTTCGGCTGGCCGACACCGGGCTCATCGTCGAGGTCGAATACGACCACACGTTGAAGGCGGGCGGCTACGGTGAAGAGGTGAAGTTCGGCGGCGGCAAGACCATCCGCGACGGCATGGGCCAGAGCCAGCGGCTGGCCGCCGAGGTGGCCGACACCGTGATCACCAACGCACTCATCATCGACCACTGGGGCATCGTGAAGGCCGACATCGGGCTGAAGAACGGACTCATCGCCGGCATCGGCAAGGCCGGCAACCCCGACGTGCAATCGGGGGTCGACATCGTCATCGGGCCGGGCACCGAAATCATTGCCGGCGAGGGCGCCATCGTGACGGCCGGCGGCATCGACAGCCACATCCATTTCATCTGCCCGCAGCAGATCGAAGAAGCGCTGATGAGCGGCGTGACCACGATGCTGGGCGGCGGCACCGGCCCGGCCACCGGCACCTTCGCCACCACCTGCACGCCGGGGCCGTGGCACCTCCATTCGATGTTGAAGGCGGCAGAAGCTTTTCCGATGAACCTGGGCTTCATGGGCAAGGGCAACGCCAGTTTGCCGCGGCCACTGGAAGAACAGATCGAGGCCGGCGCCTATGGCTTGAAGCTGCACGAAGACTGGGGCACCACGCCAGCCGCCATCGACAACTGCCTCAGCGTGGCCGACCGCTTTGATGTGCAGGTCACCATCCACACCGACACGCTGAACGAATCGGGATTCCTCGAAAGCACCGTCGATGCGTTCAAGGGCCGCACCATCGCCACCTTCCATACCGAAGGCGCGGGCGGCGGCCACGCGCCCGACATCATCCGCGTGGCCAGCCTGCCGAACGTGCTGCCCAGTTCCACCAACCCGACCATGCCCTACACCGTGAACACGGTCGACGAGCACCTGGACATGCTGATGGTTTGCCACCACCTGGACGCCGGCATTGCCGAAGACCTGGCGTTTGCTGAGAGCCGCATCCGCCGCGAGACGATTGCCGCCGAAGACATCCTGCACGACATCGGCGTGTTCTCGATGATGTCGTCCGACAGCCAGGCGATGGGGCGCGTGGGCGAGGTCATCATCCGGACCTGGCAGGCGGCGCACAAGATGAAGGAACAGCGCGGCGCTCTTGCGGGCGACAGCGCGCGGCACGACAACTTTCGCGTCAAGCGCTACATCGCCAAATACACCATCAACCCGGCCATCACGCAGGGCATTGCGCACATCGTCGGCTCGGTCGAGGTCGGCAAGTTCGCCGACCTGGTGCTCTGGAAGCCGGCCTTCTTCGGCGTCAAGCCGTCGTTGATCTTGAAGGGCGGCATGATTGCGGCCGCCGCAATGGGCGACCCGAATGCGTCAATCCCCACACCGCAGCCGGTGCACTACCGGCCGATGTTCGGTGCCTTCGGCGGCGCGCTGAACGACTCGTGCCTGACCTTCGTGTCGCAAGCCTCACTGGACCTGGGTGTGCCCGGCAAGCTGGGGCTGAAGCGGCGCGCCGTGGCCGTAAAAAACACGCGGAATATCGGCAAGGTCGACATGGTTCACAACAGCGGCACGCCGCACATCGAGGTCGATCCACAGACCTACGAAGTGCGTGCCGATGGTGTGCTGCTGACCTGCGAGCCGGCCAGCGTGCTGCCGTTGGCGCAGAAGTATTTCTTGATCTGAGGCCCCGAGCTGTCGCCCTTCAGGCTGTAACGCCACAGCGGCTCCATTGCGCAGAGCAGGCCTTCGCGAGCCAACTGCGCTGGACAGCTTCGCAGGTCCTTCGCTTCGTCGTTGGCTCAGGCCTGCACATCCGGGGTTGATCGAACGCTCTTCCTTGGCCTTCGCGAGCCGACTGCGCTGGACAGCTTCGCAGGTCCTTCGCTTCGTCGGCTCACCCAAACAGCCCCAGCACCACGCTCAGCAGTTGCAGTGCGAAGCTGACTGGCCGTGAGAAGTCGCTGACCCAGTCGGTTTCGAGGTTGCGCATCGGGGTGCCGCGGTCGAGTGTGTTGTCGACGAAGGCAGACAGGTCGTTGATGCCACGCTCTTCGATGCCGGTGCCGCTGAAGTCGACGATGGTCAGGCAATGCGAGTCGTTGAAGGGCCGGTAGAACGGCACGTGGTAGGCCACGTTGGCAAAGCTGTTGATGGCGGGCAGCCACTGCGAGATGTCGCGGAACCAGCGGCCGTACAACTCGGCGCGGCGTGCGTCATCGTTCGGCGCGCCGGAGATGGCGGTGTAGAACTTCTCGTAGCTGAAGCGCGAGAAGTTGCCGTCCAGTTCGAACACCATGTAGCCGAAGCGGTCGCTGGGGTAACGGGTGGCGAGGGCGCCGGTGATGGTGCCGAGGTCGTCGGGGTTGAAGCCGGGCAGGCTGGCGAACTGGGTGACCATGCCGCCGGGCGCGTCGAGGCCCCACGCCGTGCGGATGCGGTTGTGCAGCAGCAGTGACGGGTGCTGCGCCGGCGTGCTGGAACGCGGCGCCGGGAACAGCGGGCCGGAGTCGGCCAGCAGCGAAGCGCGGCCGGTGGGCTGCAAGGTGTCGCGCATCAGCGGGTAGGTCGCGGTGGAGCCGACGCCACCTGCCGAAAAGCCCGTCAACAGCAGTTGCGCAGGGCGACCCATGTTGGCCCGCATCCACTGCGCCGCGCCGCGCACGTTGGCCTGGCCACGGTGGAACTGCACGCGCGGGTTCGCCGGGTCGGCGTCGGTGTAGACGCGCATCAG